>PQAG01000187.1 GCA_003104895.1 Nitrosomonadales bacterium
AAAATGATCAGCAGGTACAGCTCCGGCATCGAGCCCCAGACTTCCATGAAGCGCTGGAACACCAGGTCGAAGCGCCCGCCCAGATAGCCCTGCAAGGCCCCCGCAAGAATCCCCGCCAGCGTGCCCACCAGCGTCAGCGCCATGGCGAACAGCACCGAAATGCGGAAGCCGTAGATCAGCCGCGCCAGCACGTCGCGGCCGCGGTCGTCGGTGCCGAGCAGGTTCTGGCGCGATGGCGCCGCGGGATTGGGCAGCTCGGCAAAGTAATTGATGCTGTTGAAGCTGTAGCGGTTAATGGGGAACCAGGCCCAGTTACCCGCGGATGTGATGCGCTCCACGATGAAGGGATCGTTGTAGTCGGTTTCGCTGGCGAAATCCCCGCCGAACACCGTTTCCGGGTAGTTCTTCACGACCGGGAAGTAATACTCGCCCTGGTACGACACCAGCAGCGGCTTGTCGTTGGAGAGCATCTCGGCGCCCAGGCTGAGGACGAACAGGATCAAAAAAATCCACAGGCTGACATAGCCCCTGCGGTTGGATTTAAAGCGCAGCCAGGCGCGCCCTGCCGGAGAGATCGCCCTCATCGGTCCACGCTCTCGAACTGGATGCGCGGGTCGATCAGCACGTAGCTCAGGTCCGACAGCAGCTTGGCAACCAGGCCCAGCAGGGTATAAAGATACAGGGTACCCAGCACCACCGGATAATCGCGCTTCAGCACCGATTCATAGGACAGGAGGCCCAGCCCGTCGAGCGAGAAGATGGTCTCGATCAGCAGGCTGCCGGTGAAGAAGGCGCCGATGAATGCCGCCGGGAATCCCGTCACCAGGGGAATCACGGCGTTGCGGAAGACGTGCTTGTAGAGCACCGTGTTTTCGGAAAGGCCCTTGGCGCGCGCCGTCAGCACGTACTGCTTGCGGATTTCCTCGATGAAGGAATTTTTCGTCAGCATGGTCATCACCGCAAAGCTGCCCACCACCGACGCCGTGATCGGCAGCACCATGTGCCACAGGTAGTCGGTGATCTTGGCATGCCATGGCAGCGTAGCCCAGTTGTCCGAAACCAGCCCGCGCAGCGGGAACACATCCCAGAAGCTGCCGCCGCCGAACAGCACCAGCAGCAGGATGCCCAGCACGAAGCCGGGAATGGCATAGCCCACCAGGATCACGGTGCTGGTGATCACGTCGAAAGCGGAGCCATCGCGCACCGCCTTGGCCACCCCGAGGGGAATGCAGGTGAGATAGACGATAAAAAAGGTCCACACCCCCAGGCTGATGGAAACCGGCAGCTTGGAGACCACCAGCTCGATTACCGACTTGTGGTGGAAATAGCTCTGACCCAGATCGAAAGTCGCATAGTTCTTCATCATTTCGAAGAAGCGCTGGTGCGCCGGCTTGTCAAAACCATACAGGGCCTTGAGGCTCTCGATGCGCTCCTGATCCAGGCCGCGGTCGCCGCGATACAGGGTTGCCGTTGCACCGCTCGCCTCCCCGCCCTTGCCCTGCCCCTTGAGCTGGTGAATCAGCTGCTCCACCGGGCCGCCTGGCACGAACTGGGTCACCACGAAGGTGATCAGCATCACCCCGAACAGGGTGGGGATCATCAGCAGCAGGCGCTTGAGGATATAGGCCCACATTACTGGCGGCTCCAGCTATAACGCAGCATCCATTCGTTTGCCGGATAATACAGAGGCAGTTTCGCAGGGAAGCCGAATTTGTCCCAGTAGGCGATGCGGTGGGTGGGAACGAACCAGTTGGGCACCAGGTACTCGCCGTTGAGCAGCACCCGGTCCAAAGCATGGGTGGCCGTAACCAGGGCCTTGCGGTCGGGGGCGTAAACGACCTTTTCCACCAGCGCATCCACCACCGGATCCCGGATGCCGATCATGTTGTTCGAGCCTTCCTTGCCGGCCGAGCTGGAATGCCACATGTTCATCTGTTCGTTGCCGGGCGACTGGGACTGGCCGAAGACATGCACGACCATGTCAAAGTCGAAAGTGTCGGCGCGGCGCTGCCAGAGCGCCACATCCACGGTGCGGTAGTGCATCCGGATGCCGAGTTTGGCCAGGTTGCGATCGAAAGGGCCGGAAATGCGCTCGAAACCTTTCTGCGCCAGCAGCAGCTCGAATTCGAATGGCTGGCCCTGGGCATTGCGCAGCGCGCCGTTGCGGTAGGTCCAGCCCGCCTCGGCGAGCAGGGCCTTGGCCTGGCGCAGATTGGCGCGCAGCGAGCCCGGCGGGGTGGTTGAAGGCGGCTGCCAGGCGCGGGTAAACAGCTCGGCCGGCAACTGGGTGCGGAAGGGTTCCAGCAGCGTCAGCTCATCGCCCTCGGGAATGCCGGAGGATGCCAGCTCGCTGTTGCTGAAATAGCTGTTGCAGCGCTGGTACTGGTTGAAGAAAAGATTCCGGTTTGACCACTCGAAATCCAGCGCCAGCGTGATGGCCTTGCGCACCCGCTTGTCCCTGAAAATGGCGCGCCGGGTGTTGAACACGAAGCCCTGCATGCCGGCGTTGTTGCTGTGCTTCAGTTCCGCTTTTTTGATCAGCCCGCGGTTGAATTTCGGCCCGCGGTAATCGCGCGCCCACTGCTTGGAATTGTATACCGGAGAAAAATCGAACTCCCCGGCCTTGAAGGCCTCCAGCTGGACTGTCTCATCCTTGTAATAAAGAAAGCTTACCCTGTCGAAGTTGAACATGCCGCGCCGGACATTGAGATCCCTTGCCCAGTAAGCGGGATTGCGCCTGAAAGTGATTTTCTTGCCGAGATGAACCTCGTCCACCAGATACGGACCGCTGCCCAGGGGGGTATCCATGACCACCTTGTCGAATGGCTTGCCGCCCCCCCATTTGCGCGAAAAAATGGGCATCTGCCCGGTCAGGAGATGGAGTTCAGGGTTGATGCGGGCAAACTCGAAACGCACCGTGCGCGCATCCACCACCACCACCCGCTTGATGTCGGCCCAATAGAAACGGAATTGCGGATGGGCAAGCTGGCTCTTCAAGGTATCGAAAGAAAATTTCACATCCTCCGCCAGCACCGGCGACCCGTCCGAAAAGCGCGCCAGCGGATTGAGGCGGTAGGTGACGGCAAGCCGGTCGCCTGCCAGCTCGACATCCTGCGCCAGCAGGCCGTACTGGCTGAAGGGTTCGTCCTGCGACTGTTCCATCAGGGTCTCGAATACCAGCTCAGTCACCCCTGTTGCCGGGATGCCCTTGAGTAAAAAGGGATTGAGGCTGTCAAAATTGCCCATGACCGGGAGCGCCAGGCTGCCGCGCTTCGGCGCATCCGGATTGACATAATCGAAATGCAGGAAGCCCGGCGGATATTTGGGCACATAGCCCAATGCAAGCGCGGGGGCCGCCGTAGCACCAGAGGAAACCGCCAGCAGCAGAAAGGCAAACAGGTTATACATCAATATTTTCATCGCTGTTGCAGTGTAGCGTAAAGCGCACAGGGCGGCCAACCCGCATCACCCTCATTCAAATTGGGTTATAATTCACGCCATTCGAAAAAAACACTTGAGGAATCGAGCATGGGATTTCTGAGCAACAAGAAAATTCTGATTACCGGCCTTATCAGCAACCGCTCCATTTCTTACGGCATTGCCAAGGCGATGCAGCGCGAAGGCGCGGAGCTGGCCTTCACCTACCAGAACGACAAGATCAGGGACCGTGTAACGGAATTGGCCAAGGAATTCGGCAGCGACATCATCCTGCCCTGCGACGTTGCCAGCGACGAGGAAATCACCAGCCTGTTCACCGGGCTGGGCAAGCGCTGGGATGGCCTCGACGGCATCGTGCATTCCATCGCCTTCGTGCCGAAACAGGCTTTGGCCGGCGATTACGTGGATTCGGTGACGCGCGAATACTTCCAGATCGCGCACGACATCAGCTCCTACAGCTTCGTCGCCCTGGCCAAGGCCGGCCTGCCCATGATGGAAGGCCGCAACGCCGCCCTGCTCACCCTTTCCTACCTCGGCGCCGAGCGCTATGTGCCGCACTACAACGTGATGGGCCTGGCCAAGGCCAGCCTCGAAGCCAATGTGCGCTACATGTGCACCAGCCTGGGCCCCAAGGGCATCCGCGTCAACGCCATCTCCGCCGGCCCGATCAAGACCCTTGCCGCAAGCGGCATTTCGGATTTCGGCAAACTGTTGAGCTACAACGAAAAACACTCCCCCCTGCGGCGCAACGTCACCATCGAGGAAGTGGGCAATGTGGCGGCATTCATGTGCAGCGACCTCGCCAGCGGCATGACCGGCGAAATCACCTATGTGGACGGCGGCTTCAATATCACGGCGCTGGGCAACGCTGACGAGGTGTAGGGTCAGCTTGCCTTCGGCTTCGCTCAGGCAACGGGGACCGCTCCCTGAGCGAAGCCGAAGCCACTCCCTGAGCGAAGCCGAAGCCACTCCCTGAGCGAAGCCGAAGCCGCTCCCTGAGCGAAGCCGAAGCCACTCCCTGAGCGAAGCCGAAGCCGCTCCCTGAGCGAAGCCGAAGCCGCTCCCTGAGCGAAGCCGAAGGGGGCAGCTAAATATAGTTGAACAGCGACAGTCCCTGCACCTTGAGGAAAGACTTCTGGGCGGCTTCCAGGCCGGTCTGCTGACGGGTCAGATCGGTGATCGCCTTGGCGTAGTCCAGATCCTGAAGGTTGGAGAGTGTCTGATCGTACTGCAGCGCGGTATCCTCCCCTGCGCTTTTGACCGAATCAATCTCCTTCATCCGCGCGCCAACCGAGGCGCGGACAGTCAGCACCTGGTCCAGGCCATTGTCCAGATTGCTTAGCGCGGTATTCAGGTTATTCATCAGGGCCGTCTGATTGCCGGGCACATTCGCCGCTTCCAGGGAAGTAATCAAGTTGTTGAGCGTGGTGAAAATGCTTTCGTTGGTGCTGGCATTGATGGTGAATGTATCGCCGTCAGCTGGCGCTCCCTGTATGTTCAGCTCCGCGCCGTAATCGAATGGTGTCGCAGTCGTATCGGGCGGCGCCTGGGTTTTGAGGCTGATGGTGCTGCCGCTGGCATAGGTGCGCAAATACGGGCCGGCCGCAGCGGCGGGGGTCCCCGTCAGGAGCGAGTTACCGCTCACGTTGTCCACGATATCGTAGGTGGTCACGGCAGGAGATACCGTGCTGTCCACGTCGAAACGAATGGTGAAATTCTTGCTGTTGGCCGCCACATTCCACAGCGCCGGGTCCAGCACCGTCCCGGGACTCACCAGCCCGGTTCCCGTGTTGGCCGCGCTGGCTGCGGTCACGAAGGTCCCGTTGCCATTCTTGATCTGCATGAACACATCGGCGCCGGCATCGCTCACTGCGATCTGGCGCGACGGGCTGATCTGGATCAGCCGCTGCCCCTGGTCGCCGTTATAGGCCACGTTTCCGGGCGCGATTTCGGAAAAGGGGGTGGTCGAGCCCTTGTAGCCGGAAAACATGTATTGGCCATTGCCATCCGTGCTGTTGGCGATCCCCAGCAATTCCTGGTAGCGCCCGCGCAAATCGGCCGCCAGGCCGGCCAGGTTATTGTGGTCCAGGGTGGGGTTTCCGGCATTGATTGCGAGGGTCCTGGCATCCTGAATCAGGCTGCCGATGCTGGCCAATGCGCTCTCCTCGAGCCCGAGGCTGCTGGTGGCAGAATCCGTGTTCACATCGTACTGCTCGTTCAGTGATTTAGACTGGGAAACCTCGAGGACTCTGGCTGCCCCGACAGGATCATCCTGCGGCGTAAGGATGCGGCGGCCGCTGGAAACCTGCTGCTGGGTCTTGACCAGCGCGGTGGTCTGCTGCTGGATGCCGCCGACCCCAAGATCGTAAAGCATGTTTGTGCTGATGCGCATGATAAGGACTCCTTACTGGCCCAGGCTAAGCAAAGTTTCAAACAGGGTGGTGGCAATCTGCATCATCTTGCCGGACGCCTGATAGGCCTGCTGATAGCGCAGCAGGTTGGCGGCCTCTTCATCCAGGTTGACGCCGGACATGCTCTGCTGGGCCTGCTGTGTTTGCGCCACCAGGCTGGCCTGGGCCTGGCCGGTGACATTGATGTCGCGCGATTTCACGCCCACTGCACTGACGATCTGGCTGTATGCGCTCTGGTAGGTGGCTGTGCTGCCGGCCAGGAGGTTCCTGGTCTGCAATCCGGCCAGCAGCAATGCGTTTCGGTTATCGGAAACGCCGCTGGTATTGGGGCCGACAGTAAAAGAGTCGCCTGTTGCCGGGGCGCCGTTCAGTTCAACCGTCCAGCCGTTGTAGGAAACGCTGGCTCCAGCGAGGGGGTCATAAAGCACGCTTGCGGCAAGCACGGTCGAGGTCGTATTGTCGGTCACGCTGAAATGCGTTGCGTCGATGAACGCAATCGTCACGTTATCCTGCAAATTGGCATTGGGGGGCGGGGGTGGATTTACGCTGCCCGCACTGACCGTCCCCGAGCCGGTGTTGGCGTATGCCGCAGCGGTGCTGACCGGCGCGGCGGCAGCGATTTTTGCCGTATTGCTGATCGCCACGCTGATGTCCTTGGCACCGTCCCGCGTCGGCTGGATCAGCCAGCTGTCTCCGGTCGAGAACGCTGCCGGCGCGGCGATGGTCAGGCCGTCCACTGTTTGCGGCAAGGCCGCATTGCTGAACAGCGCCGTGTTGTCCGAGAGGCGTGTCAGCGTGAATCCGGTGGCCGTGCGGGCAAGAGTGTAATCGCTGCTGGTCACGCTGCTGACATCAGTCAGCGTCACCGCAGGCACGCCGGAGGCAGGGTTGTTCTGCGTATTCGCAAGCACCTTGGCGCTCGGGAAGGCATTCTGGCCGGGCACCCCGCCTGCCCCTCTGACATTGAAATAGTAGCCGCCCAGATCGCCATTCAGATCCTGCCCCAGGCGATGCTGGTCGTTGAAGGTTTGCGCCAGCCCGATGGCCACGCGGCCAAGTTCATTCTGCGCGGGGTCGAGTGTCTCGCTGCGGAATGCCAGCAGGCCGCCCAGGTTCCCGCCGTCCAGGCTATCCTGGTCCAGCATCTGGGCCGAGCCGCCGTAATTCACATAAGCCACGCCCATGCTTTCCGGATCATCCGGCATGGGCCTTGCGCTCAGGGTCAGGGCCTGCTGCCCCACCACCAGCGCCTGCCCCTTGCCCATGAAGATGTTGTAGCTGCCGTCGTCCTGCTTCACCACGCTGACATTAATTTCCTTGTTGAGATCCGACACCAGCTTGTCGCGCTGATCCAGGATATCGTTGGGAGGCTGCCCGTTTCCGCCAGCTTCGGCGAGCACCACCTGGTGATTGAGGGTGGCAATCTGCTCTGCGTAGGAATTGATCAGGCTGACGCTGGAGGTGATCTGGGAATTCACGCCAGCGCGGATTTCCTCGAAGCGCTGGTTCAGCGCCTGGAAACGCGATACCAGCGCCTCCGAGGAGCTGAGCATGCTTTGCCGCGACGGCACCGATGCGGGGTTGGCGGCGGCATCGTGCACCCCCGCGAAAAAATCCTGCAGCGCCGGTGACAATCCCGCGCTGGGGTCGGCCAGCATGTTGTCCAGCTGGCTGATCTGGGCGTAGTAGGTGTCGAGATAGCTGCTTTGGGTCTGTGCGGCCTGGACCTGGTTATCCAGGAACTGGCTGTATATGCGCTTGACCGTGCTGACATTGGTGCCCTGCCCGAGAAAGCCGGCGCCGGTATAAAGCGGCGTGTTGGTGCTCTGCACAATCTGCTGGCGGTTGTAGCCAGGCGTGCTTGCATTGGTGATGTTGTGGCCTGTCGTGGTCAAGCCCATCTGCGCTGCCCGCAGGCCGGTGATGCTGATGCCGAAAATTCCGTCGCTCATTATGAAGTCCTCTGGCTATTTTAACGGCACAAAGTCCAGAAACTTTATGCCAGCGCCTGGCGCAGGGTGCCGCCATTGATCACGCGCGTCAGCTTGTCAGCGTACAGGGGGTCGGTGGCATACCCGGCCTGCTGCAGGCCGCGCGCAAACCCTGATGCATCAAGCACTTGGTCAAACAGGGGCGCATAGCGCGGGCTGTTCCTGAGCAGGCTGGCATAATCCTTGAAGGCCTCGGCGTAGGAGACGTAGGCGCGGAACTGCTCCGTTTTCTTCTGCGCCACTCCGTTGATGTACTCGGTTGTCTGAGCTTCCGCCACCGCGCCATTCCATCCCTTGCCGGCCTTGATGCCGAACAGGTTGTAGCTGTTGTTGCCCTGCGCATCGCGGATTTCGCGCTTGCCCCAGCCGCTCTCCAGTGCCGCATGCCCCACCAGAAAATGCGCCGGCACGCCCAGCTCCCGGGCCGCAACGGATGCGTGAGGCCAGAGCGTGTTGGCGAAATCGGCGGGGCCGGAGAATCCCGCCTTCGCAGTGGATGCCTCCACCACTCCCGTTTCGGGCAATAGCTGTTCCAGAGGCGGAATGACCGTCTGGAGCGGTTTTGCCACTGCGGGCGGCAAAAGCTGCCGCTCTATCCTGCCGCTTGCCGCCTTGCCTTCATTTACCGGAGCATTTTTCGGGATCACGCCCTGCATCTGCATCTGGCGCACCAGCATGTCCGCCAGCCCGATGCCCTTGCCCTTGCTCAGGCTCTGCGCCAGCTGCGAATCCAGCATGCTGGTGTAGAGCTGGGTATTGGAATCGTCAAACAGCCCTTCCTGGGGCGTCGCCTCGCGCATGCTCTTCAGCATCATATTGAGGAACAGCGCCTCGAACTGCTGCGCCGCCGCGCGCGCGCCGGCGGCCGGGTCGGTCCTCACCTGCAGCCGCAGCTGGCCGACACTTTGAGCATCGAGCGCCAGGCGGGAGGAAATGTCGGAAGCAGAGGAGATCATAAGTACCTACAAAGCAGCTTTCATGCCATCGGGGGTCGCTCCGCCTACGTCAACCCATCCCCACCCTAACCTTCCCTTTGAAGGAGAAGGAACGATCGCTTTTCCCCCTTCAAGGGGGAAGTTGGAAGGAGGATGGGTTGAAGCGGGGAGGGGAAAGCGCTTAGGAATGCGAGCCTAAATAATTTCCAGCTCGGCCCGCAGCGCGCCTGCCGCCTTCATGGCCTGCAGGATGGCCAGCAGGTCCTGCGGGGAAGCGCCCACGGCATTCAGCGCCCTGACCACTTCGCTCAGCGACGGGCTGCCCGGCAGGGACACCAGCTCGCCTTTTTGCGCCTTGATGTCGATCTGCGCGCTCTGCGTCACCACCGTTTCGCCCTGCGACAGGGGAGCTGGCTGGCTCACCTGGGTTTCGCTGGTGATCGTGACCGCCAGATTGCCGTGCGCCACGGCGCAATTGTCGACTTCCACATTCTGGTTCATCACCACGGAGCCGGTGCGCGCATTGACGATGACCCTGGCTGCGCCATTGCCGGCCGCGACAGGGAGATTTTCCACCTGGGACAGGAAGGCCACCCGCTGGTTGTTGTCACGCGGCGCCACGACCCGGATCTGGCGCGCATCGATGGCGCTCGCCGTGCCTGCGCCGAAGCGGGCGTTGATGGCCTGCACCACCCGGTTGGCGGTGGTGAAATCGCCCGTATTCAGTTCCAGGTTGACAAAATCCCCCTGCCCCAGCTGCGTGTTCACCGCGCGCTCGACCGTGGCGCCGGCCGGAATGCGGCCGACCGCCAGGTGGTTCACCTGGGCGCTGCTGCCGCCGGCAGCCGCACCCGCGCCGCCCACCAGCACGTTGCCCTGGGAAATCGCATAGACCTGGCCGTCCGCGCCTTTCAGCGGCGTCATGACCAGCGTGCCGCCGCGCAGGCTCTTGGCGTTGCCGAGCGAGGACACGGTCACGTCGATATTCTGGCCGGGCTTGGCAAAGGCGGGCAGGCTGGCCGTCACCATCACGGCGGCGACGTTTTTCAGCTGCAGGCTGGAGGGAGGCAGGTTGACGCCCATCTGCCCCAGCATGTTGATGATGCTCTGCACCGTGAACGGCGTCTGCGTGGTCTGGTCGCCGCTGCCATCCAGCCCCACCACCAGCCCGTAGCCCGCAAGCTGGTTGGCGCGCACCCCTTGCACCGAGGCCATGTCCTTGATGCGCTCGGCCTGGGCCGCTCCGGAAGCAGCAAGCAGAAAGGCCAATGCAGCCGCAAATTTCCGCGTATTACTCATCACCCATTACCCCTTACCGTACTCAGAATGGCAGCACCGAAAGAAAGAATCGCGCCAGCCAGCCCATGGTCTGCGCTTCGTCGATGTAACCGGTGCCCTTGTACTCCATGCGCGCATCCGCCACCTGGGTCGAGGACACGCTGTTGGCGGCGCTGACATTCGCCGGATTGACCACCCCGGAGAAGCGGACGAATTCGCCGCCCTGGTTGATGTTCATCTGCTTTTCCCCGCTCACCAGCAGGTTGCCGTTGGGCAGCACCTCGATCACGGTCACCGCGATGGTGCCGGTAAAGGCGTTGTTGGCGCTGCTATCGCCCTTGCCTTCAAATGTATTGTCAGAGCTTGCAGAAAGCGGCGTGCGCAGGATATTGGCCGCGGACAATCCGCCCAGAAGGGGCACGTCCATGCTGCTGCTGCCCTTGCGATCGGCGGTGGTGCTGGATTTCTTGCTGGCGGAAATCTTCTCGTTGATGGTGATGATCAGGGTGTCGCCGACGTTGCGCGCGCGTCTATCCTCGAACAGCGAACGGCTGGTGTAGCCCGCCTGGTAAATCGACCCGTTGCCCCCCGGCGCTTCCGCCGCAGGCACCGGCCGCGCCGTCATCGGCTGATGCACGGCGACCGGGGGCATGGTGGTGCAACCTGCCAGCGCGGCCGCAGCCAGTACAGTCATTCTCAGGGATTTAGCCATGATCGGACCCCCTGTCAGATCTGCGTCAG
>PQAG01000188.1 GCA_003104895.1 Nitrosomonadales bacterium
TGCATCGGCGATGCCTATGGCGGCACCATGGAACTGCTGGCCGGCCAGCTGCCCGAGCTGGGCATCCCCACCTATTTCCTGCTCGGCAGCGAGCTGGACGGGCTGAAAACATTCCTGGAACAGGGCGCGGGGCTGGTGTTCTTCGAAACACCCGCCAACCCCACCCTGGAAGTRCTGGACATCGCCGCCATCAGCGACTTGGCCCACGAATACGGCGCGCTGGTGGCGGTGGACAACACCTTCGCCTCGCCGGTGAACCAGAACCCGCTCGAACAGGGCGCGGATTTCGYGATTCACAGCGCCACCAAGTACCTCGGCGGCCATAGCGACCTCACCGCCGGCGCCCTGATGGGCTCCACCCATCTGCTCACCCCGGTGTGGCCCTGGCGCAAGAACCTGGGCACGGCCATCGCCCCGGAAACCGCAGCGCAGCTGATGCGCAGCATCCGCAGCCTGACGGTGCGGGTGGAGCGCCAGAACGCCACGGCGCAGGCCGTGGCCGAGGCCATGGCGCAGCACCCCAAAGTCGCGCGTGTGCTTTACCCCGGCCTGCCCGGCTTCCCCGGCCACGGCGTGGCGAAGAAGCAGATGAAGGGCTACGGCGGGATGCTGACGCTCGAACTGCATGGCGGCTACGAGGACGCGGTGCGCGCCGTGGACCGGCTCAAACTGTTCGCCATCGCCCCCAGCCTGGGCGGGGTGGAGAGCCTGGCCACCATGCCTGTGACCACCACCCACCATGGCCTGGACCCGGCGGAACGGGCGCGGCGCGGCATCTCCGGCACCATGATCCGGCTTTCCATCGGCCTGGAGGACGCCGCCGACCTGATTGCGGACCTGGAGCAGGCGCTGCGCTGAGACCAGCCATGTGTGAACTTTTCGGTATATCGGCAAGCCAGTCCGTCCCCATCCGGCGGGAACTGGAGGCTTTCCGCCTGCGCGGCGGCCGGGAGGCGGATAATCCCGATGGCTGGGGGCTGGCCTGGCTGGAGGGGGGACGCTTTCAGCTTGCCAAGGAACCCCTGCCCGCATGCCGCAGCGCCCTGTTTGAAAACCTTGGCGCAACGCTGCGTTCCAGCCTGATGGTCGCTCATGTGCGCAAGGCGCGGCACCCGCCCGTCAACACCATGGGCAACACCCATCCCTTCCGCAGCCTATGTTGCGGCAAGGAATGGGTGTTTGCCCACAACGGGCTGGTGCCGGAAATCGTCGGCATGGAGCAGGAGAACCTGCACGCGGTGTGCCGTCCGGCGGGGGAAACGGATTCGGAATATGCCTTCTGCCACCTGCTGAGCCATCTTGCACGCGATTTCAATGTCCAGCCCAGCGGCGCCGGGAGTTCGCTCGCCACCCTGGCCACGGCGAGCGAACTGGTCGCATCGCTGGGCAAGTTCAACTTTCTCATGTCGGAGGGCGAGCACCTCATCGCCTATGGCCACGACCGCCTGCATCATCTGGAACGGGATGGCCAGATCCTGGTCGCCACCGAGCCTCTCACTGGTGATGCGGGATGGATCCCATTCGCAGCGGGAGAACTGCGCATTTACCGCTTCGGCAAGCTGGCCGGACGGCTCATCACCCGGCCGCATCAGGCTGCTCACTGCTTAAGGAGCGCAACATCATGAATTCTTCCAAGAACGTATCCATCATGTGTTTCCACGACGAGCTGTGCCAGGTCTTCAATGCCCTGATGACCGCGCTTTCGCTGTTGCGCAACGGCGCCAGGGTGACGGTGTTTTTCGGCTCGCGCGGGGTTCTCGCCGTGCACAAGGATCACGTGGGCAATCTTTCCTGCATGCCGGACATGCCCGAACAGGGGGCTGCGGTGATGAAACGCATGGACGAGCTCGACCTGCCGCTGCTGGAGGACATGTTTGTCGCGCTCGTGGCCGAAGGCGCCACCCTGCTGGCCTGCCCGCTCAACATCCCGCTCTTCGGCATGAGCGCCGCCGATCTTGTCGATGGCGTCAAGGTCGCCGACCCGGCCACGTACTACAGGGACGTGGTCATTCCGGCAGACATGAACCTGACTTTCTGAGTAAAAAATGACAAATGACCCGGTCTATCTCGACCACAACGCCACCACCCCGGTCGCGCCGGAAGTGGCTGATGCCATCGGACCTTACCTGCGCGAGCATTTCGGCAACCCGTCTTCAGGCCACGTTTACGGGCAGCGGGCGAAACAGGCGGTGGATCAGGCGCGGGGAGAGGTGGCCGCGCTGCTCGGCGCCGCACCGGATGAAATCACCTTCACCGGCTGCGCCACCGAGGCCAACAATCTCGCCATCCTGGGCGTCGCGCGGGCGCTGGGCGGCAATAAAAAACACCTCGTCACCAGCGCCGTCGAGCATCCCTCGGTGACGCAGCCCTGCCTCAGGCTGCGCGAAGAGGGCTGGGAGGTGAGCATCGTCCCGGTGGACGGCGCCGGCCGCATCGACCTGCAAGCCGTGGAACAGGCCCTGCGCCCGGACACGGCCCTGGTATCGGTCATGCACGCCAACAACGAGGCGGGAACGATCCAGCCCATCGCCGAGATCGCCCGGCTGACCCGGCCAAGAGGCATCCTGCTGCACAGCGATGCCGCCCAGTCCATCGGCAAGATCGCCGTGAACGTGGACGAACTCGGGGTCGACCTCCTGACCCTGGCCGGACACAAGTTTTACGCGCCCAAGGGCGTGGGCGCGCTCTATGTGCGCAAGGGCACTGCGCTCGCCCCGGTGCTGGCCGGCGCAGGACACGAACACGGCCTGCGCCCCGGAACGGAAAACGTGCCTTTCGCCGTTGCCCTGGGTTGCGCCGCCAGGCTGGCGCATGACCACCTGCCCACGGCGCAGACGCGGCTGAAAGCGCTGCGCGACCAGCTGCACTTGCAGTTGCTCGCCGGAATCCCGCAGCTTGTCCTCAATGGCCACGCGGAGGCGCGTCTGCCCAACACCCTGAACGTCTCCTTCCCCGGCGTGAGCGGCCACGAACTGCTGGCCGTGGCGGCCCGGGACGTGGCCGCCTCCACCGGCTCCGCCTGCCATGCCGGCGGCCATGCCGTGAGCGGCGTGCTGGGCGCAATGGGCGCGAGCCCTGAGCGCGCGGCCGGGGCCGTCAGGTTGTCGGTGGGGACAGGCACCACCCCCGCCGACATCGACCGTGCGGCGCGGGCGCTGATCGCAACATGGAGGCAATTGCGCACCTGATGGACGCCGCGGAATACGATGCCTGGTATGACACCCCTCGCGGCCGCTGGATCGGCGAAACCGAATTTCACCTTGCGCAGCGCATGCTGGATTCGCGCCCGCCGGAAAGCATGCTGGACGTGGGCTGCGGAACCGGCTGGCTCACCCGCCGTTTCGCCGCGACAGGCATGGCGGCGACAGGGCTTGATATCAACGGGGACTGGATAGCATTCGCCCGCCGTCAGAATGACGCGAAAACTGCCTGGCTGGAAGGGGATGCCCGCCGTCTTCCCTTCGAGGACCAGAGTTTCGACACTGTTCTATCCATTGCGGCCCTGTGCTTTATCGAGGGAGAACGGCAGGCCCTCGCCGAGATCGTGCGGGTTGCCAGGCGGCGCTTCGCCGTAGGCTGGCTGAATCGATCCAGCTTGCTGTATCACGCCAAGGCCGGCCAGGGGGCCTACCGTGGCGCAACCTGGCGCACGGCCGGTGAAATCCGGAGGCTGTTCCACGGGCTGCCGGTGCGCAATCTCACCATCCAGAGCGCTGTCTTTCTGCCCAACGGCGGCTGGCTCGCAGAAATGCTGGAGGAATTGCTGCCTGGAACCCTGCCCAATGGGGCGCTATTGATGGCAGCGGGGGAACCGGAGCGCAGACCGGCGCCTTCTCAAGGATAGCAAGACCGGCTGGTCACAATGAAGCGCTCCACTCATGAAGATTTGACTTGTTCAGGGCTTCCCTAGGCCGCGATTCCGGTTGACTACCCCTCAAGATCACGGCGCTTCTGCTCATACTCTTCCCGCTCAATCTCTCCCCGCGCATAGCGTTCCTGTAAAATTTCCAGCGGCGTCTTCCGCGGCGCACCGCGACCAGCATCGCCGCCCATCCCCAGCCACCGCAGAAGCGCGACGGCACCCAGAATGATCAGCGCCCAAAAGAGAACCATGAAAACCCAGCCGAAACCCATCCACCCATACCCATCAGCCCAACCCATCATTTCGATCTCCCGGTGTTGTGTTGCACGCTAAACGGCACCCGTAGTCAGTCACGCTGAAATTCAGGGATGTAGGCCGGGCTTCAGCCCGGAATGCCGGGTTAAAACCCGGCCTACGATGTGTTGCGTTTCATATCGACTGTTTACAAGAACCAGATAATAGCTTTCGCGCTGTACTTGAGCGGGCCACTTAAATTAGACCTCAATAATGAAAAATAATTTGGCCGCCATTGCCGTCTATTCCTCTTTTGCGGAATGAATTTTTGGGGCCGCGCACCTGAAACCCGCGAGCCGGATTTCCGCTTATAGTGGCAATTGCGCCAAAGAAGGCACAAAATCATTGCTCCCATTTTCACGGAGCAGAACATGGAAAAACCCCAGGGCCAGCGCACCTGTCTCTATGACACCCGCCAGCTCGACGCCGTGCTCGACCACATGGCCTGGCAGGCGGCAGGGTTCCTCACCGGCAGGCATCAGGTCATGCTGGCGGGCATCCTGCGCCGCGGCGCACCGCTGGCGGAAATGCTGCACGAGCGGCTGCTGCACGACTACGGCCTCCATCGAATCACCCGGCTCGACCTCAGGATCAAGCGCTACGCGGACGATCTCACCCTGCTCCACCCTGAAACGAAACTGACCGAGAACCCCGAGCACGCCAGCCTTGACCTGACCGGCACCGCGCTGCTGGTGGTGGACGATGTGATGTACAAAGGCCACTCCATGCTGCGCGCGGTGGAATACCTCGCCAACAAGAATCCCGCCGAAATCCGCACCGTGGTGCTGGTGGACCGCGGCGCGGCAAAGCTGCCGGTGCGCACCGACATTGTCGGCGTGCGGCTGGACGTGGCGCCCGAGCACATCATCGAGTGCAACGTGCCGCCCTATGAGGAGCAGTTTCGCATCGACCTGCTTGATCCGGGAAAACCGCACAGCGAGCCTTCCAGCCTCTCCCATCCTCCCCTTGTCAGGGGAGGGGCTGGCCGGGGATGAGAAGGTGTTCCACCCTTGGTTTTCCCCCTGGCAAGGGGGGGTCAGGGGTTTGGGGGATTGAGGGAGGCGGTCACGGCAAGTTTCATCGTCAGGGGCGGCACATTCGTCACGCCCGCTGGCTTCAAGCGCACTTGTACAGGCAAGATGGGCTCGCCGCGCCCAGTCCTTCCCCGCGAGCTTCACCAAACACGATCACGGCGCCCGCGGGCTTTCCGTGACGGCCATGGATCGGGGCAGAGGACAGGTGGATCGCAATCTCGCTGCCATCACGCCGTTTCAGGATACCGGCCGAGCCGGAATTGCTGTTGCCCGTCACGGAGAGCGCCTGGTTTGTGACAGGCTGCCGCGTGACCTCATCGACGACGGAGAATACCTGCGCCAGCGGCTGGGATAGCGCCTCTGCTTCCTTCCAGCCGGTAAACCGTTCCGCCGCCGGGTTCAGGTACTTGATGCTGCCTGCGGTATCGACGCCGATGACGGCATCGCCGATGGCGCCCAGGGTGGCCCGGGTGCGCGCCTTTTCCTCGAACAGCTCCTCCTCGATCTGCCGGCGCGCGGCCACGTCCTGGCGCAGCTGCTCGTTGGCCTTGGTCAGCATGTTGGTGCGCTTCATCACCACTTCCTCGAGGCGGTGGCGGTGCTCCCAGAGTTCCTGCTCCATCTGCTTGCTCTTGGTAATATCCACCAGGATGCCTTGCAATACCAGCGGCTGCCCCGCTTCGTCGCGTACCACGGTAGCCTGGTCGCGATACCAGAAAATCGTTCCGTTGCGTGCGCGCAGCCGGTATTCGCAGCATAGGGGCTTGCCGGTGGCGCGGCTTTGGGAAAGCTGCTCCTCCACGCGCAGGCGGTCGTCGGGGTAAATCTGCTTCATGTGGATTTCGGGATCGGCCAGCCATTCCTCCGGGGAAAAACCCAGGTCCCTGATCTGCGGGCTGACGTAAAGTGTGCTGTCCTTGCCGTCGAGGGCGGCTACATAGGTAATCGCCGGGGTCTGTTCCACCAGCGTGCGGTACTTGGCCTCCGCCACCTGCTTTTCGTCCTGCAGCCGGCGTTCCTCCATCAGGCGCCCGATCACGGCCGGCAGCAGTTCGAGGTATTGCCGCTCCACGTCCTTGACCAGGTAATCGCGTGCGCCGCGCTTCATCGCCTCCACTGCGACCAGGGCGTTGTCCGCGCCGGTCAGCATCATGACAGGAATTGGGATTTCTCCTGTTTCATTGCGCAGCTCCGCCAGAAACTCCAGCCCGTCGAGATCGGGCAGCCGGTAATCGAGCAGGATGCAGTCCGGTTTTTCCGCATGCGCGAGCTGCAAGCCTTCCTGGCCGGTTTCGGCCTCGGCAAGCACGAAATCGTAATCGGGGTTCTGCTTCAGGGCCCGCTGGCAGGCCTTGCGGTCGACGATGTCGTCATCGATGATCAGTACGCGAATTTTGGGCTTGGTCATAACAATGTCTTATCCAGGTTGAAAACCGCTTATTCCGGCATTTCGCTGAGGGTCCAGTAGCTGTTGATGGAGCGCATGACTTCGACGAACTGGCGGTAATCCACCGGCTTGGCCATRTAGCCGGCAACRCCGAGGTCGAAGCTGTTGACCTTGTCCTGCTGCTCCTCCGAGGTGGTCAGCACCACCACCGGGATGCGCTTCARKAYCTCTTCGCGCTTGATCACCTCCAGGAACTCGATACCGTTCATGAGCGGCATGTTGAGRTCGAGCAGGATGATGCAGGGKTTTTCGTTTTCCGGGTCGTGCAGGTGCGCCAGGGCCKCCTCGCCGTTTTCCCGGTGCACCAGGGGATTGGTGACATGCAGCTCCTTGAGGGCACGCTTCACCGTCATGGCGTCAACCTGGTCATCTTCCACCAACAGAATGGGTTTGTTGCTGATTTTCAATGCAGATTCTCCGTAGGTTGCGTACCGCGGGGCAGGGTGAAGAAGAAGGTGCTGCCTTCGCCCACCTTCGATTCGACCCAGATTTCCCCGCCGTACATTTCAATAATCTTTTTTACCACGGCCAGGCCGACGCCGGTGCTTTCCACCCGGTCGCGCGGCGCCAGCGTCTGAAACAGCTGGAAGATCTTTTCAAAATGCCTGGCCTCGATGCCCGGCCCGTTGTCGGCCACGTAGAACTGCCACTTGTCGTCCATTGCGGCGCAGCCGACGCGGATCCGGCCCTCGGGCTTGTCCATGTACTTGACCGCGTTGCTCAGCAGATTCTGCAACACCTGCTGCAAGCGGGTCCGCTCCGCCACCACGGTTGGCAGCGGCGTTTCCACCGTGATCGTGATGGAAGGCGGCGGAGCGAGCAGATCGATCACTTCGTGCGCCAGCTGATCCAGGTCCACCGCGGCGCTGGCTTCTTTGACCCGGCCGACCCGCGAATATTGCAGGATGCCGTCGATCAGCCCATCCATGCGCTGCACCCGGCCCAGCAACAGGCGCATGTGTTCCCTGCCCTCGTCGTCGAACTTGTCCGCGTAGTCCGTCACCACCCAGTCCGCCAGCGAGCTGATGGCGCGCAGCGGCGCCTTCAGGTCATGGGACACCACATAGGCGAAATTCCTCAGTTCCTCGTTGGCGCTTTCCAGTTCATGCACCAGGCGGGCCTGCCGCTCTTCCACCTGCTTGCGCTCGCGGATCTCATGGCGGATGTGGCGGTAGAGCAGGGCCAGAAAAATGACGGCGGACAGCAGGACCAGGGAAAACATCAGCAGGGTGCGGCTGGCATATTCCTGCTCCGCGCCCGTGCGCTGCACGAGCCGCGCCCTTTCGTGATCCTGCATCCAGCTTACCAGGCCCCGCAGCCCGCTCATCTCGTCCTTGCCGGAGCCGCTGATCAGCCGCTGGCGCGCGGCCTCGAACCCATCCTCCCGGAACGCATCCATCACCCGGCTGAGCAGCGACAGCCTGGCCGCGACCAGACGGGCCAGCTGGGGTATCCGCTTCTGCTGCTCCGCTTCGTCGGCGGTCAGGCGCGTCAGTTGCGACAGCAGGACCGCGATCCGGTTGATGGCGGCCTCGCGCCGCGGCAGATAGGATTCGTCACCGGTGATGATGTAGCCCCGCTGGCCCGTCTCAGCCTGGTTGAGGAGGGAAAAAATCTCTTCCAGCACCGCCAGCGTCTCATGCGTCTGGGCCACCCGCCGCGAGGCCTCGGCGTAATGGATGGAGGACTGGTACATCACTCCGCCGACACAGAACAGAACCGCCAGCGCAACGCCGAATCCCCAGAGCACCTTGCTCTCGATGGACCATTTCCTCATGCCGCTCTTCCGTGGCCGGGAATTAAAATCTCATTCGCCTGCAGCAACGGCAGCGTGCCACGATGAACATACAGGTCGGTCACCAGCAAATTTGGATTGCGAATTGTCAACAATAATCTCGCTCAAAGGCGCGCCAATAGGGGTTGGCAGATTATTCCAGATTAGTTTGAGCTGATGCAAGAAAATCATGGAAAGTGATGCGCCGCCGATGCCGTTAAGCCCCGCCGGACAGGCGATCCATTTCCCTATTCCGTTTCCATTTCAAGATAGGTCCGGCTGGCATTGCCGCCGCTCAACAATTCATAATGCTGCAGATACCTGAAAGCGCTCTGGTCCAGCGAGGTAATGGCCGTTTGCAGATCCATGCCTTGATCCAGCGCCAGCTTCATGTGGCCGCGCAGCAAGGCCAGGTAGTCCCTTGTGTCCCGGCGCGCCGTGGCCAGATCGCAAACCTGGCCATGGCCGGGGACGATAAGGCCTGGTTCGAGCTTTTCCATCTCGGCAAAGGAAGCGAGCCAGTCCCGGGTGCTGCTGACGGGCAGCACCCCGAGCATCCGGTCCACATAGACCAGGTCACCGGAAAACAATACCCCCTGCTGCGGTAGCCAGACCACGCTGTCGCCTGGCGTATGGCCGCCGTGGAAATACAGAAGATGGATTTCCTGCCCCCCCAGGCGCAGGATTTCGGTCCGGTCGAAGAAACGTCCGGGATAGACAGGCCGCGTTCCCGCCGCCTTCTTGCGTATGGTCTGGCGCAGGGCCTGCAGCTGCATGTCGCCGCGTTCCTGCATGTCGGCCAGGGCTGGGCGGGCGGCGATGATCTCAGCGCCTATGTATTTGAAGTAGCCGTTGCCAAGCCAGCGGTGATCCTGCCCGCCGGTGTTGATGACATATTTCACCGGTTGCCTGGTCACTTTCTTGATGGCGCGGTGGATTTCCTTCGCCACCTGCCAGGCAGGGCCGCTGTCGATCACCACCACGCCATCATCGGTGACGATAAAACCGCTGTTGGCGTTCATGCCCTCATTCTGGTAAGTGCGCATGCCGGTATCGCCGATGAAGGCGTAAACGTTTTTTGCCACGGGGAGCGCAGAGAGCGTCACCGCATAAGCCGTGCCCCAGCTCCATAGCGCCGTGAAAAACACCAGCCAGTGAGTTTTATATTTCATCATCATGCTCCCGCTTAGGAAACGCTATCCCCTGCCGCCTGCGGCGCCACCCAGAACTTCAGCAACAGTGCCGCCAGAACCGCGCAGGATGCCGAAAAGCCGAACGCCGCTTCCGCGCTGATGCCTTGCCACAGCCAGCCGAACAGGAAGGAAGCCGGCAGCAACAGCAAGCCGGCGGTGAGGTTGAACCAGCCGTAGGCGGTGCCCAGCAGTTCGCGCGGCGCCAGATCGGCGACCAGGGCTTTTTCCGCGCCCTCGGTGGCGGCGAGGAACAGCCCGTAGAAGGCGAACAGGGGCCACAGCAGCCACAGCACGTTGCCGTTCAGCCCCAGCAGCAGATAGAACAGGCCATACACCGCCCAGCCGGAAACGATCAGCCGCACCCGGCCAATACGATCGGAGAGCGCCGACAGCGGGGTGGAAAACAGCATGGCGGTGAGAGAGACCAGCGCCCACAGCAGCGGCACCTGGTATTCCGGCACGCCCATTTCCCTGGCGCGCAGGAGCAGGAACATGTTGGAGGAGTTGCCCAGGGTGAACAGCGCCAGCACCAGCAGATAGCGCCTGAAAACCGGCGGGAATCCCTCCAGCTTCCAGCTGAAAGGCGGTTTGGGATCCTGCTGGCTGCGTTGCGGTTCGCGGATGCAGAGCGCCAGAACGACGGTCAACGCCCCCGGAACCAGGGTCCACAGCAGGATGTCGCGGATCGGCATGCCGCGCGCCAGCAGCCAGGCGGCCAGCAGCGGCCCGATCACCGCGCCGGCATTGTCCATGGCGCGGTGCAGTCCGAACGCCAGACCGCGCTGTTCGGGCAAGACGCTCAAGGCCAGCAGGGCATCACGCGGCGAGGAGCGCAGCCCCTTGCCCACCCGGTCGGCAAAACGCAATGCCAGCACCATGGGCCAGGACGCCGCCAGCGCCAGCAGCGGCCGTCCCAGCGCGGCCAGGCTGTAGCCGCCGGCCACCCAGTACTTGGTGGAACCCAGTTTGTCCGCCAGCACCCCGGCGAAGAGCTTGAGCAGGCTTCCCGTGGCTTCGGCAATGCCCTCGATGATGCCCAGCGCCCTGGGGCCTGCCATCAGCACCGAGGCCAGATAGAGCGGCAGCAGCGGATAGACCAGATCGCTGGCGCTGTCGTTGAGCAGGCTGATCAGGCCGAGCAGCCACACCGCCGGCGGCAGCCTGAACAGGCCGTTAATGGCGCTCATACACCCATTGCAGCAAGGCATCCAGCGCCGGGCGCGACGCCCCGGCGCGGCGATGGTTGACCATCGCCACCACGGCCATGCGCCGTCCTTTGGCATCGAAAACATAGCCCGCCACGCTGCGCACGCCTTCCAGCGAGCCGGTCTTGACGTGGGCATGGCCGGCGACTGCATGATCCTGCAAACGTTTTTTCATGGTGCCGTCTACTGCCACGATGGGCAGGGAAGACTCGAATTCGCCGGACACCGGGCTGTTGCTGGCGCTCACCAGCAATGTCCCCAGGTGCCGGGGGCTGATGCGTTCGAGGCGCGACAGGCCGGAGCCGTTTTCCAGCACCAGTTCGGGGAAATCCAGCCCCTTAGCCGCCAGCCAGCTTTCGATCGCCTCCGCCCCCTTGCGCGGCGTGGCGGGCGGCCCGGACTGCTCGGCGCCCAGGGTCAGGAACAGCTGCCGCGCCATGACGTTGTTGCTGAATTTGTTGATATCCCGAATCACGTCGCCCAGCGGGGGCGAATCAAAACGCGCCAGCAGGGTCGCGCCCGGCGGCAATTCACCCGCCCTGACACTGCCGCTCAGCGTTCCACCCAGTTCTTCCCACAAGAGGCGGAAGATGCTGTCCACATAGCTGCCATTCGGCAGCAGATTGAGGCTGAAACTCTTTTCCCCGCAAGCAGCAGAGAAGCGCCCGCGCAAAGTCAGCACTCGCTCCGCCCCTGCCGAAACAATTTCGGTCGCGATGCCTTCGCGCCAGTCTCCGCAGGGGCCGGAATCCATTTCGATGTAACTGGCCACTTTCAACGAAGATGGCGCGGGATCATGAACAACCCTGATCCGATGGCCATCCGGCAGCAAGCGCAGGCGGATGGCGTTGAAATTCACCAGCAAGGCCTGGGGAATGGCATTGTAGGGTCGCAGCGGCTCGTCATCGAATGCTGCCGGGTCATGCGCGGCGGGCTCGAAATAGCTCTGGTCCAGCAGCACGCCGCCGCGGATATCGCGCACGCCGCGCTGGCGCAGATCGCGCAGCAGCAGCCAGAAGTTTTCCAGGGTCAGCTTGGGGTCGCCATAGCCCTTGAGGATCAGGCCGTCATTCAGTGACTCGTCCGCCAGCGGCCCGCCCGAATACGATTCCGTCTTCCATCGGTACGCGGGCCCGAGCAGATCCAGCGCGGCGTAAGTGGTCACCAGCTTCATGGCGGATGCGGGATTCATGGCCCGCTCCGCGCCCGCCTCCAGCACGGCCCTTCTGGCTTGAATATCCTGCACCCAGACGCCAAGGCTGGATTGCGGCAAGCCGGCTTCCCTGAGGGCAGCGCGAACCGGCGCAGGCAAAGCATCCGCATGCGCCATGGACGAAGACCCGACGAGAAGCAGCGCCAGCAGCCCTGCACCTATTCTGAGAAATGCATCACCCCTCACCCCTCACCCCTCACCCTAAAGTTCGAATTCGTCCCGGTACCCCGGCACCTCGACATGCCAGTTCCAGTTTTCGCGGATCAGGTCAGCGAAAGCAAAAGCCACGTTCTCTTCGCCGTGGACGATGAAGGCATGCCGTGGCGGCTTCCTGAAATGCCCCAGCCAGGACAGCAGGCCGGCCTGGTCGGCGTGGGCGGAAAGGCCGCCGATGGTGTAGAGATCGGCGCGTACCGGGATGTCCTGGCCGAAAATGCGCACCATCTTGGCCCCGTCCACCAGCCGCCTCCCCAGCGTGCCGCCGGCCTGGAAGCCTGTGATCAGCACCGTGCACTCGGGCCGCCCCAGGTTGTAGCGCAGGTGGTGCTTGATGCGCCCGGCGTCGCACATGCCGCTGGCTGAAATGATGATGGCGCCGCCCTTGATGTGGTTGAGCGCCATGGAATCCTCAACGGTTTCGGTGAACTGGATGCGCGGCACGTTTTGCCCCCTTCTCAGCCATTGCATCAGTCCGCGCGCCTCGGTATCCATGAGCTCGATGTGCTTCATGGTGATTGCCGTGGCGCTGGTTGCCATGGGCGAATCGACATAGATGTCCAGGTCGTGCAAACGCCCCTGCCGCACCAGATCGTAAAGCAGGTAAATAATTTCCTGGGTGCGCCCCACCGTGAAGGCCGGCACGATGACATTACCGCCCTTGCGTTTGAGGGTGTCGGTAATGGCATGCACCAGTTCATCCATGGTCTGCTCCATGGTCTTGTGCAGGCGGTCGCCATAGGTGGATTCGACCAGCAGCACGTCGGCGGCCTCGATGATGGCGGGGTCCTGCAGGATGGGCTGGCCGGCGTTGCCGAGGTCGCCCGAGAACACCAGTTTCTGGGTCAAGCCTGCATCGTCCACCCAGACCTCTATGATCGCGGAGCCAAGAATATGCCCCGCCTCGCGAAATTTGCAGCGCACCGATGGGTGGGGCGACAGGTCGGCATCATAAGAAACGGCGCGTAACTGGCCGAGGCAGGCGTCCGCCTCGGCCACGGTATACAGCGGCTCGACTTCCGCGCGCTGCGACTGGCGCGAATTCCGGTCCTTTGCATATTGCGCCCATTCCGCCTCTTTCTCCTGGATATGCGCCGAATCGCGCAGCATGATTTCGAGCAGTTCCGCCGTGGCGTGCGTGGTATAGATCGGCCCGCTGAACCCCTCGGCTGAAAGGCGCGGGAGCATGCCGGAATGGTCGATATGGGCATGGGTGAGCAGCACGAAATCAATCCCGCGTGGATCGAACTCAAAGGGGGCGTAGTTCTTGTCGCGTGCCTCGCGTCCGCCCTGGAACATGCCGCAGTCCACCAGAAAGCGCACGCCATCGGCTTCGAGCACATAGCAGGAGCCTGTCACCTCGCGGCTGGCACCATGGAATTGGATTTTCATTGCATCGCTCCGGACTTGGCATGGATGTCCTTATTGTAGCCCGGAGCGCGGGGGAAAAGTGTCAGATCAGGCGGTGGCGAACCTTGCCGGCCATGAAGTCGTCGATGGTTCCGGCCGCTTCCTGGCAGAAATGGCTGCAGCCCAGGCCATCAGGCATGCGGCTGACGACGATGCCGCGCGCTGCTGCTGCGGCCAGGTCGACCAGTCCCTCCCGGCCTTCGATCACCAGCTTCAGCAAGGGCAGTTTTTCCAGCACTTCAGCAGTCAGTTCGGTGCCGAGGGTGACGATGATATGGGTGCGCCAGCAATTCTCGCCGATCTGCTCCGGCGTCAGCTGCGCGAACTCCTGCCAGCCGTATTTTGCCGCCTTGAGCATGGGAAACTCGACGCCCTCGGGGAAACGGCCATTGTCCACCACGGTGATGTTCATGGTCCTCTTCAGTATTTTCCGGGCCGCTGCAGGCCAGCTTCCACTTCGTCACGCCGGGCGCGGCCTGCCAGCGCTTCAATCAGCTCAAGAGTAAAGTCCATCGCCGTGCCTGGGCCTCGCGAGGTGATCACCTTGCCATCCTTCACCACCGGGTCGTTGCTGAAGGTGGTGYCCGGCAGTTTCATCTGATCCACGAATCCCGGAAAGCTGGTCGCCGCCTTGCCCTTGAGCAGGCCGGCCTCRGCAAGCACAGCGGGGGCAGCACAGATGGCGCAGGTGTATTTGCCATCCCGCGCCATCTTTTGCAGCAGGGGAATGATGCGCGGGTCCTCCTTGAGGTGCGTCATGCCCGGCATGCCGCCGGGCAGCACCACCATGTCGAAATTTTCATGCAAGGCCACGTCCAGCGTGCAGTCCGGCACCAGCAGCGTGCCTCTGGCAGCCTTGACGATGCCAGGCTGCAGCCCCGCCGCCACCACTTCAATTCCGGCACGGCGCAAGAGGTCGATGATGGTGACGGCTTCAAGCTCTTCGCAGCCGGCGGCGAGGGGGACAAGGACTCGAGGCATTTGGTGCTCCTTATGAAAAAAAAGGATTTACCGCAAAGGACGCGAAGGTTCGCTAAGGAACCCCACGTTGATACTAATTCCTTTGCGAACCTTCGCGTCCTTTGCGGTTAGGCTGCTAGTCTCTAAAGTTCTGGAACTGCAGCGGGAAGTCGGTAATGGACTTCTTCACCAGCGCAATGGTTTCCTGCAGGAGATCGCGCTTGGCGCCTGTCACGCGCACCGCATCGCCCTGGATGCTGGCCTGGACCTTGAGCTTGCTGTCCTTGACCAGCTTGACGATTTTCTTCGCCAGATCGGACTCCACGCCGGTTTTCACGGTGATGGCCTGCTTGACCTTGTTGCCGCTGATTTTCTCGATCTTGCCCTTGTCCAGGCATTTCACGTCAATGCCGCGCTTGCCGAAAGTCTGGTTGAGGATGTCGAACACCTGATCCAGCTTGAATTCGTCATCGGCAAAAAGGGTAAGCACATACTCCGCCTGTTCGACCCGCGAGTCGGAGCCCTTGAAATCAAAACGGCCGGTAATGACCTTGTTGGCCTGATCCACCGCGTTGCGCAGTTCCTGCTTGTCCACTTCGGAAACGATATCAAATGAAGGCATTTTCCCTCCCCGGCGTAAGATGAATCAGGCGCAGCAGCTCGATTCCTGAACAAAGTGGCAGACGTAATCCAGCATTTCCACGGTCTCGATTTCGAAGCTGGAGCCACCGGGCACGCTGAAGCTCTGGCCAGCCTTGAAGGTCTGCCACTCGCTCTTGCCTGGCAGCTTGACCTTGCACACGCCGGCGTTGATTTCCATGATTTCCGGCGCGCCGGTATTGAAAACCAGGGTGGAAGGGAAAATCACGCCCACAGTTTTTTTTGACCCATCAGGGAACTGCAAGGTGTGGGATACGCACTTGCCATCGAAATAGACGTTGGCTTTTTTGACTACAGATACATTGTCGAACTGCGACATTTCAGATTCCCCATAATTTTTGAATGACTGCCTTGGCGACAAAGCCCAGCATGCCGAAGGCCAGGACGAAAAAGAGTACGAAAGTTCCGGTTTTTCCCGCCTTCGATTTCCATGCCAGTTCGCCGATAATGAACAGCATGTAGAGCATGAAGGCGCCAACACCAAAGGTCAGGCCAAATTCGGATACCTGTTCTTCTGTCCAGCCACCGAACATGCCGACTCCTGCTACTTGCGCCCGGCCTTGGCGGCAATGCGCATGCGCAGGGCGTTGAGCTTGATGAAGCCGCCGGCATCAGCCTGGTTGTAAGCGCCGGCATCGTCTTCAAAGGTCGCGATGGCCGGGTCGAACAGCGAGTCGGTCCTGGAATCGCGCCCCACCACGATGACATTGCCCTTGTAGAGCTTGACTCGCACCCAGCCGTTGACATTGTGCTGGGTATGGTCGATCAGCACCTGCAGGGCACGGCGCTCGGGCGCCCACCAGTAGCCGTTGTAGATCAGGCTGGCGTAGCGCGGCATCAGATCATCTTTCAGATGGGCCACTTCGCGGTCCAGGGTGATGGATTCGATGGCACGGTGGGCTTTCAGCATGATGGTGCCGCCAGGCGTCTCGTAGCAGCCGCGCGATTTCATACCGACGTAGCGGTTTTCCACCAGGTCGAGGCGGCCGATGCCGTGTTTGCCGCCCAGGCGGTTGAGCTCGGTGAGCATTTCGGCAGGCGACAGTATCTTGCCGTTGAGGGCGACCGGGTCGCCGTTGACATATTCGATGTCCACGTACTCGGCCTGGTCCGGCGCCTTCTCCGGCGATACCGTCCAGCGCCACATGTCTTCCTCGGCCTCGGCGGCGGGGTTTTCCAGGTGGCGGCCTTCGTAGCTGATGTGCAGCAGGTTGGCGTCCATCGAGTATGGCGAGCCGCCCTGCTTGTGCTTCATCTCGACCGGGATGCCGTGCTTTCCGGCGTAGGCCAACAGTTTTTCGCGCGACAGCAGGTCCCACTCGCGCCACGGGGCAATGATCTTGATTTCAGGGTTGAGCGCGTAGGCCCCCAGTTCGAAGCGCACCTGGTCGTTGCCCTTGCCGGTGGCACCGTGAGAAATCGCCTGCGCGCCAGTTTCACGGGCGATCTCGATCAGGCGCTTGGCGATCAGCGGACGCGCGATCGAGGTGCCGAGCAGGTATTCACCCTCGTAAACGGTGTTGGCGCGGAACATGGGGAAAACGAAGTCGCGCACGAATTCCTCGCGCAAGTCATCAATGTAGATTTCCTTGATGCCAAATTTTTTGGCCTTCTCGCGTGCCGGCTCAAGCTCCTCGCCCTGCCCCACATCCGCGGTGAATGTGACGACTTCACACTGGTAGCTGTCCTGCAGCCATTTCAGAATCACCGAGGTATCCAGCCCGCCAGAATAGGCGAGCACGACTTTGTTGATGTTGCTCATTTGTTTCTCCGTGAGGGGAGAGGGGAGAGGGGTGAGGCGAATGATCCGAGGGGGTTTCCCCTCACGCCTCACCCCTCACGCCTCACCTAATTGATCTTGCCCAGCAGCAAATATTCCATCAGCGCCTTCTGCACGTGCAGGCGGTTTTCGGCCTCATCCCACACCACGCTGTGCGGCCCGTCGATGACTTCCGCGGCGACCTCTTCACCGCGGTGCGCCGGCAGGCAGTGCATGAACAGGGCATCCTTGGCAGCCACACGCATCATGTCGGCATCCACCTGCCAATCGGCAAAGGCCTTCATGCGCTCCGCGTTCTCTGCCTCGAAGCCCATGCTGGTCCACACGTCCGTCGTGACCAGGTCCGCGTCGCGGGCGGCTTCCATGGGATCGGAGAATTCTTCGTAATGATCGGTACCATAAAGACCGGCACGCTCCGGTTCAACCTCATAGCCAGGCGGAGTCGAAACGTGGACGTTGAAGTCCAGCACTTCCGCGGCCTGCAGCCAGGTGTTGCAGACATTGTTGGAGTCACCGATCCACGCCACGGTCTTGCCCTTGATCGAACCGCGATGTTCGATAAAGGTGAAAATATCGGCCAGGATCTGGCACGGGTGATATTCATTGGTCAGCCCGTTGATCACCGGCACGCGGGAATTTGCCGCAAAACGTTCGATGATTTCCTGTTCGAAGGTGCGGATCATGACCAGATCGCTCATGCGAGAAATCACCTGCGCCGCATCTTCCACCGGCTCACCGCGCCCCAGCTGGGAATCGCGCGTGTTCAGGTAAATGGCGCTGCCCCCGAGCTGGTGCATGCCCGCCTCGAACGAAAGGCGCGTACGCGTGCTGGCCTTCTCGAAGATCATCACCAGGGTGCGATCGTGCAGCGGGTGGTATGGAATGTATTGCTTGAACTGGGACTTGATCCAGCGCGCGCGCTCGAACAGGTATTCGAACTCGGCGCTGCTCAGATCCTTGAACTGCAGAAAGTGTTTGATCTCCATGATGGGGCTGAGGAGTTATCGGGTGACGCCAGCATCACCGTTAACCCGCCAGGAACTCCTTGATCAGTTTGCCTAATATTTCGATTAGCTGGCTTGCTTCGTCACGCCCCATGACCAGAGGCGGCAACAGGCGCACCACGCTATCCGCCGTCACATTGATCAGCAAGCCTTGCTCCAGAGCGCGCCGCACCAGCTCGGCACAAGGCCGGTCAAGCTCGATGCCGATCATCAATCCTGCGCCACGCACTTCCACAATACCGGCCACGCCATCGAGCTGGGCTTTCAATCCAGCGCGGATAAACTCGCCCAGTTCAGCCGCGTTGCGGCACAAATCCTGCTCCTCGATCACAACCAGCGTCTCGAGCGCAGCGGCACAAGCCAGAGGATTGCCGCCGAAAGTCGAGCCATGATTGCCCGGCTTGAATATTTCCGCAGCAGCGCCTTTGGCCAGGCATGCGCCAATCGGCACACCCCCTCCCAGGCCCTTGGCCAGTGCCATGACATCCGGGACGATGCCCGCCCGCTGGAAGGCAAACCACGACCCCGTCCGGGCAATGCCCGTCTGGATTTCATCCAGCATCAGCAGCCAGCCATGGGTATCGCACAGGCGGCGCAGTTCCTGCAAGTAACCGGAGGCTGGCACCTGCACGCCACCTTCGCCCTGCACCGGTTCAACCAGAACAGCTACCACGCTCTTGTTGTGCTCGGCGATCTGGGCCACTGCAGCGACATCGTTGTAGGGAACACGCACGAAACCATTCAGCAGGGGTTCAAAGCCTGCCTGCACCTTGCGGTTTCCAGTGGCGGTCAAGGTCGCCATGGTGCGGCCATGAAAGCTTTTCTCCATCACGATGATGGTGGGGATGTCAATGCCCTTGCCATGACCATACATGCGGGCCAGCTTGATGGCGGCCTCATTGGCTTCAGCGCCGGAATTACAGACAAACGCCCTGTCCATGCCAGCCAGACGGCACAGGCGTTCAGCCAGTTGCTCCTGTTTGGGAATTTGATACAGGTTGGAAGTATGAATCAGGGTACGGGCCTGCTCGCATAAAGCCTGCGCCAAGCGCGGGTGCGCATGACCCAGGGAGTTGACAGCCACTCCGGCCATGGCGTCAAGGTATTTCCTGCCGGCTTCATCCCATAGCCAGACCCCCTCGCCCCTGGCAAAACTGACCGGCTGTCTGGCATACGTATTCATCAAGAAAGACATGAGCATGACCTGAAAAATAAATGCACACGGCAGCAAATGCTACGGTGTGCGGGAATCCAAAAAAAATAATATATTTAGCCCAAAGCGCCAATCCTTGCAAGAGAAAAATTCTTCCCCTGCCGCTGTGCATGCAATTCACCCCGAAGCACAACAACACAATCGACTGATGAGCAGATCAATTATTTTTATGCAATACTGGCGGTATTTGACTCAAGGATGAAACATGATCCCGGCCTCAACCATCATTATTCAAGGCATCACCCAGAATGGCCGGACCTTCCGCCCAAGCGACTGGGCCGAACGCCTGTCAGGAGTAATGTCCACCTTCGGCGGCGACCGCCGCATGAGCTATTCGCCTTATGTCAAACCACTGAATTACGAAGGGGTCAAATCGGTCGTAATTGACAAAAAGCTGCAGGAGGTAGATGCCCGCGCCTTCGACTTTCTAATCACTTTTGCACGGGATAACGGGTTACAGGTGCTCGAAGTTGGCGGCACTAGTATTTAACGAGCAGTGCACCGGGCGAATGAACGCCCGGCCCGAGTCAGGCAGCCATAGCCTTGATAGCACTGGATAGGCGGCTCTTGTGGCGAGCAGCCTTGTTTTTGTGAATGATATTCTTGTCTGCAATGCTGTCGATGACGGAAACGGATTCCTGATACACAGACTGGGCTGCAGCCTTGTCTCCAGCCTCGATCGACTTGATCACTTTCTTGATCGCAGTGCGCAGGGTAGAACGCAGGCTGGCATTGTGCATACGTTGCTTGTCATTCTGACGTGCGCGCTTTCTGGCTTGGGCGCTGTTTGCCATGAAAACTCCTTAAAACCTAATTTGGTAGAGAAAACGTGTAATAATACTTTCGTTTTGCACCGGAGGCAAGAACTGAACGCTCCCGCAGGGGGGTGACCTGTATATCAGCTATGGCAAAAACACCTGCGAGCCGGTAAGATGCGCATCTTCGGAAGGTTGGCAGAGCGGTTGAATGCACCGGTCTTGAAAACCGGCGAAGTCGCAAGGCTTCCGTGAGTTCGAATCTCACACCTTCCGCCACTTAGTTGCACCACCGGCTCTCGCCAATCTCTATCTGATCCTGCAGCAGGCGATCAACCACGCCAACGATCACCAAGCCACATACACTAAAAACAAAAACGCCCTGTTCTTGACAGGGCGTTTCTCAAATCTGGTGGCCAAGGGCGGAATCGAACCACCGACACAAGGATTTTCAGTCCTCTGCTCTACCGACTGAGCTACTTGGCCGTCACTTGGCCACCCATTTGGTGACCGCGCGAAGGCCGTAATTTAATCCCAAAACACCCTGGCAAGTCAAGTTTAATCGCCACGCCCCTTTGCTTTTGGTAATTACATTCCGATCTGCAAGGGTGTCAGAGTCATCCAGAGTCATTATGAACGACGCAGATTAATGTACAATTGCGATGAATTATGACCAGCCAAACCGGCCTTCATACATGCCAAGATATTTGGCCATGCGTGAACACAAGTAACTCAACTTGCGCAAGTTGTTTGGCATTGCATTCGGGTTAGAATACCCAACTATATTATTCAACTGCCACTTCTAAATTCAGGTGATGAATACCGCCTCATTTCCCCCCTCCAATCTGGAGCCCGCAATTGGAACCTACAAGATTCCAGCCCTGCGCGTGTTGTCCGAGATCGCCACCAGCCTTTCTACGGAAAACGACCTGGAAGGGCTGCTGGAGCGGTTTCTTGGCACCATGGTCAAACTCGCCGGTGCGGACGCAGGCGCGGTCCGGGTGTTGACGGCAGACGGTTCGCATTTGCGCCTGGTAGGCTCGATCGGACTACCCGCGGAAGTGGTGGAACATGAGCAGTTCGTCGAACTGGAATGTGGCCTGTGCGGTGAGGCGACGCGCAAACGTTCCCACCGGCATAGCACCAATGTGCACTTCTGTTCCGAGCGCACCTCCCATAGCTACTTCGGCTCGCGCTGCCAGCATATCATCGCAGTGCCATTGCGCTACCAGGGGAAAGTACTCGGCGTCTACAACCTGTTCATGGCCAGCGACAGCCCGGTTCCGGAGGATGTTGCGCTCCTGTTTGACTCCATCAGTGAACACCTGGGCATGGCACTGGAAAATGCGCGCCTAACCCGTGAGAACATGCGCATCACCCTGATGAACGAACGTCAGATGCTGGCGAATGAACTGCACGACTCGCTCGCCCAGACATTGGCTTACATGAAAATGCGGCTTGCCCTGCTGCAGGACTCCATGGCCAAGTCAGACACTGAAAGCTCCGCAAAATATCTGGACGATGTGAGCGAGGCCGTGGATACAGCCTATTCAGGGTTGCGCGAATTGCTCACCCATTTCCGCAATCGCATGGACCCGCGCGGTCTGCTTCATGCGCTGCAGGACATGGTAAACGGCTTTTTCAAGAAAACCGGCATCTTTATCAACTTCTCCAATCTGACACCCGATCTTAACCTCTCGCCAGACCAAGAAGTGCAGGTCTTTCATATCGTTCAGGAAGCGCTCGCAAATATCCAGAAGCACTCCCAGGCCCAGGACGTCAGTCTTACCCTGGGACTTGACGGCAACAATCGGTATTGGGTTTGCATCGAAGATGACGGCATCGGAATCTCAAATAAGCCGGTGCCGGACAAGGACATGCATTTTGGCATGAGCATCATGCGCGAGCGTGCACAGCGCCTGAGTGGAAATGTCACTGTGGAGAAGCTTCAGGATCGCGGCACGCGAGTACTGCTGACTTTTCCTGCCACCAGGAAGGAGAGCGCCAAATGACAGTTCGCGTGCTGCTGGTAGATGATCACACCCTGTTTCGCAAAGGCCTGGCCGAGCTTCTTGAACGCAACGAACAGATCGGCGTTGCAGGTGTGGCTGGCAGCGCCGTGGAAGCGCGCAAACTGCTGGCAGATCTCAAGCCCGATGTGATGGTAACCGATCTCCATATGCAGCCCGATGACGGGCTGAGTCTGTTGCGCCAGCTTCAGCAGGAAGGCAACACCATCCCCACGCTGGTTCTGACGGTCAGCAATGCAGAGGACGATCTTGCCAACGCCCTGCGCGCCGGGGCACGCGGTTACCTGCTCAAGGACATGGAACCGGACGATGTTGCCGATGCCATCGTTCGAGCTGCGCGCGGCGAGACGGTCGTGGCGCCATCCATGACAATGAAGCTGGTCGGTCTGTTACAGAACAATCAGACGGCCACCCAACCGTCATCGCTACTTGACCTTCTGACCCAGCGCGAGCGCGAAATCCTTTCGCATCTCGCACTCGGAGAAAGCAATAAGGTGATTGCCCGTCAACTGGACATCAGCCACGATACAGTAAAACTTCACGTACGCCATATTCTTTCCAAGCTTAACTTGACTTCACGGGTCGAAGCCGCAATCTTTGCGGTAGAACACAAACTTTCCAATGCGCCGCTTATTTCACCAAATTAAGTGGCCGCTATTACCGAATTTTTCACGGATATTTTGATTTTATGGATTTTTTACCTGTTTTTTTTGATATCAAAGGCAAAACTTGCGCCGTCATCGGCGGAGGAGACGTAGCGGCTCGCAAGGTTGCGATGCTTTTGAATTCAGGAGGCAATGTCACGGTTGTGGCACCGGAACTGTGTCCCACCCTGAAACGGCAGTCTGAAAGCGGAACGATTCAGCATRTTCAGTCACGTTTCGCTCCTGAACAYCTGCATGAAGCGATTATCGTGATTGCCGCCACCGACGACAGTGAAGTTAACAAACAGGTTTCCGAAGTTGCCAAGGCCYATCGTCTTCCCGTCAATGTCGTAGACGATCCGGATCACTGCTCTTTCATCATGCCGTCTGTCATCGACCGCTCACCTGTGATTGTTGCAGTTTCCACCGGCGGCTCTTCTCCTGTCYTGGCTCGATTGCTTCGCGCCCGTCTGGAAACGCTCATTCCAGGCACCTATGGCCGTCTTGCATCKCTGGCMGAAAAATTCCGCGGCAAAGTCAAACAGCATTTCACCGAATCCGGTCAGAGGCGAATTTTCTGGGAACAGGTTTTTCAGGGCCCCATCGCTGAAATGGTGTTTGCCGGCCGCGAGGATCAGGCAAGCAGCGCGCTATCCAAGGCTATCGAGAGCAGCGCGGTGGATACCCAGCCGCACGGAGAGGTTTACCTCGTCGGAGGCGGCCCCGGCAATCCGGACCTGCTGACCTTCCGTGCCTTGCGCCTGATGCAGCAGGCGGATGTCGTGGTTTATGACAATCTGGTTACCCCCCCTATCCTGGAAATGACACGGCGCGACGCCGATCGCATTTTTGTCGGCAAACAGCGCGCCAACCACGCCATGCGTCAGGAAGAAATCAATCAATTGCTGGTCAAACTTGCCAAAGAGGGCAAGCGGGTGCTTCGCCTCAAAGGCGGCGATCCCTTCATCTTTGGTCGCGGCGGCGAAGAGATTGAAACCCTGTCGGCCAATCAGATCCCGTTCCAGGTCGTGCCTGGCATCACGGCCGCATCCGGCGTTTCCTCCTACGCCGGCATTCCGCTCACGCACCGCGATTACGCGCAGGCCTGCGTATTCGTTACCGGCCATCTCAAGGATGGCACCATGAACCTGGACTGGGAAATGCTGGCCAGACCGAACCAGACTGTAGTGATCTACATGGGGCTGCTCGGCCTTCCTGTTCTGTGCCAGCAACTGGTCGCCCATGGTCTAAGCCCAGAAACGCCGGCAGCCATTGTCCAGCAAGGCACTACACCCAGCCAGAAGGTTGTGACAGGCACGCTGGATACGCTACCTCAGTTGGCCACAGATGCGCAACTTAAACCTCCCACACTGATTATTGTGGGCAAGGTTGTTGGCTTGCAGGGCAAGCTGGCATGGTTTGCGCCAGATCAGGAAGCCGAGGGAAATTTTGCGTTAACACGCAACAGCTAATCATCAGAGCCATTCGGAATTTGGCATATAAAAAAACCCTCACCAGACGGTGAGGGTTTTTCATTTGGCACGCCTCTGTTTGCGCTACTGAATATTCAGACTTTCTTTCAGTATGCGTGGCGTGATAAATATCATGAGTTCTCGCTTCTCATCAGTTTTCTGTGTGTGCCGGAACAGGTTTCCAATGACAGGAAGGTCGCCAAACAAAGGCACTTTCTGTACATCGTTCTGCGTGGCCTGTGTAAATATACCGCCCAGCACCGCCGTTTCACCGTTGTTTACCAGGACCTGCGTCTTCACCCTGCTGATGTTGACCGCCCTGTTGTTACCATCCGGCGTGAAATCTCCAGGAGTATCTTTGGTGACTTCCACATCGAGCAATATGGAATCGTTGTTCAGCACTTGCGGATTCACCAGCAAGCAAAGCAGCACATCCTTGAAGGTCGTGGTGGCAGGGTTGTTAGCTGACCCCGGCGTAACTACCGGGATCTGCACGCCCTGAACGATAGCAGCCGGCCTCTGGTTTGAAGTCATGACTCGCGGGTTGGAAATCACGTTACCACGGCCATCAGCCTCCAAGGCGGACAACTCCAGACTGATCAGGTTTCCTGTACCCAGATTCATCAAGGTAAAGGCAAGGGCGCCAGCCGGATTTGAAACACCAAGATTGACATTCGAATTACCTATCCCACTCAAAATTGAGGAAGGAGTATATCTCTCCGTTACAACGCCCGTCGAGCTAACAGTCCCTGTTATCGGCCCACTTACCCAGCTCGGAGGATAGTTATTTGCAATAATCGTGGAATTCTCAAGATTCTGCGACATGCCGAGGCGATTATTTCCTGCACTGCCACTTAACTGCCCACCCAAACGCACGCCCAGCTGCTTGCCGAAAGTATCATTTGCCAGCACAACGCGCGCCTCGATCATGACCTGCTTGGCTGGCACGTCGATAACATTCATCAGGCGGCGTATCTCTTCATGCTTGCTTGGAATGTCATTCACAACCAGCATGTTCGTCTTCAGGTCAAACGATGCACTTCCCCGTTTTGACAATATCCTTTGAGCGCTACTGGTACCACCACCAGCACCTACACCACTCCCCCCCCCGGCACTCGGAGTTACACTTTTCAAGCCCGTAGCAGCAGGAGCACAGGTCGCATCACCGGCGCTATCCATGAGTGTGCCGCTTTCGCCACTGAGCATCTGCTTGGCTCGATCTGCCCTCAAATAGTTAAGCGCGTAGTACTCCGTCTGAAGAGGCTCAAGCTCAGAAATTTGCTGCTTTGCTTCCAGTTCCGCCTTTTCCTTGACCGCCAGTTCGTCGCGCGGCGCTATCCAGACAACATTGCCATTTTTGCGCTTATCAAGGCCTTTGGCATTCAGAATGATGTCCAGAGCCTGATCCCAAGGAACATCCTTCAGGCGCAAGGTCAGGGAACCAGAGACAGAATCGCTGGTGATAATGTTCAGATTGGTAAAATCCGCGATCACCTGAAGTACTGTCCTGACTTCCACGTTCTGGAAATTGAGTGAGAGCTTTTCCCCGCCATAGCCTTGCTTGCTGCCGGGCACCATTTTATTGGGATCTTCGACAATCTTTTTCACATCCACAATAAACTGCCTGTCTGCCTGATAGGCAGAATACTCCCATTGACCCTGAGGCTCGATCACCATACGTACATTCTTGCCCTGGCTTGCCGTGGACAACATGCGCACCGGCGTGCCAAAATCCGCCACATCAAGCTTGCGCTCCTGGCTGGCAGGAATTGCAGCATCAATGAAGTCCACAACCAGATTTTTCCCCTGCTTGCGGATATCAATCCCTGTTGTCGAATCCGACAGCCCAACCACCACACGGCCTTCCCCGTTGCTGCCACGRCGAAAATCTATGTCATTGACCGTGTGCTTTTGCGCTCCCGCCCCCGATTCTGCAAAGCGAGTGGTTTCATTGGTTGTTGATGCCACGGCCGCAGCCCCCTGAAGGGCAATGATYAAATTATTTTCCTCCAGCCGCGTTTCATAGCCGACAGGCTTGGTCAGATTCATCACCAGCCGGGTTCGATTGCCCGCCTGAACAATATTCAAAGTACGAAGCGTACCCTCACCGACCTCCATGGAATTCTTGCCCAGGGCATTTCCCGTCCCGGGAAAATCAAGAGCAATGCGCGGAGGATTATTGGTCGTAAAACCTGCAGGAGGCGATGACAAGGGCTTTTTCAGCGTCACCTTGACTTCAATCTTGCCGCCCTGCAGAGCCGAGTAGGAGATTTTTTCGATATTGTTTTGTGCGCCTGTTGCATCCCCACCCCCATCAGCAGCGCCAGCCGCCAGAGCCGTGAGTGAAAAAAGTACAGCGCAGGCCATACGGAACATTGGTTTAATCATCAATCTCGCTGTCGTCATGGCGCCCTCTATTTCTTCTGTTGACCTGTAGCCGATTCCTCGACCAGGGTGACACTGCCCTGCTTTTCGCTCCATTCACCCGCGCTATCCTCAATGACTTCCGTCAATTGAACTTCTGACTCGCTCACGCTGGTGACCTTACCAAAATTCACACCCATGTAATTGCCCACCTTCACGCGATGAAGGCTATTGTCCGGCGCCTTGATCAGGGCATACATCAGTTTATTCTGTTGTAATGTTCCCACCATCTTGAGCTTCTCCAACTCATATGACTCGAGAGGTTCCTTGCGGCGATTCAGATCTGGCTGAAGCCCCCCGCCGCCGCTCCCCACGTTATTCGAGGCCTTTAGCTTGCGTGGCTTGAATGGTTCCGGCAGGTCAAAAGCTGCGTATGCGAAGGGTTCATATGGCTTGACCTCAGGCAAGGGTTCAACCTTGCCTCTCATCCCCTGACCCGCATCACGAACAAACTGGTCAAGATCATCATGCGGCCCGCCACTGCAACCAAGCATTCCCGCCGACAAGGCGGCCATGATCAGCCATCTCATTTCTTAGCCCCCCCAGCACCTTTTTTCTTGGCATCTGCGGCTGCCTTTTTCTGGGCATTGATTTCTTCTTCATCCAGATAACGGTAAGTTTTGGCAACTGCATCCATCGTCAGGCGTCCATCTTTTGCTGCTTCGATTTTGATGTCGTTCAGCGTCACGATCCTGGGCATCTTGGCAATGTCGCTCGCAAAATGGCCTAAATCATGATAAGCGCCAGTTACCTTGATCGTCACTGGAAGCTGGGCATAAAACTCGGAAGCTGTTTCGTTTGCTGCAGGCTTGAACAATTCAAATTCCAGCCCTCGGCCCAGGCCGGCCTGGTTGATGTCGACCAGCAGGGCATCCATTTCGGACTTGTTCGGCAACTGTTTCAGCAATGCGCCAAATGACTGATCAATTTCCTTGAGCTGCTGGCGATAAGTATCCAGATTAATCGCCTGTTTCTTTTTGCTCAGAAAAGTTTCGCGCAGCTTCGACTCCTCCTGGCGGACCGTCTCCAGTTGCTCCAGCTGGACGCTCCAGTCAAACCAGTAACCTGCGAATATGACAGCAACCAATAGCGCCGCCAGCGCCGCCACTTTTGGCAGAACCGGCCACGCGCCGACATCTTTAAGATTCAAGGTCTTCAAGTCATCAAGGTTCATGCCTTCTTATCCTTCTTGGCTGAAGGCGGTGTATTCTTGCTATCAACGCCCTCTACTGGCTTTGGAGACGAAAGCTTGATATTCAGAGTAAATTCACTGACCCGCATGTTGTTCAGCATGACGGCCTTGGTTTCGACCAAACCGGGTTCCTCCAGCCACTCGGATGAATCCAGATTGCGCATCAGTGAGGCCACTCTGGCATTCGATTGGGCGTAACCAACAAGCTTGACGTTGTTATCTTTCTGTTCTATCGATTTCAAGTAAACGCCGTCAGGCAATTGGCGAACCAGCTGATCCAGCAAGTGAACCACTTGCGAACGATTCGACTGCAAGGCTTCAACAACTTTCTTTCGCTCCAAAAGAGCTGTTGTTTTCTCCTTGAGCACCTTGATTTCCTCTATCTCCTTGTCCAGCTTGGTGATTTCGGCCTTCAGGAAGACATTGCGCCCTTCCTGGCTGGATATCTTGGCGGCGATGAAGGTATGCCCCGCCATTGCCACAACAGCGCCAAGACCCAAAGTCATCGCAGCCAGAAGAATGAACTGCCGCTGACGGGCCGCGCGCTTTTGCTCGCGATGCGGAAGAAGATTGATGCGGACTGTCATGAATCGAATCTCCGCAAAGCCAAGCCGCACGCTATCATCAAAGCCGGTGCGTCGGCGGTGAGTTGCTTGGGTTTAACACGGGAAGACAGCGCCATATTGGCAAAAGGATTGGCAATCATGGTGCTGACCTGGGTACGGGCAGCCACCACTTCGTCCAATCCCTGAATCATGGCGCAACCACCTGCAAGAAGAATATGATCAACCCGGTTGAACTGGGTAGAGGAAAAGAAGAATTGCAAGGCTCGCGCCACTTCCAGAGCCAGCGTATCCATGAAAGGCTGAAGCGTTTCAGCCTCGTAAGTATCAGGCAGACCGCCCTGGCGCTTGGCAATATCAGCTTCTTCCGAGGACAGGCTGTAGCGGCGCTGAATTTCCTGCGTCAGGTGATTTCCGCCGAAGCTCTGTTCACGTAAATATACTGACTGGTTATCGTGCAACACGTTAATGTGGGTCATGGCTGCGCCGATATCCACAATGGCAACGGTCTGCCCCCGGCCGCCGCCCGGAAGCTGCCGTGCAATCTGGTCATATGCCAGCTGAGTTGCATAGGATTCGACATCCATCACGAGCGGCTTGAGACCGGCAGCCTCTGCGGCAGCCACCCGGTCATCCACTTTTTCCTTGCGCGAAGCCGCGATCAGGAGCTCAACCTCCTCCGGGTTATTTGGGTTGGGCCCAATAATCTGAAAGTCCAGATTCACTTCGTCCAGCGCAAAGGGAATGTACTGGTTGGCCTCTGCTTCAACCTGATACTCAAGTTCCTGATCGCGCAGCCCAGCCTGGACAACAATTTTTTTGGTAATGACCGCTGCCGAAGGGAGCGCCAGGGCAACATTCTTGATGCGCGTCCCCATCTTCTTCCATGCGCGCCTGAGGGTTTCGCCAACCACTTCCAGGTTGACGATATTGCCATCCACGACCGCATCCTTGGGCAGCAATTCAATCGCGTATCGCTCAACGCGGTAAAGATCCTTGCCCGCTTCCGCAAGCTCGACCATCTTTACCGAAGAGGAACTAATGTCTACCCCAATGAGTGGCGGCGACTTGGCTTCCAGAAAATCGAATCGCAAGTAAATTTCCCCTTCCGCATAGCCCAGTTATAAGCGATACGTATAATTTACATTAAATGCTATCAGCAACTTTAAATAGTGTAAACAAATTTTGTGCAAGTTTTCTTTTTCCGGAGGTTACCATCTATAATCAACGCACTTAATTACACTCATGTTATAGAAAATTTCAATTATGATCCTCCGTTGGTGGCACTACACCCTCCTTGTAGTGCTTGCAGGCGGCCTGTTAGCAGCAACCCTGGTCGCGCTGATCGTCACTTTGATTTACCCCCAGTTACCCTCCCTGGAAATCCTGACCGACTACCAGCCAAAAATCCCGCTGCGTGTTTACACTTCAGATGGCGCGCTCATTGGCGAGTTTGGTGAGGAGCGGCGTGCACTGATCAAAATCCGGGACGTTCCCGCCACGATGCGCCAGGCGATTCTTGCCGCAGAGGATGACCGCTTCTACCAGCATGGCGGCGTCGACTACATGGGCGTGGCTCGTGCCGCTGTTGCCAACCTCACCGCCGGTGGTGCGCGCGAGGGCGCAAGTACGATTACCATGCAGGTTGCCCGCAACTTCTTTCTCTCCAGCGAAAAGACCCTGACGCGCAAATTGAGCGAAGTCATGCTGGCGATGAAAATCGAACATAACCTGTCCAAAGACCAGATCCTCGAGCTTTATATCAACCAGATCTACCTCGGACAGCGGGCTTATGGTTTTGCTGCAGCATCCCAGCTTTATTTCGGCAAGCCGCTCGCCCAGCTCAGCATTGCCGAATCAGCCATGCTCGCTGGCCTCCCCAAGGCGCCATCACGCTACAATCCGGTGGTCAACCCAAAGCGCGCCAAGATTCGCCAGCAATATGTTTTGAAGCGCATGCATAACCTGGGCTTCATCAAAGACAATGAATTTCAGGCCGCACTGCAACAACCGCTGCACATACGCCACGACCTGCAGGTAGCCGAGGTCAGAGCCGACCACATTGCCGAACTGGTACGGCAGAATCTGTTCGAGCGCTACCACGATCAAATTTACAGCAGTGGCATCAAGGTCTACACCACCCTGCGCCGCGCAGATCAGGAAGCAGCCAACCTTGCATTGCGCCAGGGGGTGCTGGATTATGACCGTCGTCACGGTTACCGTGGGCCTGAAGGCTTCGCAGATTTACAGAAAAGCGGTGCAACCATGGATGAAGCCGTGGAGAATGCACTTGAAGATCTGGATGAGGTTGCAGGCCTGGCGTCAGCCATCGTTCTTGATGCAAATTCAAAAAGAATCCTGGCCTACAACAAGGATGCGGAAAAAATAGAAATCAGTGGCGAAGGACTGCGCTTCGCACAAAAATTCCTGGCACCCAGTACTGATGGCAGGCAGCGTCTTCGCCGCGGAGCCATCATCCGGATCATGCGCGACAGCAAAGGAAACTGGCAGATTGCACAACTGCCCCAAGCCGAAGCAGCGCTGGTCTCGGTTGACCCCCAAGACGGCGCCATCCGCGCCATGGCTGGCGGCTTTGATTTCAACCGCAACAAGTTCAACCATGTTACGCAGGCATGGCGCCAGCCAGGGTCCAGCTTCAAGCCGTTCATCTATTCTGCCGCGCTGGAAAAGGGTTTTACCCCTGCAACGATAATCAACGACGCTCCGCTTTCCCTGCCAGGCGGCGAGGCCGGCGAACCGTGGGAACCCAAAAACTACGATGGCACTTACGACGGCCCCATCCGCATGCGCACTGCCCTCACCAAATCCAAGAACATGGTTTCCATCCGCATCCTGCAGTCCATCACGCCGGCATATGCTCAGGATTACATTACCCGCTTCGGCTTTGGCGCCGCCCAGCACCCACTCTACCTCACCATGGCATTGGGCGCCGGATCCGTCACACCGCTACAGATGGTGGCAGGTTATTCCATCTTTGCAAATGGCGGCTATCGCGTTCAGCCCTATTTCATTGACCGCATAGTTGACGCCCGTGGAACGGTGCTCACACAAAGCAAACCGGCGCGTGCCGGAGAATCCGCGGAGCGCGTGATAGATGCCCGCAATGCCTTCATCATGACCAGCATGATGCAGGATGTGATTCGTCAGGGCACCGCCACCAGAGCGATGCAACTTGGCCGCCACGACCTTGCGGGAAAAACAGGCACCACCAACGACCAGATCGACGCCTGGTTCTGCGGCTTCAACTCCAGACTGGTTGCGGTTACCTGGATCGGCTTTGACCTTCCGCGTTCGCTTGGCGGCAACGAAACCGGCGGCCATGCAGCCTTGCCAATCTGGATCAGCTATATGGGGAAGGCGTTAAAGAACGCCCCGGAAAGCGACTATCCTGTACCGGAAGGCGTCAGCGTCATCAAAATCAATCCTGAAAATGGCCAAGCCACTGAAGCCAATGGCATCCCGGAATTTTTCTATCAGGAATTCCCCCCCCCCGCCCAGAGCACGTGGGACATGTGGGGTGACGAATCCGGCAACATCATGGGGGGCAAGAGCACAGACGAAATCAGGAGCCAATTGTTCTAGGCGCCTGTTCCCGCGAATTTCAGACTTCACTCCATCATGCTCAAAGACCATTCTCCACAGCGCCGGCAAATGCGCGAGCTGATCGCCCAGACTGCGGCCCGCATGATCGCCGAGGATGGCATTCAGGATTATGCCCTGGCGAAGCGCAAAGCAGCCCGCCAGCTCGGTGCGGCGGACACCCACAGCCTTCCCTCCAACAGCGAAGTGCAGCAGGCGCTGCGCTTGCACCAGGAACTGTATCAGAAAGACGAGCAGGCCCTCCGCCTGAGGCAGCTGCGCACCGAGGCCCTGGCCGCCATGCGTCTGCTGGAACGCTTCAACCCCTATCTGACCGGCTCGGTCCTGACGGGAACTGCGACACGCCACTCAGACATCAATCTCCAGCTTTTCACCGACAGCGCCAAGGAAGTAGAGCTGTTTCTGCTCAACCGCAACACGCCCTACGAAACCGGCGAGAAACGCTTCAGGCTGAACGACGACGCACTGTCCGTGCCGACATTCACGCTTCAGGGCGAAACCAGTGAAATCAGGCTGGCTGTTTTCTCAAGCGGGGATTTGCGCAAGTCAGCTTACGACCCGATAGAAGGCAAGCCGCTGGAGCGGGCAAAAATCAAGCAACTGGAAATGCTCCTGACGGTGGATCCAGCCCCCGGAAACCAATCCCAGGCCTGCGCTGGAAAGCGCCAGGAATCTCAGGCAAAATGATGGCCTTACAGCAAAATCCAAACAAACGGGTTCAGGATTGCATCTGGATCCGGAATTAAGCATACAGATGATCGGATGGCAAACCTGCCCCCCCTAACCGAAGCTGTCCCTGATATCAGCAACTACATGATTCATTCCAGGATGGAGATTGTCTATATCCTGCGCGCCATCCAGCACAAGAATGAACTCGTTACCGCCTATTTCAATCAGGGCCAGGATTTTATCCTGACCTCCATTGTTGACGTTGATCCGGACCATGGCGCGGTGATCTTCGACTATGGCGCCAATGAACTGCTCAACAAGCGGATTCTGGAAAGTGACAAGATCATCCTCGTAACCACTCAGGACAAGGTGAAGGTGCAATTCGTAACCGGGCGCATGCAGGAGATCGAGCATCTTGGCCGCCCCGCCTTCAGGGCCGGGCTTCCGGATGAACTGCTGAAGCTGCAACGGCGCGAGTATTACCGCCTTGCCACGCCGGTAATCAACCCCATCAAATGTTCAATCCCCAGGCCGGGAAACGGCAGAATCGAGGTGACGATTGCCGACATCAGCCTCGGAGGAATCGCCATTACCCATTACCAGGGGAAACTGCAATTCGAGCTGGGTGACAGCTTCAAAGCCTGCCGCATCCTCTTGCCGGATATTGGAACCGTCACCACCGACATCGAGATTCGCAATGAGCAGGAAATCACCATGAAGAACGGCGCCAAAAACCACCGCGCCGGCTGCATGTTCATCGACCTGCACTCAAGCCAGCAAGCCATGATCCAGCGTTACATCATCAAACTGGACCGCGAACGCCGCTCCATTCTGGCGCAATAGCGCCTGGCAAGATCAGCCCTCTTTCAGCCAGCGCGCTGCATCCAGGGCAAAATAAGTCAGAATCCCGTCCGCGCCGGCACGTTTGAACGCTAGCAATGATTCCAGCACACAGGCTTTCTCGTTCAGCCAGCCATTCTGGGCGGCGGCCTTGAGCATGGCATATTCGCCGCTGACCTGATAGACAAAGGTCGGCGCCCTGAATTCATCCTTCACGCGGCGCACGATATCCAGATAAGGCATGCCCGGTTTGACCATCACCATGTCCGCCCCCTCCGCCAGATCCAGCCCCGCTTCCCACAAGGCCTCATCGCTGTTGGCCGGATCCATCTGGTAGGTATATTTATTGCCAGCGCCCAGATTGGCGGATGATCCCACCGCATCGCGAAACGGGCCGTAAAAACTGGATGCATACTTGGCCGAGTAAGCCAGGATGCGGGTATGGATGTACTGCTCCGCGTCCAGCGCCGCACGCACTGCACCAATGCGGCCGTCCATCATGTCGGATGGCGCCACCACGTCCGCGCCGGCAGCTGCGTGGACCAGCGCCTGACGCGCCAGGACCGCCACGGTTTCATCGTTCAGGACATAACCGTTTGCATCGATCAGGCCATCCTGGCCATGGCTGGTATAAGGGTCCAGCGCAATATCGGTGATCACGCCCAGTTCCGGGAAACGCTGTTTCAGGGCACGCACCACACGCGGCACGAGGCCGTCCGGGTTATAGGCTTCCGCGGCATCGAGGCTCTTGAGTGCGGCATCAATGACAGGAAAAATTGCCAGCGCAGGCACGCCCAGCTCAAGACACTGTTCTGCCTGGCGTAACAGGTGATCCAGCGTCCTGCGTTCGACCCCTGGCATGGAAGCCACCGCTTCGATACGGTCATTTCCGTCCAGCACAAAAACGGGATAGATCAGATCGGCGCTGCTGAGCTGGTTTTCGCGCATCAGGCGGCGTGAAAAATCATCGCGGCGCATGCGGCGCATGCGCTTGGAAGGGGATTGGCCTAGAGTCTGCATGATCAAAATAATTCCGGGTTAAAAGGTAAATTCAGAAAAAAACATCCCTATTCTAAACGACTTTATATTCAACTCGAGTGATGCTTCTGCTGCCATTGTTTGAGCGCCTTCAGGCGCGCATCATGCACACGATCCCGGATCTGGCCTGGATCCGCGCACTGCTTTGCCACCGCTCCGGCATCCACCGCCGCAACGGTTTCAAGCCCGCGGCGCATCACATCTCCCTGTACAAAAGGCTGCCGGCCTGAACCCGCCCGGCCGCAGAAATCTGCCTCACAGGCTTGCAGAAAATATTCAAAGCGCTCCGGCTGGCGCAGGGCATCGGTGTCCTGAAGCAGTCTCAGCAGGGTATCGGCCCGCAGCTCCAGAGCACGATGCGCAATGCCGTGAAAGCGCGCCGTCACCAGCGCCAGGTCCCGGCAGGCGTTGGGCACCCTGAGCCGCTCGCAGAGCGGCTTGATCAGCTCGAAGCTGCGCTGCTCATGTGCAATGTGACGTGGCCATTCGGCCCGGGGTGTAGTGCCTTTGCCCAGATCATGCGTCAGCGCCGCAAAACGGACTTCGAGCGGATAGCCGCGCGCAGCCGCACAGTCGACCACCATCATGACATGGATGCCGGTGTCGATTTCCGGATGGTACTGCACGGGCTGAGGCACGCCAAACAGCCGGTCGAGTTCGGGCAGTATACGCTCCAGGGCCCCGCAATCGCGCAGCGCATGGAACATGCGCGAAGGCCTCTCCTCCATCAAGCCCTTGGCCAGCTCCTGCCACACCCGCTCGGGAACCAGTGCATCGACTTCGCCATTGCGGACCATCTCGCGCATCAGTTCGAGGGTTTCGGGTGCAATGGAGAACCGCTCGAAACGCGCCGCGAAACGCGCCACGCGCAATATCCGCACCGGGTCTTCGGCAAAGGCCCGGCTGACGTGGCGCAGAATGCCTGCCTTGATGTCGTCAACGCCATGGTAGGGGTCAATGATGCCACCCGCGTCATCCCGGGCAATGGCATTTATGGTGAGATCGCGCCGGGCAAGGTCCTGCTCCAGCGTCACTTCTGGCTCAGCATATACCTGAAATCCCTTGTACCCCCGGGTTGTCTTGCGCTCGGTACGGGCAAGCGCATATTCCTCATGGGTGCGGGGATGCAGAAAAACCGGAAAATCCTTGCCTACCGGCCGGAAACCCTGCTTCACCATTTCCTCCGGCGTGGCGCCCACTACCACATAATCCCGGTCCTGCACCGGCAAGCCGAGCAGTTCGTCGCGTACCGCCCCGCCGACCTGGAAAATCTGCATCGGGCTTTAGCGGCCCGCTGCGGAGCGGAACCCCTGATAGTGATGTGACTGAGTGAGGTAATCCGGCGCCACCGCCTCCAATGCGCGGGGCTTGAGATCAAAAATCCTGGGGAATTCGCAGCCGCACACAGAATCGACCTGCATCGTGAAATAGTTGTCGCGCGTCATCAGTTTGGGGCCCGGCATCCATTCCATCATCAGCGCCATCAGATATGACAGTTGCGGAGAGAGATTGATGATCTTGCGCTTGCGCCCGGTCAGCCTGGCGGCCAGATCGACCAACGCACGCAAGGTATAAACCTTGGGGCCGCACAAATCATAAGCCCGCCCAAAAGTGGCCTGGTTATTGAGGCTGGCCACAAAAGCCTGGGCCACATCTTCCACGAAAACCGGCTGGAATTTCGCGCCGGGGCTGGCCAGCGGCAGCACGGGCGCGGCTTTCAGCAAGCCGGCAAACTTGTTGATGAAGCTGTCCTCGCGCCCGAAAATCACGGACGGCCGGAATACGGTCACAGCCAGCCCGTAGCCATGTCCGAACTTCGGTCCATTGAGATACCAGTTCTCATGCTCGTTGTGCTGCATGCCGGCTTCACGCGCAATCGCCTCACCCAGCCCCTTGGAACGCAGATAGGCACTCGGCGCATCGGGGCCGGCATTGAGCGCGCTCATGTGCAGCAGGCGCTTGACGCCGGAGGCAGCGCAGGCATGGACGACCTTGCGCGGCAATTCCACGTGCACCTCGTTGAAATCCCCGCGCCGCGCCATGGGTTTATCTCCCCGGCCGGGCTTTTTCTCGTTCAGCATGCCCACCAGGTTGATCACGGCATCCATGCCGGAAAAATGGCGATTCAACTCGGATGGATCAAAAATATTGGCTTCTACCACTTCCACCCTGGGCAGGACAGAAACATTCTTTGCGTGGTCACGCCTCCTGGTCAGCACCCGAACCGTGTAACCCGCCATTTCCAGCCTGTTCACCAGATGGATGCCGACAAAACCAGCACCGCCCAGGACACATACTTTCTTGATATTCATAATTTGCCGCTTTCTGGAGAAAAAGTCCGCATCCGCCTGGTTCGCCGCACGATCACTGAAACCGCGCCATCATATGAAACAAACAGGCCCGGCCGGGATTCTAAATAATGAGGATGATTCTAGCCTGATGCCGGCCACCCGTCACGGATCACAGGAAGGGCTGCGTTCATCCGGATTCTGGCATTCGCTTTTGGCTTCCCTGGCTGCAATTGTCCCCAGACGCTGCCTCAGGGACACTACCTGGCGCCCGAAGCGATTCGCGTAATAACTGGCATTGCTCATCACCTTCTGGACATAGCCGCGGGTTTCCGTGAATGGAATGGATTCGGCATAAATCGCACCCTCAAGCGCCTTCTCGTCCTTCCAGCGCCGGGCGCGTGTTGGCCCGGCATTGTAGGACGCCGTGGCGAGCACCGGCTGGCCATCATTGGTGTCGAGCACATATTTCAGGTAATACGTGCCAAAGGAAATGTTGGTATCAATCTGGCTGACCAGGCTCTGGCGGAAGTGCTTCATGCCCATGCGGCTGGCAATCCACTTCGCCGTGGACGGCATCAGCTGCATCAGGCCGGAAGCGCCCACGCTGGAGCGCGCCTGCTGCACGAAACGGCTTTCCTGGCGAATCAGCCCGTAGACCCACGATTCGTCCAGCTCATGCTCTTGGGCATAAGCCTGCATCAGATCGCGGTGCGGCGCCGGGTAGCGCAGGCTGAAATCATGCAGGCTCCGGGTCTTGTCAGCCGTATTGATGGCACGGTCAAGCCAGTTGTTGCGCTTTGCCAGTTCGGCCGCCGCAAGCAGCTGCTCGTCCCCAAAATTGCGGCTCGCCCACAGCCATTCGCGGTTTGCCTCGGTTCTCAGGTCGAGGCGGTAGAGGGTCAGCGCGCGCTGTATGCCCGGGATTGCCCGGATTGCCCGGATTTCATCATCACTGGCCTCATAATTGGAGGGAGGATTGCTGACGACCGCGCCCAGCTCTTCCAGCGCCAGCTGGCCATAAAAATCATGCTCGAGCGACAGGGGGGCCAGAATGGCATTGGCAGCAGCCGTTTTGCCATTTGCCTTGAGCCCGCGCGCCTTCCAGTAACGCCAAGCACCCTGGTTCTGCAAATCCTCCGGCATCGCCGCTATCCCGGACAGCACCTGCTGCCAGTCCTGCGCCCGCAGTGCAGCGCGAACGCGCCATGTCATCTGGAGTTCATTCATGGGCGTATCACCCGCCTCATGGAACCACTGCAGCGCAACCGGATCATGCTTGCGCGCAGCGTGGAAAGCCATCTGTCCCCACACATAACGCTGCTCCTCGACACTGAACTGCGGGCGCAACCGGTTCCAGTAAGTCAATGCGCCCATCGGCTGGCTCCGCGCCAGGCGATAGATGGCAAACATGGTCAGCTCACGTTCAGGGCGGCCTTGCAGACTGGCATTACCGGCATCCAGAAAACGCTGCGGGTTTTCTGCCACCTTCTCCACTTCTCTGAAGCCAATTTTTTGCGCTTCGGGCAAACTCTCGGCCGCCTGACGTGCCACACTGAGATTGCCCAGTTCCAGCGCAAGTCGAACGCGCGACCAGACATCCTCTGCTTTCAGCTCGCCCGCGGCAATCATGGCCTCGAATACCGGCTTGCACGCTGCGGCCGATTCCGTGCCGCTCAGCCACTTGCGCCGCCCTTCCTGAAACACGCCCGGATCATTGCCCTGCATGCGCGCCTGCAAGGCCAGACAGGAAAGCCCGGCGTCTTCAATGCCATTCAGCAGGGGATATTCTTCCAGAAAAAGATCCCATTTCTGCTGCTGCCCCAGGACCCTGAGCCAGTCTGCGCGCAGCCGGTCGGCAAGATAGGCGCCTGCATTGGCGGCAATGAAACCGCGCACTTCTGCTGCGCTGGCATCCTTTAACCGCATCAGAAGCTGGTAATAATTCAGATATGGCGCCATGACATGCTGCTCGAGGCGTTTTGCGGCCAGATTCAGGCGCGCGGCATCTCCCTTGCGAAACGCCTCGCGTGCCGCAAGGAATTCATCATCAGCGCTGTCAGCAACCGCATTGGTCAGCGAAAACAGAAAGAGAGGAAAAGCCAGAAGAATGGATTTGAACATCGCGAATCTAGCGCCGCGCATCGGCCCAGTTGTTCGGGGTTTCATACAGGCGCACCTGTTCGAGCCGAAGCTGGTTGGCGTAACGATCGACATAGGCCGCATCGAGCAGGCGGAACGCGACTGTGGCAAGATTTTCCGCGGTAGGCACGACGTCCAGCACCACCGTCTTGTGTTCGGGCAAGCTTGCAAGAAAGGCAACAACGGCAGCATCGCCCCGGTAGGCCAGAAAGGCATGATCCCACTGGTTGACCAGCGTTTCCTGGGCGATGGTTTTCACCTCGGAAAAATCCATCACCATGCCCTGTTCGGACACCCCCTCGGCGGCAATAATCTGCCCGGACAGGGTAATCTCGATCGCATAACGGTGGCCATGAAGGTGGCGGCACTGGCTGTTGTGGTTAGGGATGCGGTGACCGGCATCGAACTCCAGTCTGCGGGTAATCAGCATGAAATAGCGCGCTCGAAAGATAGTCGCCGATTATAGCATTCTTGCCCGAAGCGGCGTTCAGTGGTTCAATCGCCCCATGAACCGTCCCCAAACGCCTCTCAGCACGCATGACCACAGCCGCGACAGCGCCGGGCTGACCTACGTCTATCCCGTCATTTCGCGCCGCGCCGGCGGCGTATCCATCGGCATCAACCTCAATACCAACAATGCCTGCAACTGGCGCTGCATCTATTGCCAGGTACCGGACTTGCGGCGCGGCAGCGCGCCGCCTGTTGACCTGCCCTTGCTGGAAAAGGAATTGCGTGAATTTCTGGAAGAGATGCTGCACGGCAGCTTCATGGCCCAGCATGTGCCACCGGAGGCGCGACGCCTGAACGATATCGCCCTCTCCGGCAATGGTGAACCCACCAGCGCAGCAGAGTTCGAACAGGTCATCGAAGTGGCCGGGCGGATTCTGGACGAGTTCGGGCTCACCGGTCACATCAAGCTGGTATTGATCACCAATGGCAGCCTGATTCACCGCGCGAACGTGCGCAGGGGGCTCAGGAAAATGGCGCTTCTGAACGGGGAAATCTGGTTCAAGCTGGACAGTGCCACGCCAGAAGGCCGGCTGCGCATCAACCATAGCCGCCAGAAGCCGGAAACGGTCATGGCCAATTTGCGCGCTGCGGCCAGCCGCTGCCCCACCTGGATTCAGACCGCAGTTTTCGCCCTCGACGGACAGCCGCCCGAGGCAAGCGAACGCCAGGCCTACCTGGACTTTCTGTCAAGCTGCCTGGACCAGGGCATCTCTTTGCGGGGCGTCCTGCTCTACGGGTTGGCGCGCCCTTCCCTGCGGCCGGAAGCACAGCGCCTGACGCCCTTGCCCCAAGCCTGGATCGATGCCTTTGCGGCAGATATCAGGTCACTGGGGCTGGAGACAATAAGCAGCGCTTAATGCAGATCCCCGCCCTTGTGGGTGGAGCGCACGGCCTTCTTCATGCTCTTGTAAAGATCGGCGTGGGATTGCTTCATGTATTCCACGATCTCGAAATCTTCGCGCTTCACCTTGGCCAGATCCACATGCTCCATGTGCACCAGGCGCAGCAACTCGCGCACCGGCTTGGGCATGTCCCGCCCGCTCTCATAGCGCGAGCCGCCGCTCTGCGTCACACCAATTTTGGTCCAGAATTCCTGCTGATTCATGCCCAGCTTGCGGCGGATTTCACGGGGGTTGGCAATCTTGTCAAAAAGTTTCATGGTTTCTCACCTATATTAAGCAAATGATTTAAATGAATTCTTCAAGCAAACCCAAAAATGACATGAAAATATTACCACACAATAAGGGTTTCCCCTATAGACAGAATAAAATTTTTCATTATTTTATTTCTTCCTCAATCTTTCACCACCCCTCAAGACATCAACCCCCTCGTGTTCCGCAAGCAATTAAGCTAAAATTCCCAATTTTTTGCAGGGCTTGCAATGGCATTGATCGTACAAAAATATGGCGGCACCTCGGTTGGCGACCCGGAACGGATCAAGAATGTCGCGCGCCGCATCGCCCGTTTCCGCAGCATGGGCCACCAGGTCGTCGTGGTCGTATCCGCCATGAGCGGCGAAACCAACCGCCTCATCGCGCTCGCCAAGTCGATTCAGGACAACCCCGATCCACGCGAACTGGACGTCATGCTTTCGACCGGCGAGCAGGTCACCATCGCCCTTCTCGCCATGGCGCTCAAGGAGCTCGGCCTCAAGGCCAAAAGCTACACCGGCAGCCAGGTCCGCATCGTGACCGATAACGCCCATACCAAGGCGCGCATTCTCTCCATCGACGAGGACAATATCCGCACCGCCCTGAATGAAGGACAAGTGGTCGTCGTCGCCGGCTTCCAGGGCGTGGATGAAAACGGCAACATCACCACGCTGGGCCGTGGCGGCTCGGACACCACGGGTGTTGCGCTGGCCGCCGCGCTCAGGGCGGACGAATGCCAGATCTACACCGACGTGGACGGCGTTTACACGACCGATCCGCGCATCGTGCCGGAAGCTCGCCGCCTCGAAACCATCACTTTCGAAGAGATGCTCGAACTGGCCAGCCTGGGCTCCAAGGTATTGCAGATCCGCTCGGTTGAATTCGCCGGAAAATACAAGGTAAAACTGCGTGTGCTGTCCAGCTTCGATGAAGGCGGCGACGGCACGCTGATCACATTTGAGGATGACGACAAGATGGAAAAAGCGATTATTTCGGGCATCGCCTTCAACCGCGACGAAGCCAAGATCACCGTGCTGGGCGTACCGGACAAGCCGGGCATCGCCTACCAGATCCTGGGCCCAGTGGCCGAAGCCAATATCGACGTGGACATGATCATCCAGAACGTCGGCGCGGACGGCACCACCGACTTCACCTTTACCGTGCACCGCAATGAATACGCCAAGGCCATCGGCATCCTGAAGAATGTTCAGGCCCACATCGGCGCACGCGAAATCAGCGGCGACGAAAAGATCGCCAAGGTATCGGTGGTCGGCGTCGGCATGCGTTCGCACGTGGGCATCGCCAGCGCCATGTTCCGCACCCTGGCCGAGGAAGGCATCAACATCCAGATGATTTCCACTTCCGAGATCAAGATTTCGGTGGTGATCGACGAGAAATACCTGGAACTGGCGGTGCGTGTCCTGCACAAGGCATTCAACCTTGAACAGGGCGGCTCCCCGCTCCTGGTATAAGGCAGGAACATCCCATAAAGAGGGGCTTCGCGCCCCTTCTTTTTTGCTCGCCACCTCTGTATTATGAATTTCGTTAACCAGACATCTCCCTGCCCATGAAAACCATTTTTCTCGATTTTGAACAGCCGATCGCCGAGCTAGAATCAAAGATCGAAGAGCTGCAAAATGTTCACGACGATTCCGATCTGGAYATCTCGGAAGAAATCTCCCGCCTGAGCAAGAAAAGCCAGACCCTYACCAAGGACATCTACAGCAAGCTYGGYGCCTGGCAGATTTCCCAGGTGGCACGCCACGCACAGCGCCCCTACACGCTGGACTATCTGCAGAATATTTTCACCGGCTTCGAAGAGCTGCACGGCGACCGCGCCTACGCCGACGACCCCGCCATTGTCGGCGGGCTGGCGCGCTTCGAAGGCCAGCCGGTCATGGTGATCGGCCACCAGAAGGGCCGCGACACCAAGGACAAGATTTACCGCAATTTCGGCATGCCGCGCCCCGAAGGCTACCGCAAGGCATTGCGCCTGATGCGCATGGCGGAAAAATTCGGCATTCCGGTGATGACCTTCATCGACACCCCCGGCGCCTACCCCGGCATTGGCGCCGAGGAACGCGGCCAGTCCGAGGCCATCGCGCGCAACCTCTACGTCATGTCCGAACTGCGCACCCCGATCATCTGCACCATCATCGGCGAAGGCGGCTCCGGTGGCGCCCTGGCGATCGGCGTGGGCGATGTGACCCTGATGCTGCAATATTCAAGCTACTCCGTCATTTCCCCCGAAGGCTGTGCATCGATCCTGTGGAAGAGCGCGGACAAGGCCCCGCTGGCGGCAGAGACGCTGGGCATCACCGCCAACCGCCTCAAGACGCTGGGACTGATCGACAAGATCGTCAACGAACCCATCGGCGGCGCCCACCGCGACCCGGACGCGATGATGCAGACCCTCAGGAAAGCGCTGCAGGAAAGCATGAACCAGATTCAGAAAAACCCGTCCCTGGACGAACTGCTGAAGGCCCGTTACCAGCGGCTGATGAGCTATGGCAAGTTCAAAGAAACTGCCTGATGATCTCGTCACTCAAGCCGCACAACTATTAAGCCAGCGGGTTCACCCCGGCCAACACCTCGCACTGGGCCTTTCCGGCGGACTGGATTCAGTCGTCCTGCTTGACCTGCTGGCACGGCTGCGGCAAACCCTGCAGTTCCACCTTTCCGCCATCCACGTCAATCACCAGCTCAGCCCCCATGCGGGGGAATGGGCCACCTTCTGCTCCACGCTTTGCCAGTCTAACGCGGTTCCGCTGGAGATCGCCGTGGTGCAGGTTCCCTTCCGGCCCGGGGACAGCCTGGAAGAATCCGCCCGCACTGCGCGCCACGAAGCATTGGCATGCTCTGCTGCCGATTTCATTGTGCTGGCCCACCACCTCGACGACCAGGCCGAAACCCTGATGCTGCAACTCCTGCGCGGCTGCGGCGTGGAGGGCGCCAGCGCCATGGCAAAACAGGATGGCAGGCTGCTGCGCCCGCTTCTGAAAATTTCCCGCACCCGGCTTGAACAATATGCCCGGCAACGAAATCTGGACTGGGTGGAAGACGAGAGCAATCTGGATACCCGTTTTGACCGCAACTTCCTGCGTCACCGCGTGCTGCCCGTGCTGGCGGAACGCTTTCCCGCCTATCGCGAAACACTTGCGCGCGCCAGCCGCAATTTCGCCGAAAGCGCCCTGTTGCTGGAAGAACTGGCCCGCCACGACGCAGCCAGTGCGGTACAGGAAAGAAAGTTGTCCGTTCAGGCGCTCACGCACCTTTCCGTGCCGCGCGCAAAAAACCTGCTGCGCCATTTTCTGAAACTGCACGGCGTCGCCGCGCCCAGTGCGACGCGCCTGGAAGACATGCTGCATCAATTGCTGGGCGCAAAACCGGACGCCCAGATCAAAATCCCGCTCGAATCATTCGAATTGCGCCGCTTCCTCGGCCGGGCCTGGGTGATTCCAGCGCCATGCCGGCCCGGCCCCGGCCTCTGTTACATCTGGCAAGGCGAAAATGAGCTCAGGCTGAATGAACTGGGCGGCACATTGATATTCTGGCCTGTTCATGGCCAGGGCATCAGCCGCGCACGGCTGGAGCAGGAACCGGTCACCCTGCGTCTGCGGCAGGGCGGCGAGCGCCTGCAACCCGATTGCAAGCGCCCGCGACGGAGCCTGAAGAATCTCTTCCAGGAAGCGGGAATCCCGCCGTGGATGCGCCAGACCTTGCCTCTGCTTTACAGCGGAGGAAACCTGGCTGCCGGGCTGGGAATAGGGATAGACTGCGCCTTTCAGGCACGCCCTGACGAGCCGGGCATCATGCTTGAATGGAAGCCGGCTGACAGGCTTGATTAGAGCAAGTCATCCCGATAACATCAAACGGAAACGGCCTCACCACATGATCAGGAGAACAAAATGAAACTAGGCGCAACGCTGTTGATGGTCCTGGCCCTGAGTGCAAGCAGCCTGGCTCTGGCCGCGGATGAAATCGTGATCAAGTTCAGCCATGTGGTGGCTCCGGACACACCCAAGGGACGCGCGGCGGAAAAATTCAAGCAGCTGGCCGAAGAACGCACCAAAGGCAGGGTCAAGGTCGAGGTCTACCCCAACAGCCAGCTCTACAAGGACCGCGAGGAAATGGAAGCGCTCCAGCTCGGCGCGGTGCAGATGCTGGCCCCTTCCCTGTCAAAATTCCGTCCCATGGGCGCAGCCGAATTCGAACTCTTTGACCTGCCCTACATTTTCCCCAACTATGAAACCGTGCACCGGGTAATGGACGGAGAAGCCGGCAAGCGCATGTTCGCCAAACTGGAAACCAAAGGCCTCCACGGCCTGGCCTTCTGGGATAACGGCTTCAAGCAGATGAGCGCCAACAAGCCGCTGCGCACCATCGCCGATTTCAAGGGGCTGAAAATGCGCATTCAGTCCTCCAAGGTACTAGACGCGCAGATGAAGGCCCTGGGCGCAAACCCGCAGGTCATGGCCTTCTCCGAAGTTTATACGGCGCTGCAGCAGGGCGTGGTGGATGGCACGGAGAACCCCCCCGACAACCTTTACACCCAGAAAATGCACGAAGTCCAGAAGCATCTGACCGTGTCTGATCACGGCTTCCTGGGTTATGCCGTGATCGTCAACAAGAAATTCTGGGAAGGCCTCCCTGCGGACATTCGCACCACGCTTGAACAGGCCATGAAGGAAGCCACCGCTTTCGAACGCGGCATTGCCAAGGCCGAAAACGACGAAGCACTGAACAAGGTTCGTGCCGCAAAAACCACCGAAATCTACGTTCTCCCCAACGAGGAACGCGCCAAATGGCATGCCACGTTATTGCCGGTGCACAAGGAATTCGAGGGCTCCATCGGCAAGGACCTGATCCAGATGTCCTACGCGATTGCGGCCCAGGTACAGAAAGAAAAAGCCGCCGCAAAATAGGCGATGCTTCCAGCCGGGGGCGGAGGCTCTCCAACCATGCTCAACCGCTTCCTCAACCGCCTTGAAGAATGGCTCATCAGCTCCTTCATGGCTGCCGCCACCCTGGTGGCTTTTACTGCTGTAGTACTGAGATACACCACCGGCGGCGGAATCAGCTGGGCGCAGGAACTCACGATCTACCTCTTCATCTGGATGGCGAAATTCGGCGCCGCCTACGGCGTGCGCACCGGCATCCATATCGGCGTGGACTTCGTGGTGAATGCTGCGCGGCCTTCGATCAAGCGCCTGCTGGTCATTGCCGCCATGCTGCTGGGCGTGACTTTCACCGCTGTGATTGCCTTTTTCGGTGCGCGCTGGGTGATTTTCATCTATGGAACGGGACAGGTATCCCCCGACCTGGAATGGCCGATGTGGATCATTTACCTGGCCATCCCCCTCGGTTCCGGCCTGATGTGCTACCGCTTCATCCAGGCGCTGGCGCTTTTCCTGAAAACCGGCCAGCTTCATAGCCACGGCGCGGCGGATGCAGTCCACGAAGAGCAGGAAGCGCTGCCATGACCTTCCTGCTGATCATCTCGATCCTGCTGCTGCTGCTCATCACCAGCACGCCGATTTCCATCGCGCTTGGCATGACCGTGCTGGTGTTCCTGCTGGGCTTTTCCTCCTTCTCTTTCGACACCGTCAACATCATTTCCCAGCGCCTGTTCACCGGCCTGGAAAGCTTTGCCATCATGGCGGTGCCATTCTTTGTCCTGTCCGGCCAGTTCCTGATCGACGGCAAAATCGCCTCGCGCATCATCCGTTTCGCCAGCAACCTGGTGGGCTGGATGCCGGGCGGCATGGCGATGGCCTCGGTGCTGGCGTGCGCATTCTTTGCCACCATTTCCGGCTCCAGCCCGGCCACGGTGATGGCGATCGGCTCGGTCATGCTGCCCGCCATGGTGAAGGCCGGCTACCCGAAACGCTTCGGGGTGGGCGTGATTACCACAGCCGGTTCATTGGGCATCCTGATCCCGCCCTCCATCGTGATGATCATCTATGCCGTCGCCACCTCCGAGAGCGCCGGGAAGCTTTTCATCGCCGGCATCGTGCCGGGATTTCTGCTGGCAACCATACTCATGGGGCTGGTATTCATCCAGGCCAAACGGCTTAGCTTCCCGACCCAGCCCAAACCGACATCAAAGGAGTTCTGGGATTCGTTCAAGGATGCATGGGGCGGATTGTTTCTCGTGGCGATCATCATCGGCGGCATCTACGGCGGCATCTTCACCCCCACCGAAGCGGCGGCTGTGGCAGCGGTTTATGCCTTTCTTGCGGCAAAATTCTATTACCGCGACCTGAAGTGGAAGGAAGTGCCCAGGGTGCTGCTGAATGCCGCCAACACCAGCGCCATGCTGCTCTACATCATCACCAACGCCATCCTGTTCTCCTTCCTGCTCACCTCCGAACAGATCCCGCAGGCGATGTCCGCCTGGGTGCTGGCGCAAAACCTGGAACCCTGGATGTTCCTCCTGGTGGTGAACCTTGCACTGCTCGCCGCGGGGCAATTCATGGAACCCAGCTCCATCGTGCTGATCCTGGCACCGCTGTTCCTGCCCATCGCAAAAGTCATGGGCATCGACCCGATCCACCTCGGCATCATCATGGTGGTGAACATGGAAATCGGCATGATCCACCCGCCAGTCGGGCTGAACCTGTTCGTTGCCAGCCACCTCGCCAGGATGGGGCTGACCGAGGTTTCGATCGCAACCCTGCCATGGGTGGGCGTCATGCTGCTCTATCTGGGCCTGATTACCTATGTGCCGGAGATTTCCTTGTGGCTGCCCAATCTGCTTTACCGTTAACTGCTGTACCGCTGGCTTCGCAGGCGCACCGCCGGCAGTCATAATTCCGTAACATTTCCGCCATAAACTGCCTGCACTTTCGGATTCTGCAACACTCAACCAAGAGGAGTCATCCATGAAACTGCAATTCGGCCGTACCCTGATCGCTGCTGCGGTGCTCTCCATGAGCGCTTCTGCCTTTGCCTCCGACATCACCGGCGCCGGCGCAACCTTCCCCTACCCGATCTACGCGAAATGGGCAGAAGCCTACAAAGCCAAGACCGGCATCGGCATGAACTACCAGTCCATCGGCTCCGGCGGCGGCATCAAGCAGATCAAGGCCAAGACCGTTGATTTTGGCGCCTCAGACAAGCCCCTGAAACCAGAAGAGCTGGAAAAGGACGGCCTGACCCAGTTCCCGACCGTGATGGGCGGCGTGGTGCCGGTCATCAACCTGGACGGCATCAAGGAAGGCCAGATCAAACTGACCGGCGCAGTGCTGGCAGACATTTTCCTGGGCAAGGTCAAGAAATGGAATGATCCGGCCATCGCCAGCCTGAACAAGGGTGTTGCCCTGCCGGCTTCAGACATCACCGTGGTGCACCGTTCTGACGGTTCCGGCACCACCTTCCTGTTTGCCAACTACCTGACCAAGGTCAGCCCGGAGTGGAAAGACAAAGTGGG
>PQAG01000189.1 GCA_003104895.1 Nitrosomonadales bacterium
CCCCAGCAGCCAGGCGCGTGCCCCTGGCATCGCCGCCGCGAGCGGCAGCCAACCTGCTCTCAAAGGGAGAGAGGGTGGCCGTTCCCTCTCCCTGCCTTCGGCTACGCTCAGGCAGCGGGGGGAGAGGGCGGCCGCTCGCATGGGCGAGAAAATCTGGCATATAAAGTCTGACGTCATGTTCAATTGGCTCAGGTTGAAGGCAACACCTCCCCTACGGCTGAAAATCAGCCGCGGGGCAGTACTGGTTTACGGGTGGATAAAGCTGGAGCTGGCGCGCGTTCCGGCCGTGTCAGTCCCGCTCCTTGAGATGCCGCAGCATCTCGATGCGCTCGTCCAGCGGCGGATGGGTCATGAACAGGCGCTTCAGGCCCGAGGCCACGCCGCCGGAAATACCGAAGGCGGCCATCTTTTCCGGCAGCGGCACCGGCTCGTGCTGGGCCTTCAAGCGCTCCAGCGCGGAAATCATGGCAGCCTTGCCAGCCAGCGCCGCGCCGCCCGAATCGGCGATGAACTCGCGCCGGCGCGAGAACCACATGACGATGATCGAGGCCAGGATGCCCAGCACCATCTCGGCGATGATCATGGTGACGAAAAACGCCGGGCCGTTGCCGCGCTCGGTCTTGAACACCACCTTGTCCACCAGGTAGCCGATGACGCGCGACAGGAACATCACGAAAGTGTTGACCACGCCCTGAATCAGCGCCAGCGTCACCATGTCGCCGTTGGCCACGTGGGAAACCTCGTGTCCCAGCACCGCTTCCGCCTCGGACTTGCTCATGGCCTGCAACAGGCCGGTGGAAACCGCCACCAGGGCGTTGTTCTTGTTCCAGCCGGTGGCAAAGGCGTTGACGTCGGGCGAGTCGAAAATCGCCACTTCCGGCATGCCGATACCGGCAATCTGCGCCTGGCGCCGCACGGTTTCCACCAGCCAGACTTCGCCGGGCGTTTCCGGATGCTCGATCACCCTCGCGCCCGTCATGCGCTTGGCCGTCCACTTGGAGATGGCGAGCGAAATCAGCGAGCCGCCCATGCCCATCACGGCGGCGAAAATCAGCAGACTGCCGATGTTCAGCCCGGCCTCGTTCAGGTAAGGCTCCACGCCCAAGAGGCGCAGGGTGAGGGACAGCACCAGCATGATGGCCAGGTTGGTGGCGAGAAAAAGCAGAATGCGTTTCATCGTGGTTCTCCTTTGTTATCAAATAACTGTTAGCGCGGGAATCGTGCCCCGCGGCGGCAAAGAATCCGGGGTTTTTCGTGGCGATTTTCTCAATGGCCTCTGGGTTTACCCGACGTGAGCCGGTCCATCACGGCAAACAGCACGCCCGAAGCCGCACGATCACCCGTCCGACATGCGCATGATAGCGTTCTCGTTGTATCAAGAAAATTCGTTTATTATGTGTATATTGTTCGTTTTTACCGAAGTATTGGAAAACCATGTTCAACTACCGGCAACTGCATTACTTCTGGTCTGTGGCCAAGGCAGGCGGCATCGCGCGCGGCGCCGAACAGCTGCACCTCACGCCGCAGACCATTTCGGGCCAGATCTCCCTGCTGGAAGAGCAACTGGGCGTGGCCCTGTTCCGGCGCGCGGGGCGGCGGCTGGAACTGACCGAGGCCGGGCGCATGGCCCTGTCCTACGCGGATGAAATTTTCCAGGTCGGCAACGAACTTGAAGAAACGCTGCGCAATCGCCACGAGGAGCGCACCTTCCTGTTCCGGATAGGCATTGCGGACGTGGTGCCCAAGACCATCGCCTACCGGCTGCTGGCGCCGGCCCTGAGCCTGCCCGATCCGGTGCGCCTGGTGTGCCGGGAGGACAAGTTCGAACTGCTGTTGGCCGAGCTCGCCATCCACCGCCTCGACATGGTGCTGGCCGACCGTCCCTTGCCGCCGGGCATGGACGTGAAAAGCTACAGCCACCGGCTGGGGGAATGCGGAGTCACATTCCTGGCCACGCCCGCCCTTGCCGCAAGGCTTAAAGGCCAATTCCCGCACCAGCTCAACGGCGCGCCACTGCTGATCCCCGGCGAGGACAGCGCCGTGCACGCCCCGCTGCTACGCTGGCTGCGGGGCCAGGACATCCACCCGCGCATAGTCGGTGAATTTGACGATGGCGCGCTCATGAAGTCCTTCGGCCAGGCTGGCGCGGGCGTATTCACCGCTCCCACGGCCATCGCTGCCGAACTGGCGGCACAATACGGCCTGGAATCCCTGGGCCACACCGAAGCCGTCAAGGATCGCTTTTACATCATCACGGTGGAGCGCAAGCTCAGCCACCCGGCAGCGCTGGCGGTGAGCGAAGCCGCCCACAAGGGTCTGTTCACAAGGGCTGGCGGCGCCTGAGTAACGCGCACAAGGCAGCCTCATACATCATTCCCATGGAAAATATTGTGTGCTATTATTTCCACAGGAAATGAGGTTCTACATGCCTGAAACCGCTCGACAAGCCAGAAACAAGCCAGAAGCCGCAGCCGTGCTGAGCAAGGCTGTCGCGCGCGCGGCAGAGCGGCTGGACATTTCGCGCTCCATCCTGGCCAGGGTGCTGGGTTTGAGTCCGGCCACCATCACCCGCCTCTATGGCGGCGAATACCAGCTCGATCAGAACCGCAAGGAATGGGAATTCGCACTGCTGTTCGTGCGCGCCTTCCGCTCGCTCGACTCCATCGCGGGCGACGAAGCCACCGCGCGCAAATGGCTCAACAGCGAAAACCGCGGCCTCAACGGCCGGCCCATCGAACTCATCCGCAACGCGGAAGGACTGGTACGTGTCGTTCAATACCTGGACGCCTCGCGCGGTCTCGTCTGAGGCGCACGAATGGCGCGGGCCGGTGTGGCGCATGGTGGAAGCGCAGCACGTCGCATCCACCATGAAAATCGTCGACAGCCAGGCCGAACAGGACCTGCTCGAAACCCTGCTGGAAGGCAGCAAGCCCGCTCCCCCGCCCGGCGCCGAGGCGCTCGATTACCTGCTCGCCACCCCGTTCCGCTACAACCCGCTGCGCAGCGGCTCGCGCTTCCGATCGCTCACCGACCCCGGCGTGTTTTACGGCGCGGAATCGGTGCGTACCGCCAGCGCCGAGCTGGGCTACTGGCGCTGGAAATTCCTCAATGACGCCCTCGACCTGGAAAAGCTCGAACCCGTCGCGCACACCGCCTTTCGCGCCGATGTCAGCACGCTGGCCGTCGACCTGCGCAACCCCCCCTTCAGCGCGGATGCAAAAGCCTGGCAGCATTCCGCCGATTACAGCGCCACCCAGGCCTTCGCCCGCGTGGCGAGAGAATCCAGTCTGGGCGGCATCGTCTACCAGTCCGTGCGCGACCCGCGCCCTGCATGGTGCATGGCGTTGCTGGCCCCGCAAGCCTTCGCCAAACCCAGGCCCCACCCCGCGATGCAAACCTGGTGGCTCTCCGTGCATCAGGACCAGGTCATCTGGCGGCGGGAGAGCAAGTCCATGACGTTTTCGGCGGCGGGGTGGCTTGATGCGCTTTAAAATCCTGTTTTACCCCCTGAAGCTTTATTGGAAGGGATCTGCCCAGGATAACGTGCGCATTCAGTCTCCTTCGTTTTTCGCGGAGCGGCCGTTGTGCCGGTACAGCAGATGCATCGTGACAGCAATGAGTGTGATCGCGAGGACCAGGGCGTAGGGTGCGAAGCGGTTGAAAGTTGACGCCCAGGCATTGAGCTCGTTGAGCAGCAACCCCCAGACACAAATGGCGGAATACGTCGACACCAGCACGACGGCCAGATTCACCCAAGGGCGCAAGCCGATCAGAAATCCAATGATCGCCCCCACCACCGGCCCGGTCATCCAGAATGGGGCAAACACGAAAACAAACAGGCCGGCGATGCCAAATTTTCGCACCACTCCACCACGTGACTCCGCAGCGCTGTGCATGCGCGTCACAAAGGGCTGCAGACTGGGCACCCGGATCAGTTGCCGCCAGCTCAGCGCGAACAGCGGATATACCACAAGCACCTGAATGGTCTCGACCAGCATGTTGAGGGGAATCACCAGCGCATGGCCGAGACCACTCGCATAGCCGAAGGACATCCCGGCCGCCCGGCCAATGACCAGATTCAGCCCGGTCATGGCCGCGTAGGTAAGCACGCTGTCCGGAAATAGCTGCCAGCCGATCCCGAAAGCCAGCAACATCAGGCCAGAAAGAGCGAGGCCAACACCCAGCAACCGGCCTTCGGCGCTGGCGAAAAGAGCTAGATGCATTCTGGGCCCTAAGTTAACTTGGATATGAGTGGAAACTGTACTCTACCCTCAGTTTTAAACAACAGCGCATGCCGCTCTGCCGGGATCAAAGCGGCTCTAAAATTGTCTTACGAATGAGTTATGATGAAAATTCACTTTGAGAAATTGGAGGGAGGTGCTCCATGCGTTCCGCCTTGCATACCTTCATGTTATTGCTTCTGACGCTGGGACTGGCAGCTTGTGCCGGCCCACGTTACCAGTCCACCTATCGCTACGATGCGCCAACAGACGCGGCAGGCCGCGCTTGCCTGGGAAAATGTGAACAGAAAATGACTGAATGCCGAGAGCAGTGCACGACGAAAACCCAGGCTTGCCTGAAGGATCTGGAGCCAGTGCTGGATGAACGCTATGGCGCAGCCTTGAATCGCTACGCGGCGGAACTGGATCGCTACCGCCAGGAACTGGTGCATTATGAACTCAACCTGTCGCTGAACTGGGGCTACCCCTACCCGTGGTGGCGCCATGGCTTCTGGCCTTATTCCCCTTGGCCGGCACCGTATTACTTTCCGCCTGTCCCGCCTGTCAAACCCAGCCGCAGCGCAGAGTTCGAGCGGCTGCGGCAGGAGCGCTGCGATGCGGATTGCGGCTGCCAGTCGATTTACGATGCCTGTTTCCTTGCCTGCGGCGGCAAGAAGATTCCGGAGATGCGATGCATAAGCAACTGCCCGCCAAATTGATGCGGCGATTTAATGCTTGGCAGGCCGGGAAGGGGGCGGCTGCAACTTCCAGCGGGCATGGCCGTCAAGCTGTGGGGGGTCAGTCTGCTAGAGCCAGCCTGGATTTGGCCAGTGGAGGATTCTTGGCGAAGTAGTTGCGGATGCCGGCAAGGATGGCTTTGGCCATCTTGTCCTGGTAGGCCTCGTCGTTGAGGCGGCGCTCTTCGTCGGGGTTGGAGATGAACGCCGTCTCTACCAGGATGGAGGGGATGTCGGGCGACTTGAGAACCGCGAAGCCGGCCTGTTCCACCGCGCCCTTGTGCAGTGAATTGATGTCGCCCAGCTCATTCAGCACGGCCTTGCCCAGCTTCAGGCTGTCGTTGATGGTCGCAGTCTGCGACAGGTCCAGCAGGGTGCGCGCCAGATAGGGATCCTTGACATCCAGGTTCACGCCGCCGATCAGATCGGCTTCATTCTCTTTCTTCGCCAGCCAGCGCGCTGCGGCCGAGGTGGCTCCGCGTTCAGAAAGGGCAAATACCGATGAACCGCGCGCTTCGGGGCGGATGAAGGCATCGGCATGAATGGATACGAACAGGTCTGCGCTGACCTTGCGCGCCTTGATCACGCGGCCATGCAGCGGAATGAAGTAATCATCATCGCGGATCAGCACGCCGCGCATATTGGGCTCATTATCCACCACTGCCTTGAGCCGTTTGGCAATCGAGAGCGTCACGTCCTTTTCATTGGTGCCGCGCGCCCCGCGCGCGCCGGGGTCTTCCCCGCCATGCCCGGCGTCAATGGCAATCGTGACCAGCCGGGTGACCTGCAGTTCGGGTTTGCGTTTATTCGCCTTGGGCTTTGTGACGCTCTCCTTTTTCCACTCCGTCATGACCTCCTTTGGCTGTTCAATTGCTTCAGGAACAGGTTGAGCAACTTCAGGAGAAACCGCTGGCGGCGGCGCTACAGCCACTTTTTCTGCTCCCCGTGCCGCGTCCTCCACGCCAACCGCAGCCTGGCGGGGCGAACTCACCAGAGCCATCAGCGGGTCCACCGCCTGATGGGGATAAATATCAACGACCAGCCGGTTGCCATACTCACCGGCCGGGGGAAGGGAAAACACCGATGGTTTGACTTCGGTTTTGAGGTCCAGCACGACGCGCACCACATTCGGCTTGAATCGCCCGACGCGCACCAGCCTGACATAGGGATCGGACTCGCCGACCTTGGCAGAAAGGCCCGTCAGCGCTTCATTGGGCTCGATGCCTTCAAGATCGAGAACCAGGCGCTCGGGGTTCTTGATGCTGGAAAAGGAAAACTTGACGGGCTGGGATAGCTCCAGGGTAATGCGCGTGTATTCGGCCGCGGGCCAAACCCGCGAGGCGGTGACCACGGGCGCCGAGTTGGCCGTATTCGCCGCGAACAGGGCAAGCAGAAATGTCACCCACAAGGCACCCAGGCCGAGCAGCGAAATCAGGCTGCGCCGGGGAGATACCAGCGCATTCAGATCGTTTGCTTGTTCTGAAGCCGGTTTAAACATTGTCTGCCTGCCTCCGTTACCGCCATCAATGCCACACCGCGTCCCTCATCCCGGATCTGGATCCGGATTTCCACATCCGCCGGGGGCAGAAAGCCCCGGGCTTTCTCCGGCCATTCCACCAGACATACGGTGGCCGGATTGAAATATTCGCGAAAACCTGACCCTTCCCATTCTTCCGGATCAGCGAATCTATACAAATCAAAGTGGTATAAGTTTAAACTAGAAACAACGTAAAGTTCAACCAGGGTGTAGGTCGGACTTTTTACTTTTCCCTCGTAACCCAGCCCGCGTAGAATGGCGCGGACCAGGGTGGTTTTACCTGCCCCGAGGTCTCCGGAGAGGTAGATGACCAGCCCCGGATGCAGTGCCAAAGCCAGTTCCGCGCCCAGTTTGAGGGTGCTGCTTTCATCCGCGAGGAATCGCGTAATTTCCATATTGAGCGCTTGTGCAGGTTTCATGTCCAGATTCTGATTACGGCAAACTGAGCGAAAATATTAAGGCATGGGGCAAGGAATTGGGCTTCCAGGCCGTCGCCATCAGCGCGCCGCAGCTTGCAGAGGCCGAAATGCGCCTGCTGGAATGGCTGGCGCGTGGCTACCACGGCGAAATGCATTATATGGCAAGCCATGGCGTGAAGCGCAGCCGCCCAGCCGAACTGGTGCCCGGAACGCTCACCGTGATCAGCGCGCGGCTCGATTACCTGCCGCCGGACGCGCGCGACAGCGAGGAAGTGCTCGCCAGCGCGGACAAGGCTTTCATTTCACGCTACGCGCTGGGCCGCGACTACCACAAGACCCTGCGCAGCAGGCTGCAGAAACTGGCTGACCGGATCCAGGAAGCCATCGGCCCGTTCGGCTACCGCGTCTTCACCGACAGCGCCCCGGTGATGGAAATCGAGCTGGCCGCCCAGGCCGGGCTGGGCTGGCGCGGCAAACACAGCCTGCTGCTGTCGCGGGAACATGGCTCGCGCTTCTTTCTCGGCGAGATCTACACCGGCCTGCCCCTGCCTCCCGACCCGCCGCAGTCAAGCCATTGCGGCACCTGCACCCGCTGCATCAGCGCCTGCCCCACCCAGGCGATTATCGCCCCCTACCAGGTGGATGCGCGGCGCTGCATTTCCTATCTCACCATCGAGCTGAAGGGCAGCATCCCCCTGGATCTGCGGCCGCTGATGGGCAACCGCATTTATGGCTGTGACGACTGCCAGCTTGCCTGCCCCTGGAACCGTCGCGCTCAGTTGAGCATGGAAAAGGATTTCATGGTGCGCCATGGCCTCGACGCCCCCGGCCTGGCCGAGCTTTTCTCCTGGAGCGAAGAAGATTTTCTCGCCAGAACCGCGGGCAGCGCCATCCACCGCATCGGTTTCGAGCGCTGGCTGCGCAATATCGCGGTCGCTCTGGGCAACGCCCCGGCCAGCGATTCAGTATTGCGGTCCTTGAATGAGCGGTTGAATCACCCGTCGGAACTGGTGCGGGAACACGTTGTCTGGGCGCTGGCGCAACATAGCCAATCATGCGATGATTGGCGCAATTCACGAAACCGGCGCGATAAATAATATGCAACAGAAAGTGCACAAGCTGTTCGCCAACATTGTTGATGCGCGTTACCCCAAGCCCGCCTGTTCTGCCTGTGATTTGCGCGACCTGTGGTGCCTCCCTATGGGGCTCAAGGGTCAGCAATCCAAGCAGCTGGATGGCATCATCAACCGCCGCAAGCGGGTCAAGCGCGGCGAATACCTTTATCGCGCGGGCGACCCATTCCGCTCGCTCTATGCCCTGCGCACAGGATTTTTCAAAACCTTCCTGAGCAGCGAGAGCGGCCAGGACCTTGTCACCGGCTTTCATATGACCGGTGAATTGCTGGGTCTGGATGCAATCTGCAACGACAGCCACTGTTGCAATGCCATAGCACTGGAAGACAGCGAAATCTGCGAGATTCCCTACTCTGAACTGGAATGCCTGTGCAGGGAAATTCCCGCCCTGCAGCACCAGTTCCACAAAATCATGAGCCGCGAGATCGCGCGCGACCATAACCTGATGGCACTGCTTTCATGCATGCACGCGGACGAGCGCCTAGCCGCCTTTCTGATCAACCTGTCCCAGCGTTTCCAGGTGCGAGGTTATTCGCCGGTCCAGTTTCATCTGCGCATGACGCGAGGGGAAATCGGCAGCTACCTCGGGCTGAAACTGGAAACTGTCAGCCGTACACTGTCAAAATTCCAGGACGAAGGATTGATTAGCGTGCAACACAAGCTCCTTATCCTCAACGACCTGCCCCGCCTGAAGCAGATCGTCGAGCGCAACCACTCAAGTGGCGCTCTTTGCAAAAGCTGAGTTTTTGCAACGCCTAATGTCAGGCGTTGGGGTCACCCGATTTCTTGATGAACCAGGTAATGAAAAACACCGCCATCACCAGCACAAAGCCGATCGTAAACATGCTGAGCAGACCGATATCTGTTTTAAACAGCAGATCCATGACTACCATTTCACCCTCCCTCTCATAACGTTAAGGAAAAAAACTAGCCGTTCACCTGCAGCGTGACCACGTTATCCCTGGGCACGTGCAATTTACCGGTCAGGCGCCAATGGCTCTCCGCATCTTCCAGAATCAGCCTCCACCGGGTTGGTTCCAGCGCCTTGAGCTGCCCTTCGTAATAACCTGAAGCGCCCTGTTCCAGAGTCACCACTCGATCCATGTCGGAGCGGGTTGGGTGCAACACCTTGAGCCTCAGGGCAGTAGGCAGCGCCCCGGAATCGTCCTGCTGCAGCATCAGGCGCAAGCGGGAGGCATCGCTCCCCACCATCAACTGCGCCTTCAGCTTAAGAGATTGAGCCATCTGATCGCGCGCGATGGTCTGGTTGATGGCCAAACCTTTCTTGTAATAATCGTCCTCCACCACGCCATCATCCGTTGCGACCGCCAGCCAGGCAGTCACGAAGCCGGCCACCACCACTATCGCCGGGCCCGCCATCAGGATCCAGGGCCATGGTTCGCGGTACCAGGGTTTATTAGCTTGAGTCATGGTTGTCATCATTATTTCACGATAAAACTGGTTTTTTCATTGACGGAAAAGGCCGGATTATCCACATCCTGCACCTGGATATGAACCTGGGTAGAGCCCGGTTTCACATCGTCCGGGGCGACCCGCAGGCTGATCGAAACATTATGCGTTTCGGCCGCATGCACTTCCAGCGGCTGCGCTTCCGCCGTCACCACTTTCAGCCCTTCCAGACCGGAGGCGGTCAGTTTGTAGCGATGCGGCTTTTCATCCATATTGATGATCTGCATGCGATAGACGTTTTCCAGCAGCCCATCATCGGTTTCCCTCACCAGGGTCATGCGGTCGCGCATGATATTGGCCTTGAGCGGCGTGCGCATGTACAGCGCGACCCCTAGCGTCACAGTGATTGCGGTGAGAATGGCGGTATACAGCAGCACGCGCGGCCGGAACACATGAGCCATCATGGTGCGCTCGGCAAACTTGCCGAGCATGACGTTTTCCGTCGAATAGCGGATCAGGCCACGCGGATAGCCCATCTTGTCCATGACCTGGTTGCAGCCATCGATGCAGGCGGCGCACCCGATGCATTCATACTGCAAGCCCTTGCGGATATCAATGCCGGTCGGGCATACCTGAACGCATATCCCGCAATCCACGCAGTCGCCCTTGCCATCGGCGCGGTAGTCCGCCCCTTTCCTGCGCTGTCCGCGCGGCTCGCCGCGCTTTTCGTCGTAGGTGATGATGAGCGTATCCGGGTCGAACATCACACTCTGGAAACGTGCGTAGGGGCACATGTAGAGACACACCTGTTCCCGCATCCAGCCGGCATTGCCGTAAGTGGCAAAGCCATAAAAGAACACCCAGAACGTTTCCCACGGCCCCATGCCAAAACTGACGAATTCAACCGCCAGTTCCCTGATGGGCGTGAAATAGCCGACAAAGGTAAAACCGGTCCACAGCGACAACGCGATCCATGCAGCATGTTTGGCGGTTTTGAGGAAAATCTTGCGCGCATCCCAGTCTGCCTTGTCCAGCTTGATGCGCTTTGGGCGGTCGCCTTCGATGAACTGCTCGATCCACATGAACAGTTCGGTGTACACCGTCTGCGGGCAGGCATAGCCGCACCAGATCCTTCCAGCCACCGCAGTGAAAAGAAACAGCCCGAGAGCCGAAATCACCAGCAGGCCGGTGAGATAGATAAAGTCCTGAGGGAAGAAAACCGTGCCGAAAATATAGAACCGGCGCGTCAGCAGATCGAACAGCACCGCCGGCCGGTCATTCCAAGTCAGCCATGGCAGTCCATAGAACACCAGTTGGGTAAGCACAACACCCCACACGCGCAGGCTGGCAAAAATACCGCTCACCGAGCGTGGCTGGATTTTCTTGCGCACCGCGTACAACTCATCGCCTTCACCTGCAACCGGAGAAGCCGAAGTATTTCTTGCCTGGTCCAAAGCTAACTCCTGAAGAAACTCCTGCATCGCCTGCTTCAACCAGCCGATGCAGGAATTCCCTGTTCAAGACCGGGCCGGATGGGAACTCCACCCGGCCCGGTCTGGCTACGACAATTTATTTACCTTCTGAAAGGCCATAAACATAGGCTGCCAGCAAGTGAACCTTGGCTTCGCCAAGGAAATCTTTCCATGCCGGCATCACTCCGTTGCGCCCCTTGGTAATGGTTTCGATGACGGTCGCCTCGGAGCCGCCATACAGCCATACCTTGTCGGTCAGGTTGGGCGCGCCCAGCGCCTGCATGCCAGTACCTGCGGGCGTGTGGCAGGCAGCGCAGATCTGCTCGAACTTGGGCTTGCCCGCGGCGGCCAGGTTGGCATCATGTTTGCGGCCTGACAGCGAGAACACATAGTTGGCCACTTCCTTCACGCCCGCATCGCCCAGCACCGGACCATGCGGTGGCATGATTCCATTCCGTCCGTTCATGATGCTGGCCTTGATGGTTTCCGGATCACCGCCATAGAGCCAGTCCTTGTCGCCCAGGTTGGGGAATCCTCTGGCGCCGCCCGCATCGGAACCGTGGCACTGGGAGCAGTAGGTGAGAAACAGGCGTTGCCCCATCTGTTTGGCTTCCGGATCGGCCGCCACTGCCTTCAGGTCCTGTTTCAGGAACTTGTTGAAGATCGGGTCGTAGGTTTCCGCCGCGTGTTTCATCTCGCCTTCCCACTGGCCAGCCGAGCTCCAGCCCCAGACCCCCTTGAAACTGCCCAGGCCAGGATACAGCACCAGATACACCAGCGAGAACACCACCGTGATATAGAACAGCCAGCTCCACCAAGCCGGCAGCGGGTTGTTCCATTCCGCCAGATCGCCGTCCCACACGTGGCCCGTGGTGTCCACCTGCCCCGCGCTGCGCTTGATGCTCACCGCTTTCAGGAATATGGCGCAGCCAATCACGCTGACCAGGGTAATCCCGGCGACGAACAGGCTCCAAAAGCCGCTTACAAAATCACTCATCATTTCCTCCTTAGTGTTCCGCTGCACGGGGCGCGGAATTCACATTCACCCGTTCAAATTCATCATCGTCCAGCGGCAGCCGGGCTGCCTCATCRAACGCCGGCTTGCGGCGTCCGCTGAAGGCCCAGAAAACGATGCCGAGGAAGGTAATGAACGACACCACCGTCACGATTGAYCTGAGATCGTTGATGTCCATGGCTTTACCTCGTGCTCTTGATGGCCGTGCCCAGGTTCTGCAGATAGGCGATCAGGGCGTCCTGCTCTGTCTTGCCCTTCAGCTCGTCATTGGCCTTGGCGATCTGCTCGTCGGTATAAGGCAGGCCCAGGGTGCGCAGCACTTCCATGTTGGGCTTGATATCAACCTTATCCAGGCTTGCCTGGGCCAGCCATGGGTAGGCCGGCATGTTGGATTCCGGCACCACATCGCGCGGGTTGTTGAGGTGGGTGCGATGCCAGTCGTCGGAATAACGGCCGCCGACGCGATGCAGATCAGGACCGGTGCGCTTGGAGCCCCACTGGAACGGGTGATCATAGACAAACTCACCCGCCACCGAGTAGTGGCCATAGCGCTCGGTCTCGGCGCGGAAGGGGCGGATCATCTGCGAATGGCAGTTGTAGCAGCCTTCGCGCTGATAGATGTCGCGCCCGGCCAGCTGCAGGGCGGTATACGGCTTGAGGCCCGCCACCGGCTGGGTGGTGGATTTCTGGAAGAACAGCGGCACGATTTCCACCAGCCCCCCCACGCTCACCACCAGCAGGATCAGCACGATCATCAGACCGATGTTTTTTTCCAGAAACTCATGCGATGAAGTTGCACTCATTTTTTTCTCCTTGCCTGTCTTAAGCGTGAGCGCCGGCGACTGCGGGAATTGCCGCATCATTCACCGCCTTGGCGCCTGCAACCGTTTTGAACACGTTGTAGGCCATGATCAGCATGCCGCTGAGGAACATCAGGCCGCCCAGCAAACGGATGGTCAGGAACGGATAGGTCATTTTCACCGCCTCGGCAAAGCTGTAAGTCAGCGTGCCATCCGGGTTGACCGCGCGCCACATCAGGCCTTCAGCCACGCCGGCGATCCACATCGCGGCGATGTACAGCACCACGCCGATGGTGGCGATCCAGAAATGCGCGGTGATCAGCTTGATGCTGTACATCTGCTCGCGGCCGAAGAGGCGCGGAATCAGATAGTACATGCAGCCGATCGACACCATCGCCACCCAGCCCAGCGCGCCCGAGTGCACGTGGCCCACGGTCCAGTCAGTGTAGTGGGACAGCGCATTCACGCTCTTGATGGCCATCATCGGGCCTTCGAAAGTGGACATGCCGTAGAAGGACAGAGAAGTGACCAGGAATTTCAGGATCGGATCGGTGCGAAGTTTGTGCCAGGCGCCGGACAAGGTCATGATGCCGTTGATCATGCCGCCCCAGGAGGGCGCCAGCAGGATCAGGGAGAACAGCATGCCGAGGGACTGGGTCCAGTCAGGCAGGGCGGTGTAGTGCAGATGGTGCGGGCCGGCCCACATGTAGGTGAAAATCAGCGCCCAGAAGTGCACCACGGAGAGGCGGTAGGAATACACCGGACGCCCAGCCTGCTTGGGCACGAAGTAGTACATCATGCCGAGAAAGCCGGCGGTCAGGAAGAAGCCCACTGCATTGTGGCCGTACCACCATTGCACCATGGCATCCTGCACACCAGCATAGGCGGAGTAGGATTTCCACAGCGAGACTGGCAGTTCGGCATTGTTGACCACATGCAGCAGCGCCACGGTCAGAATGAAGGCCCCGAAGAACCAGTTCGCCACGTAAATATGCGTGGTCCTTCGCTTCATGATGGTGCCGAAGAACACGATGGCGTAGGCGACCCACACCAGGGTGATGAGGATGTCGATCGGCCACTCCAGTTCAGCATATTCCTTGGAAGTAGTGATGCCCAGCGGCAGGGTGATGGCTGCCAGCAAAATCACGGCCTGCCAGCCCCAGAAGGTGAAGGCCGCCAGCCCGTCACTGAACAGCCGGGTGTGACAGGTGCGCTGAACGACGTAGTAGGAAGTCGCAAAAAGCGCCGACCCGCCAAAGGCAAAAATCACTGCGTTGGTATGCAGCGGCCGCAAGCGGCCATAAGACAAGAACGGAATCCCGAATGTCAGATCCGGCCAGACAAGCTGAGAGGCAATAATCACCCCTACCAGCATGCCGACAATCCCCCACACCACCGTCATGATGGAGAATTGCCGCACCACCTTGTAGTTGTACGTGGCTTGCGCTTCCATAAAACCCTCCTGATAACAATAAAAACTAACCATAAGCCCTTTCCGGACATTACGGTCCTGAATAATAGCGCCATCAGTAGCTATATATTTTGCGCTAGATCAAACTTGGTGCATTTTGTGCGGCCAACTGTCGCAGATTTCCGGCTTTCAGACAACCGATAATCATGTTTCAGGAGGTGGGGGGGGACGATCGTCATCCATCAGGATCCGGTGGGCAGGCCCTTCCAGGTCTTCAAACTGCCCGCTCTTCACCGCCCAAAGGAAAATGCCGGCAATCAGGAAGATCAGGATGACGCTCAAGGGAATCAGCAAGTAGAGGATTTCCATGATCACCTCTATTAATTAGGGTGTTTTCTTTTCAGAACCCGGCTCGGATTGAACCAGACGCAAGGCATTCAGCACCACCAGCAGCGAACTCGCAGACATGCCGATGCCCGCCATCCAGGGCGTAATATAACCCAGAGCGGCCAGAGGAATCGCCAGCAGATTATAAGCAAACGCCCAGGCCAGATTCTGGCGGATGATGCGCTGGGCCCTGACTGCGATATCCAAACCCGCATGCAAATGAGGAAGATGCTCCGACAGCAGAATCATGTCGGCGCTGGCGCGCGCCACCTGGGTGCCGCCCCCCATGGCGATGGAAACATCGGCCGCGGCCAGCACCGGCGCATCATTTACGCCATCGCCAACCATCGCCACCACGGCGCCGTCGCATTGCAGCTCACGCACATAATCCAGCTTGCCCTGAGGCGTCATGGCAGCACGTACGAGCTGGATGCCCAATTCCTTTGCCACTTGCCGTGCGGCATCCTCCTGGTCGCCGGACAACAAGACCACCGCCTTCCCGCGCCGGGTCAGGCCAGCCACCAGTTCCGCCGCATCCGGCCGCAGCGTATCGCCCAGCACAAACAGCGCCAGCCAGCCAGACTCATCCGCAAGCGCGACCGTAGTGGCGCCGTTGCGCCCCAACAAGGCGGCGTCGGGCACCGCGCCCCCGCACAGTTCCGCAGCAAACTGCTGCCGGCCGAGGCGGTAGCGCCGGCCGTCGATTACGCCTTCCACTCCGCTTCCGGGGAGATTGACCGTTTCGCTGGCCTCCAGCGCCTGGTCATCCCCCTCCACGGCGGCGGAAAGCGCACGTGCAATGGCATGTTCCGAGGCATGCTCAAGCGCAGCAGCAAGCCGCAGACACTGCGGGCCGGTCAGCGCCCCGAGAGGGACGACTTCCAGCAGGCTCATCCTGCCATGGGTCAGAGTACCCGTCTTGTCGAACACGAAATGTGTCGCCCGGGCCAGCGTTTCCAGCGCATGTCCCCGTGTCGTCAGCAAGCCCAGCCGTGTCAGGCTGCCGGTGGCCGCAGTGAGCGCGGCAGGCGTGGCCAGGGATAGGGCACAGGGGCAGCTCACCACCAGCACCGCCACCGTGATCCAGAATGCCCGTGCCGGTTCGATGAAATACCAGATTGCACCCGTAAGAGCCGCGATCAGGAGCAATGCCAGCACGAACCAGCCCGCCACCCGGTCGGCCAGTTGCGCCAGAGCGGGTTTCTCGGCCATGGCGCGGTCCAGCAGGCGCACAATCCCCGACAGCACCGTGTCCTGCCCCAGCCCGTCCACGCGCATCACCAGCGGGCTGTCCACGTTGACCGTGCCGGCGATCAGGCGCTCACCGGCAAGCTTGGCAACAGGGCGGCTTTCGCCGGTCAGCAGGGATTCGTCCACCTGGCTCGCCCCCTGCTCCACCAGGCCATCCGCCGGCACTGCCTCGCCGGGCCGGATCAGGACATGCTCGCCCAGGCTCAGCGCGCTGACCGGCACCAGCTCGTCGCTCCAGGAAGCGGGAAAGTCCACGAGACGATTGGCCATCGCCGGCTGCAGCTTGACCAGTTTCTCCGCGGCATCCGCAGCCTTGCGCCGCGCACCCATTTCAAGAAAACGGCCGGAAAGGAGAAAAAAAACGAACATGCTGACGGAGTCGAAATACACTTCGCCGCTACCCGCCAGAGTTGCATACACGCTGGCCAGGAAGGCGGCGCCGACCCCCAGCGCCACCGGCACGTCCATGCCCGCCTGCCGCAGTTTCAGGTCGCGCCAGGCACCCAGGAAAAAAGGCCATGCAGAATACCCCACCACCGGCAATGTCAGCACCAGGCTCGCCCAGCGCATCATGCTGGCGATCCACGGCGGCATGGTAACGTCACCCGAGGCCAGATACATCGGCACCGCATACATCATCACCTGCATCATGCCGATACCGGCGATGAACAGGCGGCGCAAGGCGGCCTGGCGCTCCTTCTGGAAGAGCTGCTCCTGACGTCCGGGATCGAAGGGATGCGCCGTATAGCCGATAGCCGCCACGGCGTGGAGAATTTCCGACAGCTGGATGCGCGCATTGTCCCAGCGCACGCGGGCACGGTGGGTGGAGTAGTTGACTTCGACCGAAAGCACCCCGGGCAGGCTGGAAATATGATGCTCATTCAGCCAGACGCAGGCGGCGCAGACGATGCCTTCCAGAATCAGCGAGGCTTCACGCACCTCCCCTGCCTCCTGGCGCACAAAGCTGTGCTGCACTTCCGGCAGATCGTAGAGCTTGGCCTGGCGCAGCCATTCGGGCACGACTTCGGAGGCATCCAGAGCCGCCGTGCCGGATTTGGCGGTACGGTGACGATAATAGTCCTCCAGCCCGCCATCCACGATCGCCTGGGCGACCGCCTGGCAGCCGCGGCAGCACATTTCACGCGCAACGTGCCCGATCTCCACCGCATAATGGCTGTGTGGAGGAATGGGCTGGCCGCAGTGGAAACACTCCAGCGCGGCGCTTTGTGGGTTGACTGGCGAATTCATGTCGGGACCGCCATCATTGTAAGCGATCCGGCCTGGGCGAATTATGACCTGGGTCAAACCCGCATTCAAAAAATCCGCTTCAGGGAACCTCTCTCACAGCCCGAACAGCTTGATCAGGGGGGCATAATCATCCTTGCCGGCCGGGATGAAGCCATCCTTGCGCCCCATTTTTTCCAGCATGGCGCGGCCATCGGCGGTGTTGGGCGCATCCAGCAAGGCCTGCCGGATGCGCTGGGAATCCGCTGCGTCCATGTCTTCCCTCACCGCGAAGGCAAAGTGCACGACTTCATAGCTTTCCTCGATCACGCGCGATCCCGGGTGATCCTGCACCCATTGTTTGGCGAACCCCGCTGTCACGGCTGCCACATCGACACGGCCGATCTTGAGCGCATTGAGCGTTGCATCCTGGAAGCGCTGATTGAAAACTTCAGAAAAATAACTTTCCGGCGTCATTCTGGAAAAGCGCAGTTTGGCAAGTGCAAGCTGGGCAGCCAGACTTTCCTTGTCCGGCAAGCCCAGACGCTTACCCCTGGCATCGCTCAGGCTCTTGATGCCGCTGGATTCCATTACCACGAATGCTGCCTTGAGTTTGCCCGGGTAACGGGCGACCGGCACATAATTGGCACTCTTCATGGCCTGTGCTATCACCTGGGGCGGTCCAAGAAAGACATCGAAAGCATCCTTCTTCAGACGCCGCTCTGAGGCAGACAGACTCTGGCTCACCTCAAGCTTGACCGGCCGTTTCAGCACGGCAGCCAAATAGTCCGCCAGCGGCTTGTATTTGTCTGTGATATCCCGCTGTTCATCCTGAGCGGGAACTCCGGTATTGACGCCGAGCAGCAAGCGCTCGGCCGCACCTGCCGGAAGCGCCATCACTAGAGCCAACAGTGCCATAAGGTATTTTGTCATCATGCCCTCCCTTCAAATCAGGCGATCACATTTAACCGTTAAAAAAAGGGCGGCTTGCGCCGCCCTCAACGGAGACACACCAGCATTCAAATCATTTTGCCGGTTTGACCGTGGTCAATCCCAGCGCTTCCCACTCCTGCATGCCGCCGCGGTACCAGATCAGCTTGTGCGCGGGGTAGCCGATCTTGAGCAGACCCTTGATGTTGGTGGGAGACTGGCCGCACCAGTGGCCATTACAGAACATCACCAGCGTCTTGGCGTTGGAGAAATCCCAGAAACCTTCCGACTGCTTGGCGCCCAGCTGTTTTTCCAGAATTTCCTGCACTGTGATGGGGTCGGATTTGCCGATATTCAGCTTGTCCCAGGGAATGTTCACCGCGCCCGGAATGGTGCCTTTCTCGACCCAGTCCGGCGTGCGCGAATCAATCACCAGCAGAGTCTTGTCCCCAGCGCTCACCTTCTGCAGGTACTGCAGCATTTCCAGTTCACCGATGGTTTTCACCCCAGGAGCAAGCTCACCCGGCTGGATACAGAATGGGGGGCACTTGCGCGAGGTCTTGCCAAAGGCCGGATTGATGTTGTTGTCGGTATTCTGGTTGCGCTGGATGGTGACCTTCTGGCCGCCATGCATCACGTCCACCGACTGAATATCGGCGGCAATCCCCACTTCCAGGGGTTTGGCAGCGCCGCCAGTCGAAGCGCAGCCTGACATGCCGACTGCGGCAACGAGCGCCAGGGTCAGGCCAGAAAACTTGAGCAGATTTTTCTTCATGTACTTCACTCCTCCGAATTTTATAATGCTTGCCAGGTTAGGGCTTGACCGTAGTCAGGCCGAGCAACTCCCAATCCTGCATGCCGCCCCGGTACCACTTGATCTTGTCCGCGGGGTAGCCGATCTTGAGCAAGCCCTTGATGTTGGTGGGGGACTGGCCGCACCATGAACCGTTGCAGAACATCACCAGGGTCTTGGCGCCATCAAAATTCCAGAAGCCATCCTGCTGCCTGGCCCCCAGTTGTTTCTCCAGGATTTCCTGGACCGTGATCGGGTCGGATTTGCCGATATTGAGCTGGTCCCAGGGAATGTTCACCGCGCCAGGGATGGTGCCCTTGGCGACCCAGTCAGGAGTGCGCGAATCGATCACCATGATGCTCTTGTCGCCATCGCTCATTTTCTTCAGGTAGTGCAGCATTTCCAGCTCGCCAATGGTGTTCACACCAGGAGCCAGTTCACCGGGCTGGATGCAGAACGGCGGGCATTTGCGCGAGGTCTTGGCAAAGGCCGGATTGACGTTGTTATCCTGGTTCTGGTTACGCTGAATGACCACTTTCTGCCCCTTATGCATCACCTCGACAGTGGGCATGTCCGCAGCAATATTGACGTCGAGAGCGGATGACATGCCGGGCAGCATAACGCTGGCCAGCAAAGCGGTTGAAACAAGCAATTTGTTAAATGTCATTTTCATCCTCCAATTGGTTTTTTATGCAAGGTACAACTTGTTATAACTTAATTGCACTCAGGCTCGGTGCCGCCCCCTCCTTTTTTTTCATCTTTCTTTTCGCCAGTTTCTCCGGCTTTGCCCTCTTTTTTATCACCGGCGGCTTTCTGCTCGCTCTTCTGATCTTTTGGCGCCTCTTCCGCCGCGTAGACTACCGGCGTCAAGACTACTCCACAAGCCAGCCACAAAGTGGTCAGTATTTTTTTCATATTTCGTCTCCGTAAATAAAACCCTCTGCCCCCTCTGAAGAGGGGAAGCAGGATCCATCTTTATGATTTGTCTTTCAGCTTTTTGATGCCCAAAGCGCCCAGCACGTATTTTTCATACAGGGGTTCGGTCGTGCCTTTCTTCATCTTGCGAATAAAGTATTTTTCAAAAGCAATCTTGGCAAGGTGCACCCACTTGCCTTCCTTGAACCAGTTCACGTTGCGCGGCGGGATCTGCGGCAAGGCCACGAAAGCCGCGCCGGTATCGCCGAAATCAGCCAGACAGATGGCGTTCCAAGTGGCCTTCTGGTCGGGCTCCTTGCCATCCAGCACGGCGCGGATGTTGTGGGCCGCAGCCGTGACCATGGTTTCGATCATGTAGCCGGTCTTGGGCGCGCCGGTTGGAACCGGGGTTGCTTCAACCGGCGGAATCGCCACACACACGCCCACCGAGTAGATATTCTGGTATTTCGGGTTGCGCTGGTAAGGATCGATCAGGATGAAGCCGCGCGGATTGGTCAGTCCCTCGATGCCAAATACTGCATCAACGCCCTTGAAAGCCGGCAGCATCATGCTGTATTTGAATGGCAGTTCGTGTTCCTTCTTGACGTTGCCCATGTCGTCATGCTCGGCCACAAACATCTTGCCGGCCTCGACCTTGGTCACCTTGGCGTTGGTGATCCACTTGACGTGACGGTCGCGCATGGCGGATTCCATCAGGCCTTTCGAGTCGCCCACACCGCCCAGACCGAGATGGCCGATGTAGGGCTCGGCAGTAATGAAGGTCATCGGCACTTTGTCGCGGATGCGGCGGCGGCGCAAGTCGGTATCCATGATAAAGGCGAATTCATATGCCGGTCCGTAGCAGGAGGCGCCCTGAACTGCACCCACCACGATTGGACCTGGATCCTTGACGAAATGATTCCAGGCCTCGCCCGCCTTCACTGCATGATCCACATGGCAAATCGACTGGGTATGCCCCTCGGGACCCAGCCCCTCGACTTCTTCAAATGCCAGCTTGGGGCCGGTGGCAATCACCAGGAAATCATAATCGACCATCTTCCCGTCCGCCAATTCCACCTGGTTTTTTTCAGGATGCACCCTTTTTGCCGCAGTGGGGATAAAGGCGATATTTTTGCGCTCAAAATAGGGGCCGACCGGAAACTGGATATCCTCGCGCGTACGCCAGTTGACTGCCACCCACGGGTTGGAGGGAACGAAATGGAAGCTGCCGGTATTGGAAATCACCGTCAGCTTGTCTCCCGGCCTCAACTGCTCACGCATTTCATAAGCCATCGGCATGCCGCCGATACCCGCACCCATAATTACGATATGTGCCATTTCATTATTCTCCGTTCTGACTACCACTTGAAAAAAACTCGACGCCAGAGACATTAGCAATCGCCATGCCAGGACATTAACCATTTGTAATCATTAGTAATTGTGCAGAGCACCTGGGTCAGCCTGGCAAAATATCATGCCATTCTGGCATGACACTATCAAGTCATTGTTTATTAACGCAACTAAAAAGAATAATTATCGGGCTATGTGACAGCACCAATAAAACCAGAACACGTACCTTATTGATCTATTTACAAAGCCAGGCAAAACTAAAGATTTTGCATTGCATCAAGCTTGACGTATACTGTCATGACATATTGTCATGACAAACATATGAACCATATTCCCGTCCAGTTGCAATCCCTCATCGACGCACAGGAAAATCCTTTCGTCCTGATCGACAAAAACTACCGCATCGTCGCAGCGAACCGCGCTTACTGCATACGCTATGGTGCCGACGAGAAACAGGTGGTAGGCCGCGCCTGCCACGAAATCTCACACCACGCTTCCGTACCCTGCCACCTCAACGGCGAAACCTGCCCCCACCAGCAGGTTTTCGCCACCGGCGAGGGGCAGCAGGTCCTGCACACGCACTATGACCACCACAACCGGCCCGAGCACGTGCGCATCCAGGGCCACCCGATACTCGGCCTGAGCGGCGAACTGTATCTGGGAGAGGCCATCTTTCCATTCGCCCCTTCCACGGCCATGGACTGCAATGAAATGCGCATGATCGGGAAATCAGCGGCCTTTCTTGCCTGCGTGGACAATCTGACCCGTGTCGCCGAGTCCGAAGCATCGATTCTGCTCTACGGAGAAAGCGGAGTGGGCAAGGAACTGGCGGCCCAGTACATCCACCGCCGCTCCAGCCGGGAAAACAAGACATTTATCGCCGTGGATTGCGCTTCCATTGCCGAATCCATGTTTGAAAGCGAGCTCTTCGGCCACGAGCGCGGGGCATTTACCGGGTGCGTAGGCCGCAAACTGGGGCTGTTCGAGCTGGCCGACGGCGGCACGCTGTTTCTCGACGAAATCGGCGAAATTCCGCTCTCGATGCAAGCAAAATTGCTGCGCGTTCTGGAAAGCGGGGAATACCGCCGCGTCGGCGGGACCGAGACGCTACGTGCCGATGTGCGCGTCGTCAGCGCCACCAACCGGGATCTGCTGGACATGGTCGATCAAGGCCAGTTCCGGCTTGACCTTTACTACCGCATTGCAGGCATAGACGTCACGCTGCCCGCCCTGAGGGACAGGCGCAGCGACATCCCTCCGCTGGCCAAGGCGCTGCTGTCACGCATGAACGGGGGAAGAAATTTTCATCTTCGGGAAGACGCTGTAGCGCGCTTGCTGGAATACGACTACCCCGGCAATGTACGGGAACTGCGCAATATTCTGCAAAAGGCCCTGATTCTGAGCAATAACGGCCTGATTACGGCCGATCACATCCGCTTCGACGCAAACGGCCAGTGGAATTCCGAGGCTTCGCCCATGCATGGCAGAATCCGCCCGGACGCTGGAAAGACACTCACGCCGGCCACCTCGATCTCCGAACTGGAATCGGCCCATATCGCAAGACTGCTGGAACAATATCAGGGCCACCGGCGCAAGGTGGCGGAAATACTGGGTATCAGCGAGCGCACACTGTACCGGAAACTGATCCGCTACGGATTGCGGGACTGATGCCAGAGAAATAACAAAAATATGTGATGCAAAAAATGGTCGGGGTGAGAGGATTCGAACCTCCGGCCTCTACGTCCCGAACGTAGCGCTCTACCAGGCTAAGCTACACCCCGAAGTGGACACGGCACGCTAATGATTCCGCGTAACCGCAAAGTCTGCCAATTGTAACAAAGATTCCTTGTATTTTGAAACCGGCAAGCCGGAAATCGCCTCACAGGCAGCCAGGGCCTCGTGCTCGGCCTGCTGGCGCGTATAGTCGAGCGCGCCGGTATCGCGAATCGCCTGCAGCACACCCTGCAGATCATCCAGGCCACCCTGCTCGATCGCATGACGCACCACGCCCGCCTGCGCTGCATTGCCATGCTTGATCGCATAAATCAGCGGCAGCGTCGGCTTCCCCTCAGCCAGGTCATCACCGACATTCTTGCCCGTTTCCTGATGGTCGCCCGAATAATCCAGCACATCGTCGATCAGCTGGAATGCAGTTCCGAGGCGCATGCCATATTCCGCCATGGCATCCTCGACCTCGCGTGCAGCTCCGCCCAGAATCGCACCCAGGCGGCTGGCAGCCTCGAAGAGTTTGGCCGTTTTGTAGTGAATCACCCGCAAGTAACGGTCTTCGTCGATATCCGGATCATGGCAGTTGAGCAACTGGAGAACTTCGCCCTCCGCAATGACGTTGGTCGCATCGGAAAGCACCTCCATGACGCGCAGACTGTTTACGCCCACCATCATCTGAAAAGCTCGGGAATAAAGAAAATCGCCCACCAGCACGCTGGCGGCATTGCCAAACATGGCATTTGCAGTCGCCCGCCCGCGGCGCAGGCTGGATTCATCGACTACGTCATCATGCAGCAGCGTCGCGGTATGGATGAATTCGATCACTGCAGCCAGTTCATGATGATTCGTGCCGCGATAACCGAACGCACCCGCAGCCAGCAGCACCAGGGCCGGGCGCAGGCGCTTGCCGCCGCTGTTGATGATGTATTCGCTGACCTGGCGGATCAGCACGACTTCAGAATGGAGACGCTGGCGGATAACCGCGTCCACGGCATGCATGTCTGCTTCAATGCAGCCGCGAATGGCTTCAATTGACACGAAATAATCCGAAAAAATCGAATGTTAGGAATGTTCATGAGAAAGTGTCAAGAGGCGATAAAATTCCGGCCCTTGCCATAGTCATGCACAGCAAACAAATCTTGACCTCGATCATCGGCTTAGGCATAATTCCGGGTTCGTTTAAAAGTGAAGCAATGGAGCTCAACATGTATGCGGTCATAAAAACCGGCGGCAAGCAATATCGCGTCGTCGCTGGCGAAAAACTCAAAATAGAACAGATACCGGCAGACATCGGCAGCGAAATCGTACTGGATCAAGTATTGATGGTCGCGGATGGCGAAGCGGTAACAGTAGGGGCCCCTCTGGTGGCGGGTGCAACGGTGAAGGCTACCGTTATCGGTCAGGGGCGTGCGAAGAAGGTGATGATTTTCAAAATGCGCCGCCGCAAGCACTACCGTAAAACCCAGGGACACCGGCAGAATTTCACCGAAATCCGTATCGACCAAATCGCCAAGTAAGAGCTGGTTCTAGAAGCTCTAGGCAAGGAGAAAACTCATGGCACACAAAAAAGCAGGCGGCAGTTCACGCAACGGCCGCGACTCCCAATCCAAACGCCTTGGCGTTAAACGCTTCGGCGGCGAACTGGTTTCCGGCGGCAGCATCATCGTGCGCCAGCGCGGCACCCAGATGCACCCCGGCGACAACGTAGGCATCGGCAAGGACCACACCCTGTTTGCCAAGGTTGACGGCCACGTGCACTTTGCGGTCAAAGGCGCCCTGCGCCGCACCATGGTGAGCATCATCCCGGCCGCCTGATTTTTACGGCAGCAGACGATGCGATATGGCCCTATCGGCAAGATAGGGCCTTTTTGTTTTTATAGTTCTTAGCCGTCAGTTTTCAGTCATCAGCTGTCAATAAACCGGAAACTGAGAACTGAAGACTGACAACTGAAAACGAACTCATGAAATTCATAGACGAAGCAAAGATCGAAATCCACGCCGGCAACGGCGGCAACGGTGCCGCCAGTTTCAGGCGCGAGAAATACATCCCAAAGGGCGGACCGGACGGGGGTGACGGCGGCCGTGGCGGCAGCATCTATGCCGTTGCAGACCGCAACATCAATACCCTGATTGATTACCGCTACAAACGCGTCTATCGTGCCGAGCGCGGCGAGAACGGCCATGGCAGCGACCGCTATGGCAAGGGTGGCGAGGATCTGATATTGCGCTTCCCGGTCGGCACTGTCATCACCGAACTTGAAACCGGCCGCCTCATTGCCGATCTTTCCAAGGATGGCCAGAAAGCACTGATCGCCAGGGGCGGCCAGGGCGGTCTCGGCAACCTGCATTTCAAGTCCAGCACCAACCGTGCACCGCGACAGTGCACGCCAGGAGAGCCGGGAGAAGAATTCGAACTGGCGCTGGAACTCAAGGTGCTGGCCGATGTAGGACTGCTGGGCATGCCCAACGCCGGAAAATCCACTTTCATCCGTGCCGTTTCTGCCGCCAAACCCAAGGTCGCGGATTATCCTTTCACCACCCTGCATCCCAATCTCGGCGTCGTGCGTGTCGATAGCGAACGCAGCTTCGTCATTGCCGATATTCCCGGCCTGATCGAAGGCGCGGCCGAAGGCGCTGGCCTGGGACATCAGTTCCTGCGCCATCTGGCACGCACACGGCTGCTGTTGCACCTGGTGGACATTGCGCCCTTCGACGAAGCGGTCAGCCCGGTGCGGGAAGCGCACGCGATTATCGAGGAATTGCGCAAATATGACGAGGACCTCTACCAGAAGCCCCGCTGGCTGGTACTGAACAAGATGGACGCGCTGCCAGCCGATGAGCGTGGCGAGCGCCTGCAGCAGTTTCTGCGCGACTTTGGGTGGGAAGGCAGATGCTTCATGATTTCCGCCCTGACAGGCGAAGGCTGCAGGGAACTCACCTACGCCATCATGGAATATCTGGAGCAGAACCGCCCCCCACTGGAAAATACGGAAGAGCATGCCGGGGCGGCCACGGAATCGCCCGGCTCAGGACAACAAACTCCCGCAGCAACCGAATAAAACATGAAATCCATACTTGAAAATTCCCGGCGCCTGGTCGTCAAAGTCGGCAGCAGCCTGGTCACCAACAGCGGCGCAGGCCTCGACCATGTCGCCATTGCCAACTGGGCAGCCCAGATCGCCGAGCTCAAGAAAATGGGGCGGGAAGTTGTGCTCGTCTCCTCCGGCGCGGTGGCCGAAGGCATGCAGCGCCTGGGCTGGAAGAAGCGCCCCGGCGCCATGCACGAATTGCAGGCCGCTGCCGCGGTCGGCCAAATGGGGCTGGTGCAGGTCTATGAAAGCTGCTTCCGCCAGCATGGACTGCGCACCGCGCAGATTTTGCTCACCCACGACGATCTGTCGGACCGCAAACGCTATCTCAACGCCCGGACCACCTTGCGCACGCTGCTGGAACTCAATGTCATCCCCATCATCAACGAGAATGACACGGTGGTCACCGACGAAATCCGTTTTGGCGACAACGACACCCTGGGCGCCTTGGTCACCAACCTGATCGAAGCCGACACGCTGGTGATCCTGACCGACCAGTCCGGCCTGTTCAGCGCAGACCCGCGCAAGGACCCCGCCGCCTCGCTGGTTCAGGAAGCCCGCGCCGGCGATCCGGAACTGGAGAAAATGGCCGGAGGCGCAGGCAGCGATATCGGCCGCGGCGGCATGCTGACCAAAATCCTCGCCGCAAAACGCGCCACCCGCAGTGGCGCCCATACCATCATTGCCTCCGGGCGCGAGCAGGGCGTGCTGGTACGCCTCGCGCGCGGCGAAGCCATCGGCACCCAATTGATTGCCGAAACCATGCCCATCGCTGCAAGAAAGCAGTGGCTCGCCGATCATTTGCAGATCCGCGGCAAGCTCGTGCTGGATGAAGGTGCCGCCAGGGCGTTGCGCCAGGAAGGCAAAAGCCTGCTACCCATCGGGGTATGCGATGTGAGCGGCGATTTCGAGCGCGGTGAAGTGGTGACCTGCGTTGATCAGAATGGCCGGGAAATTGCCCGCGGCCTGGTCAACTATGATGCCGGGGAGGCCAGGAAAATCATGCGTCACCCAAGCAGCGAGATCGAGTCCATCCTGGGTTACGTGGACGAACCGGAACTGATTCACCGTGACAACCTTGTCCTGCTTTAGCAGGACAAGGTTGCGGCGCAGGCTCACATTGGCTACGCCAATGTTATGCCGGAGCCACAACCTGGTTTTGCTAGCAGAACCATAAGCCAACAAAAAGGGCAGCGGAGGCTGCCCTTTTTGGTTTTCCGGGACTCGACTAATCCCGCTCGCCGCTCAATGCCATCAGCAATTGCAGCAGGTTGACGAACAGGTTGTAGATGTCCAGATACAGGGCCAAGGTCGCCATGATGTAGTTGGTCTCGCCGCCCTGCACGATGCGGCTCACGTCAAACAGGATGAAGCCGGAAAAGATCAGCACCGCGACCGAGGAAATGGCCAGTGACGCCGCCGGGACCTGGAAGAACAGGTTGGCCAGGGAGGCGATGATCAAAAGAATCAGGCCGACGAAGAGGAAATTCCCCAGGAAACTGAAATCCTTTTTGGAAACCGTGGCATAGGAAGCCAGCGCAAGGAAAATCACGCCCGTGCCGCCAGCAGCCAGGCCCACCAGCTGCGCGCCGTTTTTCAGGTGCAGGGCAACTTGCAGGATCGGGCCCAGCATCAGCCCCATGAAGAAAGTCAGCGCCAGCAGCAGGGCCACGCCCACGCCGCTATCGCGGTTCCTGGAAATACCCCAGAACAGGCCGAACATGACCGCCAGCATGACGACCATCCCCAGAATCGGGCTTTGTGTCATGAAGGAAAAGTTCATGCTCATGCCGATGACTGCACCGATCACCGTGGGGATCATGGTCAGACCAAGCAACATGTAGGTATTGCGCAATACCTTGTGGGCGGAAAGCGACAATCCCGCAGTTTGGGTGGTCATTTGTAATTCAGGTTGCATCAAACACTCTCCTTGATGTGAAACAAATCAATCTGGTGATAAGACTACAGAAGGCGGTTTAAAGTTTCAATCGTTCAGGCGCCCGCTTCCACCCAATCGCTGGCAAGATCATAGTTTTCAAAGAACTGGATTTCCGCATCGAGAAAGGCGCGCGCCAGCCATGCACTCCAGGCCACCAGGCGGCCGCTGGCAACCACCGCGATTTTCTGGAAATCATGCGCATGCTGCCAGTTGAAGCGCACATCTTCCCACGCCACGTCGAGCGTGAAATCAGCCATGTCGCGCAGATCAACCAGCAAGTTCACCTTGCCCTTGAATTTCAGTTCATAGACCACGCTCTCTTCCAGCTGCTTGTAGTCGGCGAGAGAAAACTCGCCAAAAACGGATACCTTGACGATCTGGTCATGGTGCTCGATGGCAATCATCTTGAACCCCTTTAACGGTTTGCTATGAGCCTATTCTATAGCAAACACCGCTTCCCGCGCAGTTTCAAAGACACAATCTAAATTTTGGATTAATAATTGTTGACTATTTTAATCATATATTGTCTAATAACCTCACATGGCGGTCGGATATAGATCGCCCTCACGCCAGCGTTAGATGCTGGCAGGAAAAATGAACAATTTTGTTATCTAAAGGAGTAAAAAAATGGAATTGCCAGCACGTGATGGTGACGGATATCTGAACGACATGAACGAATGGACCGAGGAAATCGGCCGCGCCATGGCCGAGGCCGATGGCGTTGAACTGGATGACGTGAAGTGGGGACATATCCTGAAAGCCCGTGAATATTACGAAGAATCCAGCTCAGTACCGCCGATTCGCAAATTCGCCAAGTACATCAACGAAGACCAGAAAGTCATTTTCAACACCTGGATGACCGGCCCGATGAAGCCGATCACCAAATACGGCGGCCTGCCCAAGCCTACCGGCTGCGTATGATCCAGAGCCGGGGCTGACCGGCACAAACGCAAGGGACGTGGTGTCTTATAGACCTGCGTCCCTTTCCATTTTCTGCTCCCATGTATAATGACAGCGACTCATTCCTGCCTGTCTTCCGTGCATTCAATATCTCCCAACATTTCCAATCTCATTGCCACATGCATGCAGCGCGACCGCCACCGGCTGGCGCGCCAGTTGCAACGCCTGCATGGTGCGGTTAAAAAGGACGAAGCCGCGTGGGCGCGCCTGCAAGCGCAAATCATGGCATCCGCCCAGCGCTGCCAGCAGCGCCTGGAAAAAATTCCTGTGCCCGGCTTTGCCGCCGAGCTGCCGGTCAATGAAAAGCGCGCCGAAATCGCCGCCGCCATCTCTGCCAATCAGGTCGTCATCGTCTGCGGTGAAACCGGCTCAGGAAAAACCACACAGCTGCCGCAAATCTGCCTCGGCCTGAAGCGTGGCGCCGCGGGACTGATCGGCCACACGCAGCCGAGAAGGATTGCGGCACGCAGCGTGGCTGCGCGAATATCGGCTGAACTCATGTCCGAACTCGGCCAGGCGGTCGGCTTCCAGGTGCGCTTTCATGACCGTGTGAGCGAAAACAATTACATCAAGGTCATGACCGACGGCATCCTGCTGGCCGAAACCCAGGGTGACCGCTTCCTTGATGCCTACGATACGATCATCATCGACGAGGCCCACGAGCGCAGCCTCAACATYGATTTCCTGCTGGGCTACCTCAAGCGCATCCTGCCGCGCCGCCCCGGCCTGAAGCTCATCATCACCTCCGCCACCATCGATGCCGAGCGCTTCTCCGCCCATTTCGGCGGCGCGCCKGTGATCGAAGTATCGGGCCGCACCTACCCGGTGGAAGTCCGTTACCGCCCGCTCCAGGCCGAAGAAGAAAGCGGCAGCGAAGAAGCGCTGGAACTGGGCATTCTCCATGCCGTGGACGAGATTGCGCCGCACGGCGGGGATGTCCTGATCTTCCTGCCGGGGGAACGCGAGATTCGCGACGTGGCGGAGGCCTTGCGCAAGCATCACCCTCCCGGCACGGAAATCCTGCCCCTCTACGCCCGCCTTTCCAGCGCCGAGCAGGACCGCATATTCAAGCCTGGCGGAGGGCGGCGCATCGTGCTGGCGACCAACGTGGCGGAAACCTCCCTTACCGTGCCCGGCATCCGCTATGTGGTCGACCCCGGCTATGCCCGCATCCGCCGCTACAGTGTTCGCGCCAAGGTGGAGCGCCTGCAGGTGGAAAAAACCTCACGCGCTTCCGCTTCACAGCGCGCCGGGCGTTGCGGGCGGGTGGCTGCTGGCGTCTGCATCCGTCTTTACAGCGAGGAGGACTTCAACGCACGCCAGGCATTCACCGATCCGGAAATCCGCCGCAGCAACCTGGCCGCTGTGATCCTGCGCATGCAGGCACTGGGGCTGGGCGACGTCGATGCATTCCCCTTCCTCGAAGCCCCCGATCCGCGCGCCATATCGGATGGATTCCAGTTGCTGGAAGAGCTCGGCGCCATGGATGAAGCACGCCGGCTGACGCCCCTGGGCCAACAGCTGGCCCAGCTGCCCATCGACCCGCGCATTGCGCGCATGATCCTGGCCGCGCAAAAGGAAAACTGTCTCGCCGAAGTGCTGATCATCGCCGCCGCGCTTTCCAGCCAGGATCCGCGCGAGCGCCCGCTGGCAGCACGGGAAGCGGCTGACACCACTCACCGGCGCTTCCAGGACGAGCGTTCGGACTTCCTTGGCTTTATCAAGCTGTGGCGCTTTTACGAAGAGGCCCTGATCCACAAGAAATCCAGCCGCAAGCTGGCTCAGCTCTGCCGCGACAACTTCCTGTCCGCCTTGCGCATGCGCGAATGGCGCGACATCCACGGCCAGCTGGCGGTGATGGTCAAGGAAATGGGCATGCGCCCCAACGAGATCGAAGCCGACTACGGCCAGATCCACCGCGCCCTGCTCGCCGGCCTGCTCGGCAATATCGGCCTGAAGAGCGATAACCGCGAATATCTGGGCGCACGAGGCATCAAGTTTTCCATCTTTCCGGGGTCGGTGCTGTTCAAACCGCCACAAAAAAAAACCGGGGCGGATTCCAATGAAAGTGGCAGCCCGAAATGGCTGATGGCCGCCGAACTCACCGAAACCACGCGCCTCTATGGCCGCACCCTGGCACGCATCGAAGCGGAATGGATCGAGCCGCTGGCAGGGCACCTCATCAGGCGCAGCTATTTTGACCCGCACTGGGAAAAGAAGGCTGCGCGCGTTTCCGCCTACGAGCGGGTCACGCTCTACGGCTTGGTGATCGAGCCCAGGCGCAAAGTCCACTACGGCCCCATCCACCCCCCGGAAGCACGCGAGATATTCATTCGCGCCGCCCTGGTGGAGGGGGAGTTCCATAGCAATGCCCCCTTTTTCATTCACAACCGCAAGCTGGTTGAAGAGATCGAGGAACTGGAACACAAGGCGCGCAGGCAGGATATCCTGGTGGACGAGCAGCGCATCATCGAGTTTTATGACCAGCTGATTCCAGCCGGTATCCACAACGGCGCGTCTTTCGACAAATGGCGCCGCGGGGCGGAGCGTGCGCAGCCACGCCTGCTTTACCTCAGCCGCGAGCAGCTGATGCGCCACGAAGCAGGGCATGTCACGGAAGAGCTGTTCCCGCCCACGCTCAGCCTGGGCGGGAACGAATACAGCCTGTCCTATCGCTTCGAACACGGCCACCCCCTTGATGGCGTCACCCTCAGGCTGCCGCTCCCCGCCCTCAACCAGATCAGCGCCGCGCGCTGTGAATGGCTGGTACCCGGCCTGCTCAGGGAAAAAATAACCTGGCTGATCCGCGGCCTGCCGCACAAGCTGCGCAGCGCCTGCGTTCCCGTGCCGGAATTCGTCACGGCGGCCATGAACCAGATCGCCCCCTGCGATCAGCCCTTGATCGAGGTTCTCGCCGCATTTCTGGCTCGCCACAGAAAGATCAGCGTGCCTCCCGAAGCATGGCCGCTGGACTCACTGCCGGCACATTTGCAGATGAATTTCAGCATCGTTTCGGAAAGCGGCGATGAAGTCGCCAGCGGCCGCGGCCTTGCAGAACTGCGGCAACACCTGGGGGGCAAGGCAGAGCAAAGTTTTGGCACCGCGCTGCCGTCTGCCTTTGAGCGCGATTCAGTGACCCGCTGGGATTTCGGCGAACTGCCGGAGAAGCTGGAATTCCAGCGCCAGGGACAGACGCTGCTTGGTTACCCGGCGTTAGAGGCGCAAGGCGGCCGCATCGCGCTGCGCCTGTTCGACACGCCAGCCAAGGCCGAACAAGCCATGCGGGCCGGACTGGCGCGGCTGCTCCTGCTGCAGCTGCCCGAACAGGCGCGCTTTCTGGAGAAATCCCTGCCCGTCGGCAGGGCGGCCTGCCTGCACTATTTGCCACTGGGTTCATGCGATGAACTGAAACAGTCATTGCAGCAGGCCATCGCGGAGCATATTCTGACCGGCGACAAACCGCCGGTGCGCAATGAAGCCCAGTTCAACCAGCGGCGCGACGAGGCTCGCCCCCTGCTGGTGACCAGCGCCAGCCAGATCTGCAAACTCGCCGCGGAAATCCTTGCGGAATACCATCTCGTGGCGCACAAGCTGCAAACCGCAAAGCAGTGGCCGGAAGCCATCCCGGACATGCAAGCCCAGCTGGACCAGCTGGTTTATCCCGGATTCCTTGCCCGTACGCCGCTCAACTGGCTGCGCCATTTTCCGCGCTACCTCAAGGGCATTTCACTCAGGCTTGAAAAGCTTCCCGGCGCATCAGAACGCGACAAACTGAACTGCGAACAACTGGCCACGCTGTGGAGCCGCTACCTGGAAAAAAAGGCCCAAAACGAGAAAAAAGGCGAAGCAAACAGCCAGCCGCTCCAGGACTTCCGCTGGATGCTGGAAGAACTCCGCATATCGCTGTTCGCCCAGGAGCTCAAGACCATCCAGCCTGTTTCGGTGAAAAGGCTTGAAAAACAATGGGAATCCATCCTGAACAGATAACGGCCAAGTTATCTCCCATCGTTAAAGTAATCCTTTGGAATTCATGCCAAGCCACTCAATTAAATAGACTAATTTTGTTACCCACAGAATCTGTGGATAACTCTGTGGACAGCACTTCAATAGCGCATCTAACCCTATTGAAGGAATACGTTTTTTCTACAACGCGCAGTAAATGAACGTTTTATTATCCATTTATAAACAATAAGTTACCCCAACACCCAATTCATGCCACGTCTTGGGCGATATGACAACGGCTCCTCATGAATGGGTGTGAATAAACCCTGCCTGTCAAGCATCAGATCGCGATTTTTTGCACATTTTTTCTGTGTTTCGGCATAAAAAAACCGGCCTTTGGGCCGGTTCCGGATAAATCAATGCCCGGTCTGATCAATAACGATACGAGTAAATAAACTGCGCGTTGTTCTGGCCATGGCTCACCGTTATTCCATAGCCGTTGGTAAGGGTCACTTCCGGAGCATGGCTGTAAGCGAAGTCAATTGAGGAAGCCTTGCTGAAGCGGTAACCGAAGCCCGCCGTGTAGTGATTTTTGATAGTCGCCGGGAACAGGGGATGCATGTAATAGCCAGGCACCGGGTTGTCCGCAATGTTGATACCTGCGCGCAATATCAAAGCATCCGTGGCCTGATATGTAAAACCCAACATCCACACATCCTGATCTTTCCAGTTTTGCGGCATCAGGGCATCCCACGACATCCCCGCAGAAGAGAAAGTCATATGGAAATTCTTCATCACACTGCCCCAATTGATTCGCTTGTAGTCCGCAGCAATCAACAGCTTGTCACTGGCCTGATAGGAAAGGCCCACACCGTATGTCTCTGGCCACTGGAAATCTACAGCCTTGAATTTCCCAGTGTAGGTCATGCCCCCAGCTGTATATTGGGCCCCATCCGCCTCCAGATCGCCGAGATTGGTCTCTGAATGATAAGCAGCTCCAGCCGACAACTGAGGGTTGACCTTGTAAACCAGTCCAATCTTGGCCGCATAGCCGGTTGCATGCGCCTTGCCGGAAAAATCATTGCCATTGGTGGATTCGATGTACCCCCCGCCCTGGTCAAACATCTGGACATCCAGGCCCGCCCAGACAAAATCAAACGAGCCGCCGATGGTCAGATCAGGCGAAACGTTGAAGGCCAAGGGGAAAAGCAGACGGCCAACGCCCAGTTCGCTCCGGGTAGGCAGATTCTGGCCGTTGCCCATGAAGCTGTCAGCGGCATATTCTGCCCCCATTCCGCCCTGGCCATACATCCCCAAACCATAGGTCAGCCTGCCGGATTTTGTTACCCAGCCGAAAGCCGGACCGCCAAAAGCATCAGCAGCCGACGGTGCGGTCGCCGCTCCAGCCTTGGCGGTCACGTCCGGCCCCATGTATCCCAGGGCCAGATCAACGCGGCGGCCTTCGCCCATCAAACCCAGTGTTGCCGGATTGTTCATCATCGCTGCCGTGCCATTATCGTAGGCCATGGACGCGCCGCCCATGCCCAGCGAGATGGGGCCGTAACCTTCCATGTTCATGCCATTTGTGGCAAAACTCACGCCTGGTACAGCCAGGCCCGCCAGAACTACAACCATCTTATTAAGCTGCATTACTTTTCCATTTCAAATAAAAAAACCCCGCCGGAGCGGGGCTCATGTCCTTCCGCAGAACTACCCAAAGGGGGTTAAGGTTCAGAAGGCGCTGGATTTCTCGAACGTGCCGCCGGCTACGCCAGTGAGCGTTTCCAGGATTTCATCTGGAGAATCGCTGATCTTCATGAAAGTGCCCATGCCCAGGTTGGGCCAGCCCAGCGCGATGCGGTAACGGCCATAGAGCGCACTGGCCTTGCCGCCCACCACATAGATTTCGTAAGGCATGGCAGCGATGTGGTCGGCGCCGATCTTGTTCAGCCAGACGCCTTCACCGGTCCTGGGGTCGTTCATGGCTACACCGAACACGGCGATTTTCTTGTCCGCCATGACAATCTCATACACCTTCGAAGTCTTGTTGGTGCCTTTTGCCAGATTGTCCTGAATGGTTTTCACCGCGGCTTCGAAGCTGCCGTGGGATTTCAGTTCATTCTTGTCGGATTCGAACTTTTCCATGCCGATCATGTACTTGTAGTTCGGAAGGTCGCCGGCCGGCTCGTCGCCACCAAAACCCTTGCCTGCACCCAGAGTTTTCTGCAACTTGGCCTGCAATGCCTTGACTGCAGGTTCGGCAGTGCTGAACTGCTTGCGGAAATAGGCGCGATACCAGTAATCGGGGTTCTGATAGCTCACCGAGCCATCCGCCTTCACGCCCACACGCACACCGGCACCCACAATGGTTGCACCGCCGACGCCGCGAATCGCATCCAGCATGCCCTTGTCCGTCACCACCACCACGCCGTACTGGCTCACGCCCTTGGGAGAATACCTGCCCACAACGGTAAAACCTTCCGCAGTCAGTTTTTTCTCTACCTGGCCCATCACGGCGTTCACGTCACCCGCAGTCACCTTGTCGCCGGAAATGTACGGCGTAATCGCGAACGCCAGCGGCGCCCACACAGTCAACAGCAATGCTCCCAGTAATTTTTTCATTCCAACATTCCCCCATCTATATTTTGTTCAAAAGCCGAAAGAGAAAAGGGCTGAAACAGTGTAAGTGTCAGCCCTTTCAGTTCAACACAACAATGTGTCCAGCATGCGCTTAGAAGCGGTGGCTGTACATCAGTTGCCAGTTGTTGGTTTGCGCATGATCAACCACAAAACCAGACGGGCTAGTCGACGTTACCTTTGGAGCATAAACGTAGGAGAAGTTTACGTCAGACACTTTGTTGAAAGCGTAACCCGCACCCAAGGTATAGTGATTCTTGATCGTTGCCGGGAACAGCGGATTGACATAAGCGTCAGGCACTGGATTGTTTGCAATGTTGGCACCGGCACGCAGCGTCAGCGCATCGGTGGCCTTGTATGCAACACCCAACTGGAACACATCCTGGTCTTCCCAGTTCTGGTACATCGTTGCGTCCATTACTGTTCCGTTAAACATTGCTGCCATACCTGTATTTCCAGATGCGGCGAAACTCATCTTGAAATTCTTCATGACGTCAGCCCAGCCAATGCGCTTGTAGTCAGCAGCGATCATCAACTTGTCGTTAGCCTGGTAAGACAGCCCCAGACCATAAGTTTCCGGGAACTGGAAATCACGTACAGATATTTTTCCATCAACAGGAATGGTTGCCGTACCCATGCCATTTATATCAACATTAAATGCAACAGATGCGCTACCTTCCATATCACCCAGTGAAGTTTTGGAATGGTAAGTACCACCAACAGTCAATTGCTTATTAACTTTGTAGGTAAAACCCAATTTCCCTGCCCAGCCGGTGGAATGAGCCTTGCCGCTGAAGTCGTTGCTATTGGAAAAATCAAAGTAACCATAATTTAATGCGCTTATTTGACCGGGAGCGCCCCCCATCATGCTTGCGAAACCATCAATCATGCTGCCAGATACAGTACCACCAGAATTTGTTGCAGCCGGGTTATATGCCGTAGGCATCATATCCATAAGCTGAGTGCCCGACATCAGCATTTTCAGGTCCATACTGGCCCAGACGAAGTCAAGCGAACCAGCGATAGTCAGATCGGGGTTCACATCATATGACAACGGCACAATCATGTTGCCCACGCCCACCTCGGAACGGTTTTCCAGGCCAGTACCAGCGCTCAACCAGCTAGAAGTGCCATACTCCGTACCCATGCCCCCCTGTGCAAAGACGCCCACGCCATAAGCCAGCGCGCCATCCTTCTTCACCCAGCCGGCAGCAGGCATGTAGTATGCGTCGCCATTGGAATGAGCAGTCCCGGCCGCGCTTTTAGTATCAATGTCTGGATGCAGGCCACCAATCGCGATATCCAGGCGGCTGCTGCTTGCCGTCGTCATGCCGATGGTTGCAGGGTTGTTCGCCATACCAGCTGCGCCGTTGTCATAAGCCATGGATGCACCACCCATACCGGTGGCAATCGGGCCATAGCCTTCCATCAACATACCGTTGGTTGCCATCGCCACACCCGGCGCTGCAATGCCGATAGCGGCCAGAACACCCACAATTTTTTTCAATTTCATGCTGTTATCCCCTCTATGAGAAAAGTCTATTGTTGATGCCGTGCAATGGTTTCTGTTTTTTTGTTTATGACGCTTTTTTAGTGCGTCAATGTTACACAAAAAACAACGCCAGACAAGCTTGCTGTCGGCATTCCAGCTCAAATTGTTGCGCAGGCGCAACACTTGAAATGGCATTTGCCGTGACATTAAGACTTTATACCCCATGGCACACAGGGAGGCGCTGCCCTTACGCCTCACCCCTCTCCCACAGACCTTATGGCCTGAACCATCCTCGCGTGCTAATATCGCGAGTTCAAATTCTGCCGCCTGATAGAGCAAGCACTTAAAATTTATGGATCAATTCGCCAAAGAAACACTCCCGGTCAGCCTTGAAGAAGAGATGCGCCGTTCCTACCTCGACTACGCCATGAGCGTGATCGTGGGGCGCGCCCTGCCGGACGTGCGCGACGGACTGAAACCGGTGCATCGCCGCGTGCTGTTCTCCATGCACGAGCTGTCCAACGACTGGAACAAGGCCTACAAGAAGTCGGCGCGCATCGTCGGCGACGTCATCGGTAAATACCACCCCCACGGCGACACCGCGGTGTACGACACCATCGTGCGCATGGCGCAGGATTTCTCGCTGCGCTACCCGCTGGTGGACGGCCAGGGCAACTTCGGCTCCATCGACGGCGACAACGCCGCGGCGATGCGCTACACCGAAATCCGCATGGCGAAAATCGCCCATGAACTGCTGGCGGACCTCGACAAGGAAACCGTGGATTTCGGCCCCAACTACGATGGCTCGGAATTCGAACCGCTGGTGCTGCCCGCCAAGATCCCCAACCTGCTGATCAACGGCTCCTCCGGCATCGCGGTGGGCATGGCGACCAACATCCCGCCCCACAACCTCGACGAAGTGGTGGATGCCTGCCTCAAGCTGCTGGCCGAGCCCGAAACCGGCATCGAGGAACTGATCGAGATCGTGCCCGCGCCGGACTTCCCCACCGCCGGCATCATCTACGGCACCGCGGGCGTCAAGGAAGGCTACCGCACCGGGCGCGGCCGGGTGGTGATGCGCGCGCGCTGCCACTTCGAGGATATCGGCAAGGGCGAGCGCCAGGCCATCATCATTGACGAGCTGCCCTACCAGGTGAACAAGGCCAATCTGTGCATCAAGATCGGCGAACTGGTGCGCGAGAAGAAAATCGAGGGCATTTCCGACCTGCGCGACGAGTCGGACAAGTCCGGCATGCGCGTGGTGATCGAGCTGAAGCGCGGCGAAGTGCCGGAAGTGATCCTCAATCAGCTGTACAAAGACACCCAGATGCAGGACACCTTCGGCATGAACATGGTGGCCCTGGTGGACGGCCAGCCGCGCCTCTTGAACCTCAAGCAGATGCTCGACGCCTTCCTGCGCCACCGCCGCGAAGTGGTCACGCGCCGCACCGTGTTCGAGCTGCGCAAGGCGCGCGAGCGCGGCCACATCCTGGAAGGCCTGGCCGTCGCATTGTCCAACGTGGACGAGATCATCGCCCTGATCAAGGCTGCGGCCACGCCGGCCATCGCCAAGCAGGGCCTGATGGAGCGCAGCTGGCGCTCGCCGCTGGTGGAGGAAATGCTGCAGCGCGCTTCCGCCGACGCTTCCCGCCCGGAAGGACTGGCGCCGGAATTCGGCTTTTCCGCCTCGGGCTACCGCCTGTCCGAAGCCCAGGCCCAGGCCATCCTGGAACTGCGCCTTCAGCGCCTGACCGGGCTGGAGCAGGACAAGATCGTCGGCGAGTACAGGGACGTGATGCTGAAGATCGCCGACCTGCTGGACATCCTGGCGCGCCCGGAGCGGGTCACGGAAATCATCGTCACCGAGCTCAACACGGTCAAGGCCCAGTTCGGCGACCGCCGCCGCAGCGAGATCATCGCCCATGCCCAGGACTTGAGCATGGAAGACCTGATCGCGCCGGAAGACGTGGTGGTCACGCTGTCCCACTCCGGCTACATCAAGTCCCAGCCGCTCGACGACTACAAGGCGCAGAAGCGCGGCGGGCGCGGCAAGCAGGCCACGGCGATGAAGGAAGAGGATTTCATCGACAACCTGTTCATCGCCAACACCCACGACTACATCCTGTGCTTCTCCAACCATGGCCGGGTGTACTGGATCAAGGTGTATGAGGTCCCGCAAGGCAGCCGCATTTCGCGCGGACGCCCCATCGTCAACCTGCTGCAACTGGACGAAGGCGAGAAGATCAACGCCGTCCTGCCGGTCAAGGAGTTCGACGAAAACCATTTCATCTTCATGGCCACGGCCAGCGGCATCGTCAAGAAAACGCCGCTGACCAACTTCTCGCGCCCAATGAAGCGCGGCATCATCGCCATCAACCTGGACGAGAGCGACTTCCTCATCGGCGTCGCCATCACCGACGGCCAGCACGACGTGATGCTGTTTTCCGATGGCGGCAAGGCGGTGCGCTTCGAGGAAAGCGATGTGCGCGACACCGGCCGCAACTCGCGCGGCGTGATCGGCATGCGCCTGCAGAAGGACCAGAAAGTCATTTCCCTGCTGGTGGCGGAAAACGAGAACCAGTCGGTCCTGACCGCCACCGAAAACGGCTACGGCAAGCGCACCCCGATCACCGAGTACACGCGCCACGGCCGCGGCACCCAGGGCATCATGGCGATCCAGACCTCGGAGCGCAACGGCAAGGTGGTCGCCGCCACGCTGGTGGAGGAAAAGGACGAACTCATGCTCATCACCACCGGCGGCGTGCTGATCCGCACCCGCGTGCGAGAAATCCGCGAAATGGGCCGCGCCACCCAGGGCGTGACCCTGATCAACCTGGACAAGGGCGAGAAGCTGACCGGCCTGCAGAAAGTGGTCGAATCGGAAGAATCCGACGAAGCCGGGGAATCCGAGGAAGAATGATTTACTAACCACGGGGCACACGGGGGGCACGGGGGGAAAACCTGATATTTTTTGCTTTCCCAGTGCGCCCCGTGCCCCCCGTGGTTTAATTGTTTTTTTGATTTTAATACTCGATATGCAACGACTTCACAATTTCAGCGCCGGCCCCGCCATGCTGCCCCAGGAGGTTCTGGAGCAGGCACGCGACGAACTCCTGAACTGGCATGGCTGCGGCATGTCGGTGATGGAGATGACCCATCGCGGCAAGGATTTCTCCGGCATCATCAATCAGGCCGAGGCAGACCTGCGCGAGTTGCTGGCCATCCCTGCCAGCTACAAGGTGCTGTTCCTCCAGGGCGGCGCAACCCTGCAGTTCGCCCAGATCCCGCTCAACCTGCTCGCCGGTGGCTCGGCCGACTACATCGTCACCGGCGCCTGGTCCAAGAAGGCCTTCAAGGAAGCAGGAAAGGTCGGCAACGCGCGCCTGGCCGCCACCACCGAGGCCAGCAATTTCACCCGCCTGCCGGATACCACAGAAATCAGCCTGAGCAAGGATGCGGCCTATCTGCATGTCTGCACCAACGAGACCGTGCATGGCGTGGAAATGCATGATGTCTCCACGCTGCGCGCAACGGTTCCCCTCGTTGCGGACATGAGTTCGCACATCCTGTCGCGCCCGGCCGATGTATCGAAATACGGACTGATCTACGGCGGCGCGCAGAAGAACATCGGCCCGGCCGGCCTGACGCTGGTCATCGTGCGCGAAGACCTGCTCGGCAAGGCGCCGGCCAGCATCCCGACCATGCTCGACTACAGCGTGCAGGCCGAAAACGGCTCCATGCTCAACACCCCGCCGACCTACTCGATCTACGTGGCGGGGCTGGTGTTCCGGTGGCTGAAGAAACAGGGCGGCCTGGCCGCCATCGAGCAGGCCAACATTGCCAAGGCCAGGCTGATCTACGACGCCATCGATGCCAGCAGCCTCTACCACAACCCGGTAGACCCCTCGTGCCGCTCGCGCATGAACGTGCCTTTCACCCTGAAAAAGGAAGGGCTCGATGAAGCCTTCATTGCCGCCGCCAGACAGCAGGGCATCGTTTCCATCAAGGGCCACAAGATGGTCGGCGGCATGCG
>PQAG01000190.1 GCA_003104895.1 Nitrosomonadales bacterium
GACATGAACACCTCCAACTGGATTCCCGACCTGTTCATGAAGCGCGTGATGGAAAACCAGGACTGGACCCTGTTCTCCCCCAACGACGTGCCCGACCTGCACGACCGCTTCGGCAAGGATTTCGAGGCCGCCTACACCGCCTACGAGGACAAGGCGGCGCGCGGCGAGTTGAAGCTGTTCAAGAAGATTCCCGCCGTGCAGCTGTGGCGCAAGATGCTCTCCATGCTGTTCGAGACCGGCCATCCCTGGATCACCTTTAAGGACCCGTGCAACGTGCGCAGCCCGCAGCAGCACGTCGGCGTGGTGCACAGCTCCAACCTGTGTACCGAGATCACGCTCAACACCAACGACCACGAGATCGCGGTGTGCAACCTGGGCTCGGTGAACCTGGTGAACCACCTGAAGCCCGCCCCGAGCGGAGCCGAACGTGCCCTGAGCGGAGCAGAACGTGCCCTGAGCGGAGCAGAACGTGCCCTGAGCGGAGCCGAAGGGGGGGGGCTCGTGCTCGATCACGACAAACTCAAGCGCACCATCGCCACTGCCATGCGCATGCTCGACAACGTGGTGGACGTGAACTTCTACGCCGTGGGCAAGGCGCGCAACGCCAACCTCAAGCACCGTCCGGTGGGCTTGGGGCTAATGGGCTTCCAGGACTGCCTGCTGAGCCTGCGCGTGCCCTATGCCTCGGAGCAGGCAGTGGAATTCGCCGACCGCTCCATGGAAGCGGTGGCCTATTACGCCTACTGGGCCTCCAGCGAACTGGCGCAGGAGCGCGGCCGCTACAGCAGCTTCACCGGCAGCCTGTGGGACCAGGGCATCCTGCCGCACGACAGCAACAAACTGCTGGCAGAGCAGCGTGGCGGCTATCTTGAAGTGGACCCCTCCGCGACCCTGGACTGGGACGCGCTGCGCGCCCGCATCAAGAAGCACGGCATGCGCAACTCCAACTGCCTGGCGATCGCGCCCACCGCGACCATCGCCAACATCGTCGGCGTGTCCGCCAGTATCGAGCCGACCTACCAGAACATCTACGTGAAATCCAACCTCTCGGGCGAATTCACCGTGGCCAACCAGTATCTGGTGCGCGACCTGAAGCAGCTGGGCATGTGGGACGAAGTCATGATCGGCGACCTGAAGTATTTCGACGGTTCGCTGTCGAAAATTGACCGGGTGCCCGGTGAATTGCGCCAGCTCTACGCCACGGCCTTCGAAGTGGAGCCCAAGTGGTTGGTGGAAGCCGCCTCGCGCCGCCAGAAGTGGATCGACCAGGCGCAGAGCCTGAACATCTACATGGCCGGCGCTTCCGGCAAGAAACTGGACGATACCTACAAGCTGGCCTGGCTGCGCGGCCTCAAGACAACCTACTACCTGCGCACCCTGGGCGCCACCAGCGCCGAGAAATCCACCGGCAAGGGCGGCGAGCTCAACGCGGTGCCGGTTTCTGGCGGGCTGGGCAGCGGCATGGGAGCAATGAATCTGCCGGAGCCGGAAATTGCCGGCAAGGCTTGCACGCTGCGCCCGGGCGATGAAGGCTTCGAGGAATGCGAGGCCTGCCAATAGCATGGAGGAGAAAAATACGATGCTGAATTTTGAAGAAGACCACACCCCGGACCTGTTTGCCCAGGCTGCGCGCTTTGGCGACGTACCGCCCGCGCCGTCAGCCCAGGAAACGCATTCCAGCGCCCTGACCGGCATCAACAACCTGCGCCGCGTGCGCGTCGAGGACAAGCGCGTGATCAACGGCGGCGCCGACGTCAACCAGCTGGTGCCGTTCAAGTACAAATGGGCGTGGGAAAAATACCTCGCCGGCTGCGCCAACCACTGGATGCCGCAGGAAGTGAACATGAGCCGCGACATCGCCACCTGGAAAGACCCCAATGGCCTGACCGAGGACGAGCGCCTGATCGTCAAGCGCAACCTCGGCTTCTTCGTGACGGCCGACTCGCTCGCCGCCAACAACATCGTGCTGGGCACCTACCGCCACATCACCGCGCCGGAGTGCCGCCAGTACCTGCTGCGCCAGGCCTTCGAGGAGGCGATCCACACCCACGCCTACCAGTACATCGCGGAGAGCCTGGGCCTGGACGAGAGCGAGATCTTCAACATGTACCACGAGATCCCGTCGATCCGCGACAAAGACGAGTTCCTGATTCCCTTCATCGACACCCTGACCAACCCGGAATTCAGGACCGGCACGCCGGAAGCCGACCAGAAGCTGCTCAAGTCCCTGATCGTGTTCGCCTGCATCATGGAAGGCATCTTCTTCTACGTGGGTTTCGTGCAGATCCTCGCCCTGGGCCGCCAGAACAAGATGACCGGCGCCGCCGAGCAGTACCAGTACATCCTGCGCGACGAATCCATGCACCTCAATTTCGGCGTCGACCTGATCAACACCATCAAGCTGGAAAACCCCGGCCTGTGGACGGCCGAATTCCGCAACGAAATCACCGGCCTGATCAGGAAGGGCGTGGAACTGGAATACCGCTACGCCGAGGACACCATGCCGCGCGGCGTGCTGGGCCTCAACGCCGCCCAGTTCAAGGAATACCTGCGCTTCATCGCCAACCGCCGCTGCCAGCAGATCGGCCTGGACGAGCAGTTCCCGAATTCGGCCAACCCCTTCCCATGGATGAGCGAGATGATCGACCTGAAAAAAGAAAAGAATTTTTT
>PQAG01000191.1 GCA_003104895.1 Nitrosomonadales bacterium
CCAATCCGCCTGCTTCAGCCCCGGCCCCTGTTTCAATGGCAGCTCCCTCTCCCTTGGCTGCAAGTCAAACGCCACCGCCGGGCGATGCGGCTTCTCTGGCCGCGGTGGCGGATCGGGTCCTGGAGCAGCCTCGCCCAGCTGAAAAAACCACTTTGCATGCGGCGGTGCCGGCTGCAAAAAACGCCGAAATCCGTGCTGCGGAGCCGGCGCCGGAAAGCGCGGTCAAGGTTTTGCGCGGCGCTCAGGCCGAGATCAACCCCGATCTGGCGCAAGGCTACCAGGCCTTGCAGGAAGGGCGGCTGGAAGCGGCCCAGGCGGCATACGGGCGGCTGTTGCGGCAGGAGCCGCGCAATGTGGATGCCCTGCTCGGCATGGCTGCCGTAGCGGCGCGCTCGAACAACCCGGGCGAAGCCGGCAGGCTTTATCTGCGCGCACTGGATGTGGAGCCGAAGAACACCTTTGCCCAGGCGGGCCTGCTGAACCTGCTTGGCAGCGCCGACCCTGCCGGCAGCGAGGCCAAGCTGAAGCGCCTGCTGGCGGACCAGCCGAGCGCCTTCCTGCATTTTGCCCTGGGCAATCTCTATGCCGCCGGAGAGCGCTGGCCCGATGCGCAGCAGGCCTATTTCCAGGCCCACCACCTGGAACCCGCCAACCCGGATTACACGTTCAATCTGGCGGTGAGCCTGGAGCACATCAACCAGCCCAAACCGGCGCTTACCTATTACCAGCGTGCCCTGCAATTGCTGGGGAGTGACGGTGCGGCAACTTTCGACCGCGCTGCAGTCGAAGCGCGCATGGTTCAACTGAAGCGGATGGCTGAATAAATGACGGAGCAGCGCAAGAAGCTTCGTCTGGGCGAGCTGCTGGTTCAGCAGGGCCTGATCAGCCATGACCAGCTGCGCATCGCCCTGATGGAACAGAGCGAGCACGACATGCCGCTGGGCCGGCAGCTGGTGCGCCTGGGCTTTGTGACCGAGGCCATGATCCGCGATATCCTGGCCCACACCATCGGCCAGGAGGGCATCGACCTGTCCAGCGTTGTGGCCGATGCGGAAGCCCTCAAGCTGGTGCCGGAAGAATTCGCGCGCCGTTACCGCCTGCTGCCGATCGCCTTCAATGCCGAGCGCCAGGAACTGCTTGTGGCGATGAGCGATGTTTTCAACGTGGTGGCGCTGGACCTGCTGCGCGCCCATCTGGGAGGCCGGATCGAGATCCGCACCGTGCTCGCGGGCGAGGCGCAACTGGAAGAATCCATCGACCAGTTTTATGGGTTCGAGCTCTCCGTGGATGGCATCCTGTGCGAAATTGAAACCGGCGAGATCGACTACCAGAGCCTGCAGGCGGGCAACGAGGAATACACCCAGCCGATGGTGCGGCTGGTCGGCGCGCTGCTGGTGGACGCGGTCAAGCGCGGGGCCTCGGATATCCACTTCGAGCCGGAATATGCCTTCCTGCGCATCCGCTACCGCATCGACGGGGTGCTGGAGCAGATCCGCAGCCTGCACAAGACCTACTGGCCGGGCATCGCCGTCCGCCTCAAGGTGATCAGCGGCATGAACATCGCCGAAACACGGGCGCCGCAGGATGGCCGCCTGTCGCTGAATCTGAATGGCCGTCCGATTGATTTCCGGGTTGCCGCACAGCCCACCATCTACGGCGAAAACATCGTGCTGCGCGTGCTGGACCGGGAAAAATCGATCATCTCCCTGGACCGCATGGGTTTGACGCCCGAGGCGCAGGACAAGCTGAAACTGATGATGGCGCGCCCGGAGGGCATCCTGATCGTGACCGGACCGACCGGCAGCGGCAAGACCACGACCCTGTATTCGATGCTGACCCACCTTAACGACGAGACGGTGAACATCATGACCCTGGAAGATCCGGTGGAATACCCGGTCACGATGATGCGCCAGACCTCGGTCAACGAAATGGTGAAGATGGATTTCGCCAACGGCATCCGCTCCATGATGCGGCAGGACCCGGACATCATTCTGGTGGGCGAGGTGCGCGACCGCGAGACGGCTGACATGGCATTCCGCGCCGCCATGACCGGGCACCAGGTGTTCACCACCCTGCATACCAATTCCGCGCTGGGTGCATTTCCGCGCCTGCTGGATATCGGCATTCTGCCCGACATCATGGCGGGCAATATCATCGGCGTGATTGCCCAGCGCCTGGTGCGCCTGCTCTGCCCCCACTGCAAGCAGCCTTACACGCCGGGCCCGGAAGAGAAGCAACTGCTGGGCCTGGCACCCGACGCCGACACGCAGATTCATGCCGCGAAAGGCTGTAGCCAGTGCAACCACCGTGGCTACAAGGGGCGCATGGCGCTGATCGAGTTGCTGCGCATGGACGCCGATCTGGACGAGCTGATCGCGCGCCGCGCCACGGCGCGGGAATTGAGCAGGGTGGCGCTGGAGAAAGGCTTCCGCACGCTGGCGGAGGATGGAATCCAGCGCATCCTGGAAGGCAGGACCAGCCTCGCGGAAGTTTCCCGCGTGGTGGACCTGACCGGGCGGCTGCATTGATGGCTGAATGCTGACTTACCAATACAGCGCAGTCGACAAGAACGGCAGCCCTGCCAGGGGCAAGCTCGCCGCGGTGAACGAGGTGGACCTGGAACTGCGCTTGCAGCACATGGGCCTGGACCTCATCACCGCGCGCAAGGTGAATCAGCCCTTGCAGGTCGGCGGCGGCAGCATTACGCGCCAGGATCTCATTGCCTTCTGCTTCCACATGGAGCAGCTTTCCCGCGCCGGCATTCCGATTCTCGAAGGCCTGGCCGATTTGCGCGACAGCATTGAGCAGCCGCGTTTCCGCGAGATTCTTTCCGGCATCCTGGAAGACATGGAGGGGGGTAAAACCCTGGCGCAAGCCATGGCCGGCTATCCCGTGGCATTCAATAACCTGTTTGTGAGCCTGATCAAGGCCGGAGAACAGAGCGGCACCATGTCCGAAGTGTTCGAGAATCTTGCCGCCACCCTGAAGTGGCAGGATGAACTGGCGGCCGAGACCAAGCGACTGCTGATGTATCCGGCGCTGGTATTCGTGGTGGTGAGCGGGGTGATCGTGTTCCTGATGATGTATCTGGTGCCGCAACTGGTGTCTTTTCTCAAGAACATGGGGCAGGCCCTGCCGTTCCAGACCAGGGCGCTGATTTTCCTGTCCGGCGTGTTCGTCAACTACTGGTACCTGCTGTTTGGCTTCCCCCTGGCCCTGTTCGCCGTGGCCGCGGTGATGGTGCGCAAGAACCCGCGCGCACGTTACTGGTGGGATTATTTCAAGCTGCACATCCCGTTTGTCGGGCCGATATTGCAGAAAATCATCCTCGCCCGCTTCGCCAATTTCTTCGCCCTGATGTACCAGTCCGGCATCACCATCCTGGACGCGATGAAAACCAGCGAGGAAATCGTCGATAATCGCGCCATCGCCGACGGGCTGGCGCGCGCCGGACAGCAGATCAGTTCCGGCGACAGCGTGGCGGACAGTTTCGAGAATCTGGGCCTGTTCCCGCCCCTGGTGGTGCGCATGCTGCGCGTGGGCGAAGCCACCGGGGCGCTGGACACGGCTTTGCTCAACGTGACTTATTTCTACAACCGCGAAGTCAAGGAGTCGGTCGAGAAGCTGCTCAAGATGCTCGAACCCGCGCTGACCGTGATCCTTGGCCTGGTGCTGGCGGCCATCATGTTCTCGGTGCTGACGCCGATTTACGATATATTGGGCAAGATGAAGTTTTGATCCTATTGCGTTGACCATGACCGCTAAAATTATCGTCTGCGTGACTTCTCAAGGCGCCATCGGCGCTCTGTTCGAGCATGGCAAGCTGGGCCTGTGCCGGAAATTCCCTGCCACTGAAGCCGGCCAGCGGGAGTTCGGGGGGCTGCTGCAGGCGCATCCGGCTGCCCCGGTCTATCTGATGGCCGACTCGGTCGAGGAGGATTACCACGTCGAAGTGCTCCCGCATGTCACCGGCTCTGCCCGGAACGAGCTGCTGCAGCGCAAGCTGAAACAGCTTTATCGCAATACGCCTTATTACACCGCCTGGGTACAGGGGCGGGATTCTGGCAAGCGGCGCGACGACCGCTATCTGTTTGCGGCGCTGACCAATGGCGACATGCTGCGTCCCTGGCTGGATGTGCTGCATCTGCACCAGGCGCCGCTGGCGGGTCTTTTCCTGTTGCCCATGGTGAGCCAGGAATTGCTTGCCCTGCTCAATCTGTCGCAGCCGGATGTCTTGCTGGTGAGCAGGCACCACGATGGTTTGCGCCAGAGCTTCTTTCAGGGCGGACAATTGAAGGCTAGCCGTCTTGCCGTGGTGGGCACGGAAAATGTCGCGGCCGCTTCCCTGTTGGCGGAGATAGGCAAAACCCGGCTCTATCTCAACAGCCTGCGTCTGGCTGCGCGGGAATCCAGGCTGGCCGTGTTGCTGCTGGATTCCGACGACTCTCTGGAAGAAGTGCAGCGCAGCCTGCAGGCTGATCCATCATTTGCCTGTCAGCGATTGACGCAGCAGGAATTGAACGCCCGCCTCAAGATCATGCCAGCAGGGAATTGCCCTTATATCACGCACATGACCGTGCTCGGTCTGCGCCAGCCGGCCTGCAATCTGGCGCCGGCCAGTGTAACGCGCAGCCATTTGCGCCACCAGCAACGGCGCACGCTGTACGGGGCGAGCGCCGTGGCGGCGGCAGTGTCGTTGATCTGGGCGGGGGCAAATCTATTTCAGCAGTATCAACTCGATGATGAAGAACGCCAGCTTGCAGGCCAGACACAGGACCGGCTGGCGCGTTATGCCGAGGTGGCCAAAACCTTCCCGCAGTCCCCGGCATCGGCGGATAATCTCGAGAAAGCGGTGCAGCTGGCTGATCATCTGAAACAGGATAGCCGCACGCCGGAACATATGATGCAGGTGGTGAGCCGGGCGCTGGAAACCAGCCCGGAAATCGCATTGACGCGTCTGGGCTGGAAATATGGCGTACCCGGAGAAAACGCGGACAAGGCACCGCTTGCAGCACCGCCAGCGGCAGGCGGCCGCTGGCAGGAGTGGGGCATGGTCGAGGCGGAGGTCCGGCCGTTTCATGGCGATTACCGGGCTGCGATGGCCAGCATCAACCGTTTTGCGGACAAGCTGAAGCATGATCCGGACATCGCAGCTGCCAGCGTGACCCAGATGCCGCTCAACGTGCATCCCGCCTCGGCACTGAGCGGCAATACGCTGGATACGGCCAGCACCGATAGCGTGCGCGCCGAGTTCAAGCTCAAGCTGGTGTTAAAGGCGCGACAATGAAACTGACCGCTGCTGACTGGCATTTTCTGCGTGCCCCCCTCCTGACTTTGCTGGCAACCCTCCTGCTGGGAGCGGCGCTGGTATTTTTTACTTACCAGCAGTTCAATCAGTCCAGGGATGCATTGAAACAGCAGCAGAACGCCCTGCAGGAGGCGCGCAACCGCCTGCAGAAATCGGGCGATGAAAAAGACCGGATTCTGCGCTATCGCGCCGCCTTTCTCGCCTTGCAGCAGCATGGCCTGGTCGGTGAAGAGCAGCGCATCAACTGGGTGGAAGCCTTGCGTGCTGCGAGCCAGCAGCTGAAAATGTTCGGCGTCAACTACCAGATCGAGGCGCAGCAGGCGTACCAGTCGCCTGCCGTCGCGGATACCGGGCCATACCGTCTGCGCCAGTCGGTGATGAAAATCAACATGGGCCTGCTGCATGAAGAAGACCTGCCGCGCTTCATGAAGGCTCTGGCAGATCTGCAGGCAGGCTTCTTCATCATCAGGGAGTGCGACATGCAGCGCCAGGGTCCGGCCAGGAACGAGACTGCCGGCGTGCGGCCGCACCTCAGTGCAGACTGCAGCCTTGCCTGGCTGACCATGAGCGAAGGCAAGGGGGAGGAGCGGCCATGAAGCGCCTTTCTGTCCTGCTGGCTTTGGGCGCATGGGCGCTGGCGCCCTCCCCGGGATATGCTGATGAAGCCCTGGGACGGCTTTTCCACACCCCGGAACAGCGTGCCCGGATGGACGCGGCGCGGCAGCATGAGCGCAGCGTCAGGATCGACGAAGAGGAAAGCGCGCCACAGTCCACTACGATCCTGCTCAATGGGGTCATTACCCGCAGCGATGGAAAATCCACGCTGTGGATCAACAACCGCATCCAGAAGGGGGTCTCTCAGGCCGCCACCGTGAGCAAGGGCGGCGAGGTCAGAATCGTCGCGCCAGGCGCGAAGCGGACCATCCCGCTCAAGGTCGGGCAAAGCATCGACATGAGCAGCGGACAGGTGGAGGAAATCTACCGCCGTCCGCCGCCTCTATCAGGAAACGAATCGCCGCCCGCCATCGCCACGCCCGGAGCGGCAATGCCGCCCGCGCCTCCCGGCCGCAAGGACGACACGCCCATAGATGTTCAGGGCGAGACTCCTCTGCCGCGCTAGGACGGGATCATGCCTCCCCGCCAGAAAAACCATTTGCCGCCCGTCCACCGCCAGCGCGGCGCGGTGCTGATGCTGCTATTGCTGCTGGTCAGCGTGGGGGCGCTGGCGGTGTTCGTGAGCGGGTTGAACCGGGCCGCCCAGCAGCTGGAGCGGGGCCGGATTACCAATGAGGCGCTGGCCCAGGCCAAGGAGGCATTGATTGGGTATGCTGCGACTTATCGAGACACTCACTTGAATTCGGTTTCTGGTTATTTGCCTTGCCCWGACACCAATAATGAYGGTKTSGCWGAAACGTCTTGCGGCGCAAAGGACGTTTCWGCGATTGGACGTCTTCCATGGAARACCCTTGGGCTGCCGCCATTGCGAGATAGCAGCGGGGAATGTTTGTGGTATGCAATTTCGGGCAGGTTCAAGAACAACCCTAAAACAGATGTTCTGAATTGGGATACCCCTGGCCAATTCAATGTTCAGGACGCGGCAGGTGTTGCTTTGGCTGGCGGGGCCGCAGCAGTGGTGCTCTCGCCGCGTGAAACCATTGGCAGCCAGGATAGAACTGCCCCAGGGGGGGGCGCTGAGTGTGGCGGCAACACCACCATTG
>PQAG01000192.1 GCA_003104895.1 Nitrosomonadales bacterium
GACCTCCAGCCGCAATGAAATATCGGGGTAGGTTCCCCGCATCCTGCCGACCCATTGAGGCAGAAAGCCGTCCCACAAGGCAATGCGCCCGCTCAGGGTAAGGCTTCCGCGGAAACCGGCCGGAAGGCCAACATCGTGCCTGGCCTGCTCCAGCGTCTGGACCAGCGTCTTGGCATGGCGCAGAAAACGTTGCCCCGCCTGGGTTAGCTCTGCGCCGCTCCGGCCGCGCCGGAAAAGGAGGGCGCCCAACTGGCTTTCGAGCGCCTGGATGCGGGCGCTTATGGTGGATTGGGTCACATACAGCCGCTGGGCAGCGCCAACAAAGTTACCGGCAGCTGCGACGGCAAGAAAGGTGCGGGCAAGTTCAATATCCATGGCCATTTCTTTAATATCGAATTAATCGATAGATGGCACCTAAAAATATCGTTTGTCAAATAGTTCATACAAACTTACTCTGAAGCCGTCATGAATTTCGAAAGGAAGAACATGGGCTCTCACACCACGAACCGTCACCTATGCTTGCGACTTGAGGTGCGCCTATGAAGACCAAAGTGACAATACTGCATCGCATCTGGGCGCTGCTCCACCGCCATGGCCAGCATCCCGCCAGCCATGCGGAGAAGCTGATTTCGACTGCGGGAGGTTTCCTGGGCGTGTTGCTGGTACTCATCGTCAGCGCACGGATACTCGATTTCCATGGGGCGGCGCTGGTGGTGGCCTCGATGGGCGCCTCCGCCGTGCTGCTCTTTGCCACGCCCCACAGCGCGCTCTCTCAGCCCTGGCCGGTGCTTGGGGGGCACCTGATCTCGGCCTTGATCGGCATTACCTGCGCCAAGCTGCTGGCCAACCCGCTCTATGCCGGGGCGCTGGCGGTTTCCCTGTCCATAGCCGCCATGCATTACCTGCGCTGCCTGCATCCACCCGGCGGGGCAACGGCCCTGGTTTCGGTGGTGGGCGGCGAGCCGGTTCGCGCTCTGGGCTACTGGTTTCTGCTGACACCCGTACTGGCCAATGTGCTGATCATCCTGGCCGTTGCGGTTGCCGCCAACTATCCGTTCCGCTGGCGCCGCTACCCGGCATGGCTTTATGCGCCGGCCAATGCTCCCGCTGCCGGAAATGAGCCCCATGCCGAGAAATGCATGATCGCCCACAGCGATCTCGTGTGCGCCCTGTCAGAAATGGATTCCTTCATCGATGTGACTGAAGAGGATCTCTTGCAGATTTACCAGATGGCAGTGCGCCGTTCTTGCTGTTCAGGCCGGGCAGGCGCCGCCTGAACATTTGCAGCCCATGAAAAAGGGCGCCGCGGCGCCCTTTTTCATTTCAAGCAAAATGCTTACATCGTCACCCACAGCTCGTTCAGGCGCCTGACGAAGGCGGCCGGATCTTCCAGCTGCCCGCCCTCGGCCAGCAGCGCCTGGTCGAACAGGATGTGGCTCCAGTCGCCGAACTTCTCGCTGTCGGCCTGATCCTTGAGGCGCTGCACCAAAGCATGCTTGGGATTGATTTCCAGGACCGGCCTGGACACCGGCACGCTCTGGCCGGCGGCTTTCAGCAATCTTTCCAGATTGCCGCTCATGTCGTGCTCGCCAGCCACCAGGCAGGCCGGTGATGAAGTGAGGCGGTGCGTGACGCGCACTTCCCTGACCTTGTCGGCCAGCGTTTCCTTGATCTTCTCCGCCAGGCCCTTGAAGGCGTCGGCTTCCTGCTCCTGCTCCTTCTTCTCTTCCTCGCCCGCCAGCTTGTCGAGGTCGAGGTCGCCCTTGGCCACGGACTGCAGCTTCTTGCCCTCGAATTCGGTGAGGTGGGAGATCATCCACTCGTCCACGCGGTCGGACAGCAGCAGCACTTCCACCCCCTTGGCGCGGAAGAACTCCAGATGCGGGCTGTTCTTCGCGGCGGCAAAGGTGTCGGCGGTGACGTAGTAGATCTTGTCCTGGCCTTCCTTCATGCGGCCGATGTAATCGGCCAGCGACACGGTCTGGTCTTCCGTGTCGGCGTGCGTGGAAGCAAAACGGATCAGCCTGGCGATGCGTTCCTTGTTGGCGAAGTCCTCGCCCACGCCTTCCTTGATGACACGGCCGAATTCCTTCCAGAAGGTGGCGTATTTTTCCGCCTGGTTTTCGGCCAGGTCTTCCAGCATGCCCAGCACCTTTTTCACGGAGCCGCCGCGGATGGCTTCGATGTCCTTGCTCTCCTGCAGGATCTCGCGCGACACGTTGAGCGGCAGGTTGCTGGAGTCGATCACCCCGCGCACGAAGCGCAGGTAGTAGGGCATGAGCTGCTTGGCGTCGTCCATGATGAACACGCGGCGCACRTASAGCTTGATGCCGTGGCGCTGCTCGCGGTCCCACAGATCGAAYGGCGCGCGCGCCGGGATGTASAGCAGCTGGGTGTATTCCTGCCGGCCTTCCACCCTGGCGTGGACATGGGCCAGCGGCGCCTCGAAGTCGTGCGCCACGTGYTTGTAGAATTCGTCGTACTGCTCCTGGGTGATCTCGCTCTTGGGGCGCGCCCACAGGGCGGAAGCCTGGTTGACGGCTTCTTCCTCGTCCTTGACCACTTGCTCCTTCTTCTCGTCGTCCCACTCTTCCTTGTTCATCATGATGGGCAGGGTGATGTGGTCGGAATACTTGCGGATGATGGATTTGAGCTGCCAGCTGGAGAGCAGATCATCCTCGCCCTCGCGCAGGTGCAGGATCACCTCGGTGCCGCGGCCGGGCTTGTCCACGGTTTCCAGGGTGTAGTCGCCCTCGCCCGCCGATTCCCACTTCACGCCATGCTCTGCAGTAAGACCGGCGCGGCGGGTGATCAGAGTGACCTTGTCGGCCACGATGAAGGCGGAATAGAAGCCCACGCCGAACTGCCCGATCAGGTGCGCGTCCCGGGCCTGGTCGCCGGTGAGCGCCTCGAAGAACTGGCGCGTGCCGGACTTGGCGATGGTGCCTATATGCTCGATCACTTCCTGGCGGTTCATGCCGATGCCGTTGTCGGAAATGGTGACGGTGCGCGCCGCCTTGTCGAAGCTCACGCGGATCTTCAGCTCGGGGTCGCTCTCCCACAGCGCGTCGTCGGACAGCGCCTCGAAGCGCAGCTTGTCCGAGGCGTCGGAGGCATTGGAAATCAGCTCGCGCAGGAAAATCTCCTTGTTGCTGTACAGGGAGTGGATCATCAGCTTCAGCAGCTGCTTGACTTCGGCCTGGAAGCCCAGGGTTTCCTTGTGTGCTTCAACGGTCATGGTGCTCGTTCTCCAGTTGAGGGTAAAAACTGGAGACTAGATGGGCATGGATTCACCCTGTTTCAAGAGGGGTTACCCATTGACGCATCCAACGAAAAATAACCAAAAAATACCATGCTAATTTACTCAACATTATGTTAAGGTTAACTGCGTCATCAACCGCCGCGGGCGTGAGAAGGCAACAACAAACCACGGCTGTGATATGCTCTTGCCACTATGTAATTTAATCTAACAGCAATTGAACCGCAGAGGCGCAAGGGCGCAGAGCAAAACAGCCGGAACCAGGAATTTCTTTGCGCCTTTGCGGTATAAATCTCTGATGAGCTTATCCAACAAACCGCTAATAACCGCCATCGCCGCACTGATCCTGGCCATCGGCGCCGCCATTGCCGCCAAGTTGTGGCTCGTTCCCAGCCCTGAAGCCAGCGTTACCGCACCCCTTGACCCCGCCTGCGATCTGCACGCCGGGCCTTGCGCCAGCGCCATCCCCGGCGGCGGACGAATCGAACTCTCAATTGAACCGCGCCCCATCCCCCTTCTGCGCCCGCTGCGGCTGGCGGTGAAAACCCAGGGGCTGGATGCCCGCCTGGTAGAGGTGGACTTTACCGGCGTAGACATGAACATGGGCTACAATCGTCCGCAATTGAAGCAGGAAGGGGAATACCGGTTCTCCGGGGAAACGACATTGCCGGTGTGCATCACCGGAGGCATGGCATGGCAGGCTGCCGTGGTGGTGACCACCCCAAAGCTGAAAGTTGTGGCGCCGTTCCGCTTTTCCTCATCGCGCAACTGATGCCGGGCTCAATGCGGCGAAATGCCGCAGCCGCCATACTTGGCAAGCACCTTTCACTGTCCCATGATGATATTTACTTTTTCGAGCCAGAATCATGAAACGCACCCTGCTTATCGCTGTCATCGCCCTGCTCGGCCTGGTGCTGGGCTGGATCACCTGGTTCTGGCAACCGGACGCGCGCCAGCCCCATTCCCCCATCCCGCTGGCCGCCGCGCCCAGCGGCGGCGATTTCACGCTGCAGTCCGCCAATGGCCCGGTTTCACTGCATGATTTCCGCGGCAAGGTGGTGCTGGTGTATTTCGGATATACCTTCTGCCCCGATATCTGCCCCACTTCCCTGGCTTTCACCAGTCAGGCGCTCAACGCCCTGGACAAGGACGAGCTGGCGCGCACTCAGGCGCTGTTCATATCCGTTGATCCGGAACGCGATACGCTGGAAAAGCTCAAGGAATACGGCACCTTCTTCCACCCCGGCATTCTCGGCCTGACCGGCACGCCAGAAGCCATTGCCGCCACGGCGCGGCAATATGGGGCCAGCTATCGCAAGCAGGACACCGGTTCTGCAGGCGGCTACGTAGTGGACCACTCATCCTCGACCTATGTCGTCGACTCTAACGGCAAGCTGGTGGCGACCCTGCAGCACGGCACCCCGCCGGCCGAAGTGGTCAAGGCCATCCGCGCAGCCATGCAAGGCCGGCAATAGCCGGGAACGAGTATTTCTTGTTTCCCCCCTGAGTGAGTATAATTCAGGCTTTTGTTTGCCCGACTATGCTGATTTTTCGAGGAATTCCCGCCAGCGACGGGCCGGTTGCGTTGACGATCGGCAACTTCGATGGCGTTCATCTCGGCCACCAGGCCATGCTGCAACGCATGGAAGATGCAGCGAAAAAGCGCGGTCTGCCGGCCTGCGTAATGACTTTCGAGCCGCATCCGCGCGAGTTCTTCACGCCGGACCAGGCGCCCACCCGCCTCACCAACCTGCGCGAGAAGCTGGAACTGTTTGAAGCCTATGGAGTGGAGCGGGTGTTCATCTGCCGCTTCAACAAACGCTTCGCGGGCATCGCCGCGGACGAATTCGTGAGCGAAATGCTGCACCACAGGCTCCAGGCAAAATGGATGCTGATCGGCGACGACTTCCGCTTCGGTGCCAAGCGCGCTGGCGACCTGGCGATGCTGAGCGAAGCCGGCCCCCGGCTGGGCTTCGAGGTCGAGGCCATGCACAGCGTGATGGAAGCCGGGTTGCGCGTTTCCAGCACGGCGGTGCGCGATGCGCTGGCAGGCGGCAATCTCAGGCTGGCGCACACGCTGCTCGGCCGCCCTTACAGCATCAGCGGGCGGGTGGAACATGGCGACAGTCTGGGCCACAAGATCGGCTTTCCCACTGCCAACATCCAGCTCAAGCACAACCGCCCGCCGCTGTGGGGCATTTTTGCGGTCGAGGCGCACGGCATCGGCGACAAACCGCTGCAAGGCGCTGCCAGCCTGGGCGTGCGCCCGACCGTGAAGAACAACGGCCGCCCCACCCTGGAAGTGCACCTGTTCAACTTCGACCGCCAGATCTACAACCAGCACGTGCGCGTGGATTTCCTGCACAAGCTGCGCGACGAAATGAAATTCCCCGACCTGGAAACACTGACGGCGCAAATCGCGGCCGATGTGGCAAACACAAAACGGTTTTTTGAGACACGATAAATGGCTGATTACAAAGACACGCTCAACTTGCCTGACACGCCCTTCCCGATGCGCGGCGACCTCGCCAAGCGCGAACCGGCCTGGGTCAAAGAGTGGCAGGAGAAGAAGCTCTACCAGCGCATCCGCGAAGCCGCACAAGGCCGCCCCAAGTTCATCCTGCACGATGGCCCGCCCTATGCCAACGGCGACATCCACATCGGCCATGCGGTGAACAAGATCCTCAAGGACATCATCGTCCGCTCCAAGACCCTGGCCGGTTTCGATGCACCCTATGTGCCGGGCTGGGACTGCCACGGCCTGCCGATCGAACTGCAGGTGGAAAAGCAGCACGGCAAGGAAATTCCCGCAGCCAGGTTCCGCGAACTGTGCCGCGACTATGCAAAAGGCCAGATCGAGCGCCAGAAGGCCGATTTCATCCGCCTCGGCGTGCTGGGCGAGTGGGACAATCCCTACCGCACCATGGATTTCAAATTCGAGGCCGACATCATGCGCACCCTCGGGCGCATCCATGCCAACGGCTACCTCTACCAGGGCCAGAAGCCGGTGCACTGGTGCGTGGATTGCGGCTCCGCGCTGGCCGAGGCCGAGGTGGAATACGAAGACAAGACCTCGCCCGCCATCGACGTGGCCTTTGCGGTGAAGGATGCCGCCGCGCTGGCCAGCGCGCTGGGCATGAAAGCACCGCATCCCCTCTCTCCCAGCTCTCTCCCAGGGGGAGAGAGGGACGCTGGCTCGCTACGCGAGTCTTTTTTCGAGCAGCCGGTTTATGCAGTGATCTGGACCACCACGCCGTGGACCCTGCCCGCAAACCAGGCGGTGTCCGTGCATCCGGAATTCATTTACGACCTGGTCCAGACGCCCAAGGGTATCCTGATCCTGGCGCAGGACCTGGCCGAGGCCTGCATCCAGCGCTATGGCTTCGAGACCGTGGAAGTCATCGCCAAGGTCAAGGGCAGTGCGCTGGAACATCTGCAGTTGCAGCATCCGTTCTACCAGCGCAGCGTGCCCGTCATCTGCGGCGAGCATGTCACGCTGGATGCCGGCACCGGCCTGGTGCATACCGCGCCGGCCCACGGCCAGGACGACTACATCATCGGCAGCAAGTACAAGCTGGCGGTGGATTGCCCGGTGGGCGACGACGGCAGGTTCTTCGAGCGCACCCCGCTGGTGGGCGGCCAGTCGATCTGGGCGGCCAACAAGACCGTGCTGGAAATCCTCAACACCAACGGCCTGCTGCTCAAGGACGAGAAGCTGCTGCACAGCTACCCCCACTGCTGGCGCCACAAGACCCCGATCATTTTCCGCGCCACGCACCAGTGGTTCATCGGCATGGACACMMAMSCTCACCCTMSCCCYCYSSSKGAGGGGMKRGGGGAKAGKKAACYKSYCTGCGSGARGCRGCGATGAAGGCSGTSGARAACACCGARTTTTTCCCSKCMTGGGGGCGCGCCCGGCTGGARGCCATGATCMGGAACCGCCCCGAYTGGTGCGTTTCGCGCCAGCGCAACTGGGGCGTGCCGATGCCGCTGTTCGTGCACAAGGAAAGCGGCGAACTGCACCCGCGCACCCAGGATCTGCTGGAACAGGTCGCCCAGCGCGTCGAACAGCAGGGCATCGAAGCCTGGTTCAGCCTCGACGCCGCCGAACTGCTGGGCAGTGACGCCGCCACCTTCAAGAAGGTGAGCGATACCCTCGACGTGTGGTTCGACTCCGGCTCGACCCATGCCTGCGTGCTCAAGCGGCGCGACACTCTCGCGCATCCCGCCGACCTGTACCTGGAAGGCTCGGACCAGCACCGCGGCTGGTTCCAGTCGAGCCTGCTGACCGGCTGCGCGACCGACGGCCACGCGCCCTACAAGGCGCTGCTCACCCACGGCTTCGTGGTCGATGCCAAGGGCCACAAGATGAGCAAATCCAAGGGCAACGTGGTCGCCCCACAGAAGGTGATGGATACGCTGGGCGCCGACATCCTGCGCCTGTGGGTGGCCTCCACCGACTATTCCGGCGAGCTGACCATTTCCGACGAAATCCTCAAGCGCGTGACCGAAGGCTACCGCCGCATCCGCAACACGCTGCGCTTCCTGCTTGCCAACCTGGCCGATTTCGACCCGGCGCAGCATCAGTTGCCGGTGGAACAATGGCTTGAGATCGACCGCTACGCGCTGGCGCTGGCCGCCCGTTTCCAGGAAGACATCTCAGCCGACTACGGGCGCTACGAATTCCACCTGGTGGCGCAGAAGCTCACTTCCTTCTGCTCCGAGGACCTGGGCGGWTTCTACCTAGACATTCTCAAGGACCGCCTCTACACCGCCGGCACCGGCTCCCCTGCCCGCCGCTCGGCRCAGAATGCGCTCCATCACCTCACCCACAGCCTGCTGCGCCTGCTCGCGCCTGTCCTGAGCTTTACCGCCGAGGAAGCCTGGRCTGCMWTSACRGGCAATGCAGAYGRCAGCRTKTTCCTGCACACCTGGCACAGCTTCCCGCCTGTTTCGGGAGCCGCGGAAYTGCTGGAAAAATGGCAGGCCATCCGCGAACTGCGCGCCCGCGTCACCAAGGAACTGGAAACCGTGCGCGTTTCCGGCGCCATCGGCTCCTCGCTCCAGGCGGAGGTAACAGTCCAGCTGCCGCAGCCGCTCCATGCCAGCGTAGCCTCTCTGGGAGACGACCTGCGTTTCGTGCTGATCACCTCCCAGGCCAGGATCACGGAAGGCGCGGAAGAAAAGATCACGGTCAGCGCCAGCCCGCACCAGAAATGCGAGCGCTGCTGGCACTACCGCGCCGAAGTCGGCTCCCATGCTGAACATCCGACCCTTTGCGGGCGCTGCGTTTCAAACCTGTTCGGCGCCGGGGAAGCGCGCTCCCATGCGTGACTGGCGCCTGTGGCTGGTGTACAGCGCTGTAGTCATCGCGCTCGATCAGCTGACCAAGCACTGGGTGATGCAGGCCTTCAGCTATGGCGACAGCCTGCCGCTCGCGTCCTTCTTCAATCTGGTGCGGGCGCACAACAGCGGCGCGGCATTCAGCTTCCTCGCCGGGGCAGGCGGCTGGCAGCGCCTGTTCTTCATCGCCGTGGCCAGCATTGCCGCGGCCGTGATCCTCAATCTGCTCAGGAAACACCACCGCCAGGCCTTGTTCAGCCTGGCGCTGAGCCTGGTATTGGGCGGTGCGCTGGGCAACCTGATCGACCGCATCCGCTGGGGCTACGTGGTGGATTTCCTGGATTTCTTTTATGGCACCTACCACTGGCCGGCCTTCAACGTGGCGGACATGGCCATTACTGGCGGCGTGATGCTGCTGATCCTGGACAGCCTGCGCCATACCAGAGGCAAAAAATCATGACCCGCACCGCGCTCTGGGGCGACAGAATCGCCCTGCATTACCGCCTGTTTTCCGACGATGGCGCCGAGGCCATCAACACCTTCGAAGATGAGGAACCGGTCATCCTGACCCTGGGCAGCGGGGAAATCGAGCCCAATATGGAATCCTGCCTGATCGGCCTCGAAGTCGGCAGGCGTTACACCTTCAAGCTGGAAGCGGAACAGGCCTTCGGCCCCCATCACCCGGAGCAGGTCATGGAGCTGCCGCTGGACGCCTTTCCCGACGAGGAATTCGAGGTAGGCAGCCTGATCGAATTCACCCTGCCCGGTGGGGACACCCTGCCCGGCCAGATCATCAGCAAGACCTCGACCCACGCCACGGTGGACTTCAACCACCCCTTGAGCGGCTGCACGGTCAATTTCGAGGTCAAGATCATCGAGATTCTGGAGGCCTGATGGAAATCCTGCTCGCCAATCCCAGAGGCTTCTGCGCCGGCGTGGACCGCGCCATCGCCATCGTCGAGCGCGCCCTGGAACGCTTCGGCGCGCCCATTTACGTGCGCCATGAAGTCGTGCACAACAAGTTCGTGGTGGACAACCTGCGCGCCAAGGGCGCCATTTTCATCGAAGATCTGGACCAAGTGCCGCCGGGCAGCACCCTGATTTTCAGCGCCCACGGCGTCCCCCAGGCGGTGCGCAGGGAAGCCGATGCGCGCGGGCTGCAGGTATTCGACGCCACCTGCCCCCTGGTCACCAAGGTTCACGTGGAAGTCAGCAAGATGCGCCAGCATGACAAGGAAATCGTCATGATCGGCCACAAGGGCCATCCCGAAGTGGAGGGCACCATGGGCCAGGCGGAAGGCGGCATGTACCTGGTGGAAAAACCGGAAGATGTGGCCTCGCTGGCAGTGCAGGACGAAAACAACCTGTCCTACGTGACCCAGACCACGCTCTCGGTGGATGATGCCAGCGCCATCATCAGCGCCCTGAAGCAGCGCTTCCCCGCCATCACCGGCCCGAAAAAGGACGATATCTGCTATGCCACGCAGAACCGCCAGGATGCGGTGAAAAGCCTGGCGGACCAGTGCGATGTTGTGATCGTGGTGGGCTCGCCCAACAGTTCCAACTCCAACCGCCTGCGCGAAGTGGCGCAGAATCATGGCGCCGCTGCCTACATGGTGGACAATGCCAGCCAGCTGAAAGCGGAATGGCTGGAGGGAAAAGCCAGGATCGGCGTGACGGCTGGCGCTTCCGCCCCGGAAGTGCTGGTGCGCGAGGTGATTGCACGGCTGGAAGAGCTGGGTGGAGGGAAAGCCGTGGAACTGGAAGGGAAGGCGGAAAACATTTCGTTCCCGCTCCCCAAGGCGCTGCAGGATTCATAGCCCGGAAAAGCCAAAAGCAAATAACCACGGGGATCAATTTTCTTGCTGCCTGACTAAGCTTCGCGCATCATCTTCCAGTACTGGTACTTCATGGTTCCGGCGCTGCCTGCCACGATGGCGATGAAGGTGATGAAGGAGCCGATCGCCAGCGTGGAAACCCCGGTCACCGCCTGCCCGATGGTGCAGCCCATGGCCAGCACGCCGCCGAAGCCCATCAGCACGGCACCGGCGAAGTGGTTGAGAAAATCCTGGAACGAGGCAAACCACTCGATGCGGAAACTGCGGCTGACCACGGCCCACAGGAAGGAACCGAGAATCACCCCCGCCACCGCCATCAGGCCGAAGGTCATGGAAGCCGCCTTGAAACCGCCGAGCGCGTAACCGAAGGTCTGGCCCATGGGGTTGATGAAGGTGAAGGACTGGGGAGAAAGCGGGCGGCTATCGGCCGGCTTCACATCTTCCGGCTTGGCGAACATGTCCCACTGCTCGGCCACGAAGTTCTGCAGCGAGTAGTTCTGCCCGTCCGCGCTCACCATCACATTGCTGGTGACGTACCAGGCCGCCAGCACCGCCAGCCCGACCACCAGGCCGCCCAGAACATTGTCCAGGCTGGTGCGGAAATCTTTCGATTTGAAAGCAAAGGCAATCAGGGCCAGCGCCAGGATGCCGCCGATGATCAGGCGCGTGGAAGCCGCCTTTTCCGGGCCTGCAAGCACAGAGCCCAGGTCCTGTCTGGTTTGCAGTGTCACGGCCAGGGGGCGCATCCAGTCATAGAACAGCACCGTGAACAGGGTCTTGTCGGAATTGGGGAAAGGGTTGGTCATGTAGTAGGCAATCACCGCGATGATGGCGAACACCATGACGGATTTCAGGTTGCCGCCGCCGATGCGGATCAGCGCCTTGTTGCCGCAGCCCGAAGCCAGGGTCATGCCGATGCCGAACATCAGGCCGCCCAACAGATTCTCGGCCCACACCAGCTGGTTCGCGCGATAGGGCGGGAATGCTGCATCCGCATTGACCAGGCCGTTGGCTTCCAGCGCCACCACGCCCAGCACCGCCACGGCAATGGCAAACAGCCAGGCGCGCAAACGGCCGGTGTCGCCCATGTTGACCCAGTCCGAAACCGCGCCCATGGTGCAGAAATTGGTCTTGTTGACCAATGCGCCCATGACCAGGGCAATCCCGAAAGTCGCCCAGAGAAAAAACGACTGGGCAGGTGCGAAACTTTCATAAATCATTCTTTATCCCCTCTCCGTTGCCGGAACCCAAGTTCAATAACAAGCCCAGATTGTAATCGAATTGCCGCAAAGAACAATCAGGATTTTGCGAAAAAGTGTAATTTAATTCGACACTTAGTACTTTAATACTAAGCTGCGGGGATCAAAGATAAGGGGTGGGATCCGGTACGCCAGCCTGTTCGAAACCCGCCTTGCGCAGGCGGCAGGAATCACAATGGCCGCAGGCGCGGCCCTGCTCGTCGGCCTGGTAACAGGAAACCGTGAGCGCGTAATTCACGCCAAGGGCGGCTCCCCGGCGAATGATTTCGGCCTTGGTGAGGTCGATCAGGGGCGCGTGAATGGTGGTGGGCTGGCCTTCGATGGCGGCGCGGGTGGCCAGGTTGGCCATGTTCTGGAAGGCGCGGATATATTCGGGACGGCAATCCGGGTAGCCGGAATAGTCCACGGCGTTGGCGCCGATGAAAATATCCCGCGCCTCCAGCACTTCCGCCCAGGCCAGCGCCAGGGAAAGCATGATGGTGTTGCGCGCCGGAACATAGGTGACGGGGATGCCCTCGGATGGCGCATCGGGCACGGCAATCGACGCATCCGTCAGGGCTGAGCCGCCGAACAGCGTCAGGTCCAGCCTGAGCGTGCGCTGCGCTGCGGCGCCCAGGCTCCGGGCCACCCGTCCGGCGGCGAGAAGCTCGGAACGGTGGCGCTGGCCATAATCGAGGCTCAGGCAATAGCACTCGAAGCCCTGGCTGCGGGCCATGGCCAGCGTGGTGGCTGAATCCAGCCCGCCGGAAAGCAGCACCACGGCCTTTTTCATCGCCCGCGATCCTCGCGCCACAAGATCCTGTGCAGCTGAAGCTGGAAGCGCACATCGAGGCGGTCGCGCAGGATCCAGTCCGCCAGCTGGCCCGGATCGAGGCTGCCGGCCACGGGAGAAAACAGCACCGGGCATCTGGCGCTGAGCTGCCGTTCCTGCACCTGCCGGCGAGCCCAGCCGTAATCGGTCTCATCGCAGATCACGAATTTGAGCTCGTCATGCGGTGTCAGCAAGGCGAGGTTGGCCCAGCGGTTTTTTTCCGCCTCGCCGGAGCCCGGCGTCTTAATATCCACGATGCGCGAGACACGCGGATCCACTCTGGAGATATCCAGCGCGCCGCTGGTTTCAAGCGAAACCGAATAGCCTGCGTCGCACAGGGCGCCGAGCAATGCCGGGCATTCCTTCTGCGCCAGCGGCTCGCCGCCGGTCACGGTGACATAGCGCGGCGCATAGGCGGCCACCTGCTCGAGGATGACGGGAATTTCCATGGCCACGCCCTCATTGAAGGCATAGGCCGTATCGCAATAGCCGCAACGCAGGGGGCAGCCGGTCAGGCGCACGAACACCGTGGGCAGCCCGGCACGGCTGGTTTCCCCCTGCAGGGAATAGAAAATCTCGTTGATACGCAGCATGAGGCGCTGCTTATTTCAGCATTTCCAGGCGGTGTTTTGCCTTGTCGGCCGCGTCGCTGAGCGGATACCTGGCCAGCACGTCCTCCAGGGTTTTTTTCGCCGTGCCCGCATCACCCATGCTTTGCTGGCAGGTGGCGATATTCAGCAGCGCATCCGGCACTTTGGGGCTCTTGGGATACTGGCTGATCAACTCCTGCTGGCTGGCGATCGCGGACCTGAAATCCTTGAGGTTGAAGTGCGAGTTGCCGATCCAGTATTGTGCACTGGCTGCCAGGGGGCTTTTCGGGTAAGCCTGATTGAATGCCTGAAAAGCCGTCAGGGCGCCCTGGTAATTGCCGCTGCGGAACAGGTTGAACGCTGCATCGTAGGTTTTTGCCTCCTCAGCAGGATCGGCCTCAGCCGTCTTCGGTACCGGCACGGGGGCCGGAACCGCAGCAACTGCGGCGTTTGCCTTGGCAGATGACTTCTTGTCCTTGCCGGATTTGCCATCCTTGCCGGGCTTGGGCGGGCTTTCTTCCACCGGCGGGGGCGCTGCCGCAGCAGCCGCCGCTGTGGCTGCGGCAGTCTCCAGCTGGCGCAAACGCGTATCCACGTCGACATACAGATCGCGCTGGCGCTTCTGCAGGTTTTCAATGTCATGCGCCTGCACTTCCAGCTGGCCGCGCAGCTTGCCCAGCTCGGATTTCAGCGCTTCCGTCTGGGACAGCATTTCCATGCCCTGGGCGCGCTGCGCGCTTTCCAGGCCGGCAAAACGCGCCTCAACCTTGTTCTGCTGCTGGGCATTCTGCTGCTGCATGTCGCTGATTTTCTTGTGCGCCTCGTCGTCCGTGAACAGCCCGGCGTGGCACACCCCCGTCAGCAGCAAGGCCGGTAGAAGTGCAAGCCCGCGCACTTTTATTCGCCTTGGTAAACGATGTCAGCGCGGCGGTTCTTCGCCCATGAAGCTTCATCATGGCCTTCAGCCTTGGGCTTTTCCTCGCCGAAGCTGACGGTTTCGATCTGGCTGTCGGACACGCCCAGCACATTCATGACCTTCCTGACGCTCTCGGCACGCTTCTGGCCCAGGGCCAGGTTGTATTCACGGCTGCCGCGCTCGTCGGCATTGCCCTGCAGGAAGGCCTTGGCTTTGGCGTTCTGTTTCAGGTACTGGGCGTGTGCCTCGACCATGGGCTTGTATTCATCCTTGACGTTGTACTTGTCGTAATCGAAATACACGCTGCGCTTGGAAAGGATGTTGTTGGGGTCCTTGAGCGGATCCACTGCCATGCCCTGCTTCTGAGCGCCCTGGGTTGCCGCCCCGGCCTGCCCCAGGCTCTTGTCTTCGACCGATGCGGCACCCTGGCCCTTGTCGCCCGTACTGGCGCAAGCAGACAGCAGACCCAACAGAATTGCGCTCATTAACAGCTTGTTCATTTGATTCTCCCAAAATTTACTGATTTTTTAACAAAGGACCCCATGCCGGCTCGCGTACATCTCCGGCCTGCACCGACAAGCGCTGTTTCACGCGTCCATCACTGGAAACAGCAGCCAATACGCCACGGCGGTTGATTTCCGTGGCATAAATAAGCATTTTACCATTAGGCGCATAACTGGGCGCCTCATCCTGCGGGGTATCGGTCAGCACCTGCACTTGGCCGGTGGCAAAATCCTGCACCGCAACATGGAACTGCCCGCCATTGCGCTGGATGAAAACAAAACTCTTGCCATCCGGGCTGAATTGCGGCGAGACATTATAACTGCCTTCGAAGGTAATGCGCTGCCCGGCGCCGCCGACTGCCGGCATGCGGTAGATCTGCGGGCTGCCGCCGCGGTCGGAGGTGAAGATGATCCACTTGCCGTCAGGCGAAAAGTCCGGCTCGGTGTCGATCCCCGAGCTGTCGCTCCAGCGCTGCAGATTGCCGCCATCGGCGTTGATCAGGTAAAGCTGCGAACGGCCATCGCGCGTCAGGACAATGGCAAGTTTCCTGCCATCCGGCGACCAGGCCGGTGCGCTGTTGCTGCCCTTGAACGACGCCAATGCCTGGCGGGCGCCGGTTTTGAGCGCCTGCACGTAGATGACCGGTTTCTTCTTCTCGAACGACACATAGGCCAGTTTTTCGCCATCCGGCGACCAGGCCGGAGAAAGGATCGGCTCCTGCGACGCCATCACGGTCTGCGCGCCGTAGCCATCAGCATCCGCCACCTGCAGCTCGAAGCGCTTACCCTCCTTGACGATGTAGGCGATCTGGGTGCTGAACACGCCGACATCGCCGGTGAGCTTCTCGTAGATCACGTCGGCAATCTTGTGCGCGGTGGCGCGCAGCTGCGCCGGCACGATGGT
>PQAG01000193.1 GCA_003104895.1 Nitrosomonadales bacterium
GGCGATGACGCGCTGGCCGGTGACGTATTCGCCGTATTCCGCGTTGTTGGAAATGGAATAGTTCATGTTGGCAATGCCGCCTTCATACATCAGGTCCACGATCAGCTTGAGTTCGTGCAGGCATTCGAAGTAGGCCATTTCCGGCGCATAACCGGCTTCGGTCAGGGTCTCGAAACCGGCCTTCACCAGTTCCACTGCGCCGCCGCACAGCACGGCCTGCTCGCCGAACAGGTCGGTTTCGGTTTCTTCACGGAAGTTGGTTTCGATCACTCCACCCTTGGTGCCGCCGTTGGCTGCCGCGTAGGACAGGGCGATGTCCTTGGCCTTGCCGGACTTGTCCTGGTAAACCGCGATCAGGGAGGGCACGCCGCCGCCCTTGAGGTATTCGGAACGCACGGTATGGCCCGGGCCCTTGGGGGCGACCATGATCACGTCCAGGTCGGCACGCGGCACGATCTGGTTGTAGTGGATGTTGAAGCCGTGGGCAAAGGCCAGGGCTGCGCCTTTCTTGATGTTCGGCTCGATGTCGCCGTAGTAGGCGCCGGGCTGCTGCTCGTCCGGCACCAGGATCATGACGACATCGGCGCCCTTGACGGCCTTGCCCACTTCCTCCACCTTGTGGCCGGCCTTCTCGGCCTTGTCCCAGGAAGCGCCGCCCTTGCGCAGGCCGATGGTAACCTTGCAGCCGGAATCCTTCAGGTTGTTGGCGTGAGCGTGGCCCTGCGAGCCGTAGCCGACGATGGTGACTTTCTTGCCCTTGATCAGGGAGAGGTCGGCGTCTTTGTCGTAATAAACTTTCATGGTTTTCCTTTCATTGCATAGTGAGGAGTGAGGAGAAAGGAGTAAGGAGCAGGGTTTTCCCCTCACCCCTCACTCCTCACCCCTCACGATTTAAGTATTCTGTCGCCGCGTCCAATGCCGGAAGCGCCGGTGCGCACGGTTTCGAGAATGGCGCTCTTGTCCAGCGCACCGAGAAAGGCATCCAGCTTGTGGCCGGCGCCGGTCATTTCGATGGTATAGGTCTTGTCGGTCACGTCGATGATCCGGCCGCGGAAAATGTCCGACATGCGCTTCATTTCCTCGCGCAAGATTCCTTCGGCGCGCACCTTGACCAGCATCAGTTCGCGTTCGATGTGGCCGCCGTCCGACAGGTCCACCACCCTGACCGTATCCACCAGCTTGTTGAGCTGCTTGGTGATCTGTTCGATGATTTCATCCGAACCGCGCGTCACGATGGTCATGCGCGACAGGGTGGCGTCTTCGGTGGGCGCCACGGTCAGCGATTCGATATTGTAGCCGCGTGCCGAGAACAGGCCTGCCACGCGGGACAGGGCGCCGGCTTCGTTTTCCATCAGGAGGGAAATGATATGTCTCATGTTTACACCAGAATCATTTCAGAAAGCCCCTTGCCGCCGGGAATCATGGGGTACACGTTCTCGGTCTGGTCGGTGCGGAAGTCCAGGAATACCAGCTTTTCCTTCATTTCTGCGGAGAAAGCCCATTTGAGCGCATCTTCCACCTCGGCCGGGTTGTCGATGCGACGCCCGGCGTGGCCATAGGCCTCGGCCAGCTTGACGAAATCCGGCAGGGTGTCCATGTAGGACTCGGCGTAGCGCTCGCCGTAAAAAAATTCCTGCCACTGCCGTACCATGCCCAGATAGCGGTTGTTGAGCAGGATGATCTTGAGCGGAATGTTGAACTGCTTGCAGGTGGCCAGTTCCTGGATGTTCATCTGGATGCTGCCCTCGCCGGTGACGCAGGCCACCATCGCATCCGGGTGGGCCAGCTGCACGCCCATGGCGGCCGGCAAACCGAAACCCATGGTGCCCAGGCCGCCCGAGTTGATCCAGCGGCGCGGCTTGTCGAATTTGTAGAATTGCGCTGCCCACATCTGGTGCTGGCCCACGTCGGAAGTCACGAAGGCGTCGCCTTTGGTCACTTCATGCAGCTTTTCCAGCACGAACTGGGGCTTGATGATGTCGCTGCTGCGGTCGTACTTGAGGCAGTCGCGCGAACGCCAAAGCTCAATCTGCGTCAGCCAGGTCTTGAGCGCGGCCTGATCCGGTTTTTCCTTGCTGGCCTTGATCAGCTTGATCATTTCCGTCAGCACTTCCGGCACGTTGCCGACGATAGGCACGTCCACCCGGACGCGCTTGGAGATGGAGGAGGGGTCGATGTCGATGTGGATGATCTGGCGCTCTTCCTGGTAGAAGTGCTCGGGATTGCCGATCACCCGGTCGTCGAAACGCGCGCCGATGGCAATCAGAACATCGCTGTGATGCACCGCCATATTGGCTTCGTAGGTGCCATGCATGCCGAGCATGCCGACCGACAGGGGATCGGAGGCGGGGAAGCCGCCCAGGCCCATCAGGGTGTTGGTACATGGGAAGCCCAGCAGGCGCGCCAGTTCGGTCAGTTGCTTGGCGGCATCGGACAGGATCACCCCGCCGCCGGCATAGATCATCGGGCGCTTGGCGCTCAGCAGCATCTGCACGGCGCGCTTGATCTGGCCGCTATGCCCCTTGGTTACCGGGTTGTAGGAGCGCAGGCTGATGTTCCTGGGGTATTCGAACTCGGCCCTGAACTGGGTCACGTCCTTGGGGATGTCCACCAGCACCGGGCCGGGGCGACCCGTCGAGGCGATATAGAATGCCTTCTTGATGGTGCTGGCGAGATCGCGGATGTCCTTGACCAGGAAATTGTGCTTGACGCAGGGGCGGGTGATGCCAACCGTGTCCACTTCCTGGAAGGCATCCATGCCGATGGCGGGCGTCGGCACCTGGCCGCTGATCACCACCATAGGGATCGAGTCCATGTAGGCCGTTGCAATGCCGGTGACCGCATTGGTCGCGCCCGGTCCGGAGGTGACCAGCGCCACGCCGGTGCGGCCGGTGGCGCGGGCGTAGCCGTCAGCGGCGTGCACAGCTGCCTGTTCGTGGCGCACCAGGACATGCTTGAACTTGTCCTGCTTGTAAATTTCGTCGTAGATGTTGAGCACCGCGCCGCCGGGATAGCCGAATACATATTCGACATTTTCTTCCGCCAAGCAGCGTACAGTGATTTCTGCGCCCGTTAACTCCATGGAATGCCTTGTCTGACAAACTAACAAAAAGACCTAGAACAGTAATGGTTGCGGAGTGTTTGGTCAAGTGCGGCATTGCAGGGTTGGTTTGGGGGCGCCTAAAAGGGGTGGATTTTTGCTAAGATGAACAAAACAGTATTTATTTCATCAGCAATTCGGAATTGACAAACTGGCCACTGAACGCGAACTTTCGGATTTCCTGATTCAGGTTGAGCGGCGCGCATTCAAGCAGGCGGTTTTCGCCGTGCATGATGATCATGCCGCGCTGGACATCGTGCAGGATGCCATGATGAGGCTGGCGGAAAAGTATGGTGCGCGCCCGGTCGATGAGCTGCCGATGCTGTTCCAGCGCATTCTGCAGAATGCCATCCGTGACTATTTCCGCCGCCACAAGGTGCGCGCGCTGTGGACAACCCTGCTGTCCTCGTTTTCCTTCAACAAGGAAGGCGATGAGCAGGATCCGCTGGAAACTCTGGAGGTTGAAAGCGACTCCAATTATTTTGAGAATCCGGCAAACCAGCTGGATCGGGCACAAACGCTCGCTGTAATTGAAGAGGCAGTGGGAAAATTGCCTGCGCGTCAACGGGAAGCCTTCATGCTGCGTTACTGGGAAGATATGGATGTCGCCGAAACGGCGGCGGCAATGGGGTGCTCCGAAGGGAGCGTGAAGACCCATTGCTCACGGGCAGTACATACCCTGGCTGCCGCGTTGAAGAACAAAGGAGTGAAGCTATGAACGAGCGGGACATAGCAAAAAGAATTACCCAGCATTTGAATTATGGCGCCAATCAGCTGGATCGTTCCGTGCTGGAGCGGCTGCAGTCGGCGCGCAAGCAGGCATTGGCTGCGCACGCCAGCCCGCAGCAGGTGTTTGGCATTGCGATGGCGGGGCATGGAGATGTGCATTCCGGGCATCATGGCCACCATGGACATTTGCGTTTCTGGATTTCGCTCGCGGTTTTGCTGCTGGGCCTGCTGATTGCATTCAACTGGCAGGAGATCAACGGCGCCGATCCGGACGATGTGGATGCCAACCTGCTGGCGGGAGAGTTGCCGGTTCATGCTTTTCTTGATTCTGATTTCAATTCATGGCTAGACCAATCCTTGCGGCACTAGCGGTCTGGCTATTGCTGGCTTCAGGCCAGGTGCTGGCCGCTGATTCAGCCAGGCCGCCGCGCTGGTCTGAGCTGAACCCCGAGCAGCAGCAGATACTCTCTCCGGTGGCTGGCAACTGGGACAGCATGTCGGCGCACAAGCGCTTCAAGCTGCTGGGTGTGGCCAGGCAATACCTGAAGATGACGCCCCTCGAGCAGCAGCGCGTTCAGGCGCAACTCAAGGACTGGGACCGGCTGACCTTCGAGGAACGGGAAAGGGCGCGCCAGCGCTATAAGCAGTTCAAACAGCTGCCCCCGGAAAAACGCCAGGAACTGAAGCAGAAGTGGCGGCAAAAGGTGGAGCAGAAATCCGCGCTGAATCCGCCCGCGCCGGAAAATCCCGTGCCTGCTCCGGCTTCGCCGCCTCCCGCCTCTTCCGCACCATAATCTGGTGGAGCCATCCCCCCAAAATTTTCCCAGCCCCGGCATCCTGAGACGCCTGGCCAGCATGCTCTACGAGAGCCTGTTGCTGCTTGCGGTGCTGTTTCTGGCCGGCTTCCTGTTCGTCGGCCTGACTCTGGGCAGCACGACGCAGCTGGTCAGGAGCGTCTTCCAGGTTTATTTGCTGGGCGTCATGGCGGCCTATTTCATCTGGTTCTGGCTGCGTGGCGGGCAAACGTTGGCGATGAAAACCTGGCATTTGCGCCTGGTGAGCGCGGACGGGTCGCCGCTGACTCTGCGGCAGGCAATATTGCGCTTTGCGCTCGCCCTGCCCGGTATGCTGCTGGGGATCGGTATCCTGTGGGCGCTGTTTGACCGTGAGCGTCAATTTCTGCACGACCGCCTGGCCGGGACAAAAATCATACTAACCGCTAACCGCTAACCGCTACCTTCTTTCCGTCCACCAGAGTATTCCCAGCGCAGCGCCGAGAAATGCTAGCGCAGGGAAGGATGCGCTGAAAAGCGGCGGCCAGTCATTGAGCAGGCCGAGATGGGCAAAGACCCTGTTGAGCAAATGAAACGACAGGCCTGCCATGATGCCCGTGAATATCTTGCCGCTGACCCCGCCGCTGCGGGACTGGTGGTAGGCGAAGGGCAGGGCGAAGATCATCATCACCAGGGTGGCGAAGGGGTAGGCCAGCTTGGACCACAGCGCAATTTCGTAGCGCGTCGTTTTCTGCTTGTTGTCGCGCAGGTGTTGTACGTACTGGTAGAGGCTCAATGCCGACATCTGTTCCGGCACCACCAGCAGCACGGATAGAATGTCCGGGTTCAGTACCGATGTCCAGGCAAGTTGCGGCAGCTTGCCTACCACCGTTTTCTCGCCTTCGAAACGGGTCTGGCTGACTTCTTCCAGCAGCCAGCGGCCAGCTTCTTCATGGTGGCCGCGCTCGGCGTAGCTCACGGTTTTCAAGCGATAGTCCTGATCGAATTCAAAAATCTTGACGCCCAGCAAGGTCGTGTCAGGCAGGATTTCGCGCACGTTGACAAAGCTCTGCGCATCCTTGATCCACAGTCCGGAACGGAACTCCTGCGCGACCACCGAGCTGGTGGCCTTGAGCCTCAGTTGCTGCGCCATGCGTTCTGCCGCCGGGGTGACGAGTTCGCCAAAGAGCAGGGTCAATGCCACAAAAACCAGGCCGGTCTGCATCAGCGACAAGGCAAAGCGCTGGGTCGAGAGGCCGGAAACCCGCATGACCGTGAACTCGGAATTGGCCGAAAACTGGGCCAGGGCAAACAATGTGCCGATCAGTGCCGCGATGGGAAACAGCTCGTAAATATGCCCCGGCAAACCCAGCGCTACAAAGCCAAGAATTTGCGGCAGGCGGTAATGCCCCTTGCCCAGGTCGCCCAGCTCATGAATCAGGTCAAAGAAGGCAAACAGGGAAAGCAGGGCGGCGAAGACGAACAGCGTGCTGGAGTAGATTTCCTTGGCCAGGTAGCGGTGCAGAATGTTCATGGCGCCCGCCTGAAACGCGAGAGCAATGAGGGGGATACCTGGATGCGGCGGTAAAAGAGGATCAATGCTAGTCCCGCCAGTGCGGCATGCACCACCCACAGTCCAAGAATGGGCGAGAGCTTGCCTTGTGCCACCAGGCCCTGGGCGATGCTGAGACAGTTGCTGTAGACAAGGTAGGTCAGCAGTGCCAGCATCAGGTTGAGGGAGCGCCCGGCACGCGGGTTGACGAAGCTCAGGGGGATCGCCAGCAGCGCCAGCAGCACTGCGCTCAGCGGCAGGGAGACTCGCCATTGCAATTCGGCCATGTTGACCGGCGACAGGTTGTTGACGAGTTCAGGCAGGGAAAGGGATTTTGACGATGGCGCGGTGAGCTTCGCTTCATAAGGGTCGATGCGGACCGCGTAGCGCTCGAATTCGACGATCTTGAACTCCAGCGAGCCCGGCAGTCCTTCGTAGCGCTTTCCATTCAGCAGCACCAGGTAACGGTCGCCATTTTTCGCGATACTCTGGTAGCCATGCTGGGCGAACATGACGCCCTGCTTCTGGTTTTCCGTGGATTGCATGAAAATATTGCTGACGGTGTTTTGTTCGCCGGCAAAGCTTTCCACGAAAAACACCCGGTCGGCATGTTTGGATTCCTTGAACACGCCCGGCGCGACAGAGGCCACGTCGTCACGGCTTTCAATCTGGCTGCGGTATATATTCTGTTTCTGCAATGCCCAGGGAGACAGAAACAGGCTCAGTACCGCCACCACCAGCGCCACCGGCGCAGCAACCGCGAATACCGGCCGGATGAAGGCGGCCAGGCTCTGGCCGGCGCTGAACCACACCACCATTTCGTTATCCCGGTAGCTGCGTGTCAGGGTCAGCAATACCGCGATGAAAAGGGTGAGGGAGAGCAGGACCGGCAGATAATTAAGCGCGCTGAAAGCCAGGAATGCCAGCACTGCCTCGCTTGCCAGTGAACCGCTGGCAGCCTGGCCAAGCAGGCGGATGAGCAGGGTGGTAATGCTGATTGTGAGGAGAATGATAAATACGGCTGCAGCATTACCGAACAGTTCCTGCAGCAGCGCGCGGCGAAAAATCATGTTTTTTGTTTTCTTTGACTTTATTGGTCAAGACTGAGGATAATTTGGCTTCTAATCAAATTTTGTCAACTTGGCCTGAATTTCTGAAATATCCGCGCCGGAACAAAAAGGAGTAGTACGTGGAATTTAGCATAAAAAGCGGCAGTCCGGAAAAACAGCGCACCGCCTGCGTGGTGGTGGGTATCTTCGAACACCGCAAGCTTTCCCTCGCAGCGGACCTCATGGACCGCATTTCCAATTTTTACATCAGCGACATCCTGCGCCGCGGCGACATGGACGGCAAACTGGGCAGCACGCTGCTGCTGCACAATGTTGCCAACACGCTGTGCGACCGCGTGCTGCTGGTGGGGCTGGGCAAGGAGCGCGAGTTCAAGGACAAGGAATACCGTGAGGCCGTTGCCGCCGCGGTCAAGACCCTGAATGACACCGGAGCCACCGAAGCCGCGCTGTACCTGACCGAAGTGCCGGTGAAAAAACGCGAACTGGCGTGGAAGGTCGAGCAGGCGGTGATTGTGACGATGGAAAGCGTGTACCGCTTCGACCGCCTCAAGAGCAAGCAGGATGAGCCGCGCCGCCCCTTGCGCAAGATGGTGCTGAGCGTTCCGCGCCGCAATGAACTGGCCATCGGCGAAATTGCCATGCAGCAGGGCCTGGCGATTGCCCAGGGCATGAATCTGGCCAAGGATCTGGCCAATCTGCCTGGCAATATCTGCACGCCGGCCTACATCGCCGGGCAGGCGCAAGAACTGGCCAAAGCCCATGAATTCAAGATCGAGGTGCTGGAGCAGCAGCAGCTGGAAGAACTCAAGATGGGTTCCTTCCTTTCCGTCGCCAAGGGCAGCCGTCAGCCGCCCAAGCTGATCGTGATGCAGTACGCTGGCGGCAAGAAGGAACAGAAGCCGGTGGTGCTGGTGGGCAAGGGCATCACTTTCGATGCCGGCGGCATTTCGCTCAAGCCCCCTGCGGAAATGGACGAGATGAAGTACGACATGTGCGGCGCTGCGAGCGTGCTCGGCGCCTTCAAGGCCATCGCGCAGATGAAGCTGCCGCTCAATGTGGTGGGCATCATCCCGGCCTGCGAGAACCTGCCCGATGGCAACGCCAACAAGCCGGGCGACGTGGTTACCAGCATGTCCGGCCAGACCATCGAGATTCTCAATACCGATGCCGAAGGCCGCCTGATCCTGTGCGATGCGCTGACTTACGCCGCCAGGTTCGAACCGGCGGCCGTGGTGGACATCGCTACCCTGACCGGCGCCTGCGTCATTGCTCTCGGCCACCAGGCCAGCGGCCTCCTGGCCAATCATGATGCGCTGGCGCGCGAACTGCTGCATGCCGGTGAAGATACTTATGACCGCGCCTGGCAGTTGCCGCTGTGGGACGAGTACCAGGAGCAGCTGAAGAGCAATTTTGCCGATATCGCCAATATTGGCGGCCGTCCGGCTGGCACGGTAACGGCGGCCTGTTTCCTTTCCCGCTTCACCAAGGAATATGACTGGGCGCACCTGGACATCGCCGGCACGGCCTGGAAGTCCGGCAAGGAAAAGGGCGCCACCGGGCGGCCGGTGCCCTTGCTGGTGCATTTCCTGGTCAACCGCGCAGCGGGTTGAAGACCGGCGGCTGATGACTGATAACTGATAGCTGTTCTCGATGACCCAGATCGACTTCTATACCCACGTTCAGGACAGGCAGCTTCTCGCCTGCAAGCTCAGCGCCAAGGCGCTGGAGCAGGGCCTGCGCGTTCTGGTTCTGACATCGGACGAGAGTGATGCTGCCAGGATGGACCGGATGCTGTGGAGTGTTCCCGCAACCGGCTTTCTGCCGCACTGCCGCGCCCGCGACGAACTGGCCCCGGCGACGCCGGTCATCGTCGATCACGACCCGGGCGAGCTGGCGCACGAGCAGGTGCTGCTCAATCTGAGTGGCACCAAGCCGGCGTTTTTCAGCCGCTTTCAACGCCTGATCGAGATTGTGACGGCTGATGAGGCTGACCGTGAGGCCGCGCGGGAGCGCTTCCGTTTCTACCGCGACCGGGGCTACGAAATCCGCTCCCATGACATGAGCCAGATCGGCAAGCGCCATTCATGAGCAAGGACGCTGCCCGCACTGCGCACGACGACGTCCTTGCCAAGATGGACGCGTTGCTGAAGCGGCATCACGACCGGCTTGAAAAGGCGCCTGTTCTACCTCCGGCAATGGATTTCCCGCTGCTGACGGAAGTGGTGCCTGACGAGGAAGAAGCCATTCCGGTGTTGACCGAGGTGGTGGAAGAAAAGACGGAAATGAATGAATTTCCGTTCCTGCTGCTGGAGGACGTCAACGAGCAGCAGACATCCGGCATCTTAGCTGATGATACTTCTTCCAAACTGAGCAGCCAGGCCCTGGAAGGCCTGGACCGGCAGATTCAGGAAATTCTCGATCAGCGCCTCTCGGCGCATATCGTTTCCGCCATGGACCGGGCCATGTCCACCATGCTGGACCAGTTTGCCATGCAGCTGGAATCGGTGGTGCGCGAAGCCGTTGCCCAGGAACTGCGGAAGCAGCTTGGCGAGATCCCCGGCCGCGCCAATGATGCCGGTGAATAAGCTATAATCCACCCCTTTTCAAACCTCCCCTTCTCGCACCATGGAACTCGCCAAAAGTTTTGAACCCGCCGCCATCGAGGCGCACTGGTACCCCCGCTGGGAATCCAGCGGCTATTTCCGCGCCACCACCGCGCCGGACAAGGACGCCTACTGCATCATGCTGCCGCCGCCCAATGTCACCGGCACGCTGCACATGGGGCATGCATTCCAGGATACCCTGATGGACACCCTGGTGCGCTACCACCGCATGAAGGGCGGGAACACCCTGTGGCAGCCGGGCACGGACCATGCGGGTATCGCTACGCAGATCGTGGTGGAACGCCAGCTGGATGCAAAAGGCATTTCCCGCCACGACCTGGGACGCGAGAAATTCCTCGAAAAAGTCTGGGAATGGAAGGAACAATCCGGCTCCACCATCACGCGCCAGATGCGCCGCCTCGGCGCCTCCTGCGACTGGTCGCGCGAGCGCTTCACCATGGACGAAGGCCTGTCCAAAGCCGTCACGGAAGTTTTCGTCAAGCTCTACGAGCAGGGCCTGATCTATCGCGGCAAGCGCCTGGTCAACTGGGATCCGGTGCTGATGACGGCCGTTTCCGACCTCGAGGTCATCTCGGAAGAAGAAGACGGCTTTTTGTGGCACATCTGCTACCCGGTGGAAGGCTGCGCCGAAGCGCTGGTGGTCGCCACCACGCGCCCCGAAACCATGCTCGGCGATATGGCGGTGGCGGTGCATCCGGAGGACGAGCGCTACCAGCACCTGGCCGGCAAGCACGTGCGCCTGCCGCTGTGCGAGCGCACCATCCCCATCATCGCCGACGAATACGTGGACAGGGAGTTCGGCACCGGCTGCGTCAAGATCACCCCGGCGCACGACTTCAACGACTACCAGGTCGGGCAGCGCCATCAGCTGGAACCGCTCAGCATCCTGACCCTGGATGCCAGGATCAACGATCTGGCCCCGGCCGAATACCAGGGCATGGACCGCTACGAGGCGCGCAAGAAAATCGTCGCCGACCTCGAAGCGCAGGGCCTGCTGGTCAAAACCCAGCCGCACAAGCTCATGGTGCCGCGCGGCGACCGCACCCACGCCGTGATCGAGCCGATGCTGACCGACCAGTGGTACGTGGCCATGGAAGGGCTGGCCAGGCGCGGCCTGGATGTTGTGGCGCAGGGCGAAGTGAAATTCGTGCCGGACAACTGGACGCACGTCTACAACCAGTGGCTGGAAAACATCCAGGACTGGTGCATCTCGCGCCAGCTGTGGTGGGGCCACCGCATCCCGGCGTGGTACGACGAGGACGGCAACTTCTACGTCGCGCGCAATCTCGCCGAGGCGCAGCAGCAGGCGGGGACGGGCAGAACCCTGCGCCAGGACGAGGATGTGCTCGACACCTGGTTTTCCTCCGCGCTGTGGCCGTTCTCCACTCTGGGTTGGCCGGAGCAGACCGCCGAACTCAAGACTTTTCTGCCTTCCAGCGTGCTGGTCACCGGTTTCGACATCATTTTCTTCTGGGTCGCCCGCATGATCATGATGTCGCTGCACTTCACCGGCAAGGTGCCGTTCAGGGAAGTCTACGTGCACGGCCTGGTGCGCGACATGCACGGCAACAAGATGAGCAAGTCCAAGGGCAACGTCATCGACCCGATCGACCTGATCGACGGCATCGCGCTGGAAACCCTGGTGCAAAAGCGCACCACCGGCCTGATGAACCCCAAGCAGGCGGCTTCGATCGAAAAAGGCACGCGCAAGGACTTCCCCGATGGCATCGCCGCCTACGGCACGGATGCCGTGCGCTTCACCTTCGCCAGCCTGGCTTCCCACGGGCGCGACATCAAGTTCGACTTCAAGCGCTGCGAGGGCTACCGCAATTTCTGCAACAAGCTGTGGAATGCCACCCGCTTCGTGCTGATGAACACCGAAGGCAAGGACTGCGGCCAGGATGAAAGCCTGCCCTTGCAGTATTCGGACATGGACAAGTGGATCACCGGCCGTCTGCAGCGGGCCGAACAGGAAGTGAGTGAAGCGCTTGGCGCCTACCGCTTCGACATGGCGGCGCGTGCCATCTACGAATTTGCCTGGGACGAGTACTGCGACTGGTACGTGGAGCTGGCCAAGGTGCAACTAGGCTCCCCTCGCCCTGCCTTCGGCTGCGCTCAGGCAACGGCGGGAGAGGGGGCAGGGGAGAGGGTTTGGGAAGCGCAGCAGCGCGCCACGCGCCGCACCCTGGTGCGCGTGCTGGAAACCCTGCTGCGTCTGGCTCACCCCATCATCCCCTTCATCACCGAGGAACTGTGGCAGAAAGTGGCGCCGCTGGCCAACAGGCCGGGCGAGAGCATCATGCTGCAGGCCTATCCGCTGGCTGATCCGGGCAAGGTGGATGCGGAGGCTGCGGCTCAGGCCGCACAGCTCAAGGAGATGGTCAACGCCTGCCGCGCCCTGCGCGGCGARATGAATATCTCACCCGCGCAGAAGGTGCCGCTGGTSGCRCTGGGKGATATCTCCGCCCTGGCGCCCTACATCCAGGCGCTGGCAAAAATCTCCGAGATTGCCATAGTGGAAGGCGAGCTGCCGGACGCAGATGCGCCGGTTGCGGTGGTTGGGGACRTGCGTCTGATGTTGAAGATCGAAATTGACAAGGAAGCCGAACAGGCGCGCCTTTCCAAGGAAATCGCGCGTCTCGAAGGCGAGATTGCCAAGGCCCATGCCAAGCTCGGCAACGAGAGCTTCGTGGCGCGTGCGCCTGCCGCGGTGGTGGAGCAGGAAAAGGAGCGGCTGGCGAACTTTGGCGCGATGCTGGAGAAGCTGCGGGCTCAACTGGCCAGGCTGGGCTAGGAACTCTCGATCTTGAACCAGGAATTCTCGTCGCGTGTGACCTCGTAGCGCGCCCAGCGCGAGAATTCCTCGCTGCTGCAGACGAAACTGCGGCGTCTCCGCGCGCCCACCAGCACCTTGTATTTCACGCACTCGATGGCGCTCTCTTCTTCACATGGAATGCCGCGGGCCAGCACCTGGCGCACTTCCCAGTGGCCATGAAAATTTCCGTTGCTGTAGGTCCCGCCTGTCTTGATCGTTATATTGGACATCGCTATTTCCGGATAAAGCGGCAAAACGTATAAGACTGTTTGCCCTGGGAAGGGGTGATATGGAGGCCGCCAAAGGATTCTGCAAGAGTAAATCCAGCGCCGGCTTCCCGCCGCAGGCTTTCCGGGCTGTAGCGCACCACATCCAGCCCGCTGCACTGGGACGGGCCGTCGAGCGCGAAGGTCGCCATGATCAGGTGTCCGCCGGGGGGCAGGGCKGCGCGGGCYGCTTCCATGTAGCGCTGGCGGTCCGCGGCCTCGGTGAGGAAATGGAAKACSGCGCGGTCATGCCATACATCGTATTGCCGCGGSGGGGTAAAGCAGGTGATATCGTCGGCCAGCCATTTCACCTGGCTCGACGCCTGCCCCAGCCTTGCCTTGGCGGCCTCCAGCGCGGCTGAGGAAAGATCGAGCACGGTCACATCGCTGTAACCGTTTTCCAGCAAGGCGTCCACCAGGTTGGAGGCGCCGCCGCCCACGTCGATGATGGCAGCATTCCTGCCCACGCCTGTCGAGGCGATCAGGTGCAGCGGAATTTCCGGATAGGCCTGGTACCAGCCGACTTCATGCGGCCTGCGGGTCGAATAGACATTTTCCCAGTGGGCCTTTCGGTCGTTGGACATATGGCGATTCCTGAATTCAAGTGGATTTGAAAATATAGTTTATTTTCTGCCCGCCTGCCAGCGATAGGGGCTGATGTCCAATGCCTGGGGCCGCCCCAGAATGAGGCTGGCCAGAATTTCCGCGCTGGCCGGCGCCATGGTGACGCCGTAGCGGAAATGGCCGCTGTTGATATACAGATTTTCCAGCTGCGGGTGGCGGCCGATGGTGGGGATGTTGTCCGGCGATCCGGGGCGCAGCCCGGACCAGTGTTGAACAACGGGCGCCTCTTTCAGCAGGGGCAGAATTCCGGTGGCCTGGGCATGAAGCATTGCCCGGGCCTCTTCAGTCGTGGTTTTGTCGAAGCCCACATCTTCCAGCGTGCTGCCCGCCAGAATGTGGCCATCCAGGCGGGGGATCAGGTAAATCCCCTCTTTCAGAATGATGCTGCGCAAAGTGCCCGGCACTGTCTTGAACAGCAGCATCTGGCCACGGATGGGCCGGATATCCAGATTCAGCGCGTGTTTGCCCAGCAGTTGTCTGCTCCAGGCGCCGGAAGTGACGATGTAATTCCCGGCGTGCAGCATGCCATGGTTCGTGTGAATGCCGGTGACAAGCGTTCCATTGCAACGCCATCCGGTAGCTTCCGTCTGTTCGTGGATTGGCACGCCAAGCAGTTCCAACTGGCGCCGCAGGGCCTTGAGCAGCCTCGGGTTGCGCGCTTGCGCTACATCCGGGAGCCATAAGGCATCCTCGTCGGCAGCCAGTTCGGGAATGATCTGCCGTGCGCCTGATATTTCCAGCCGGGTGGCGTGCGTGTCGCACCATGTTAATGCTTTGGCGGTGGAAAAAGGCGGCAACACCAGCATGCCGCATTTCCGGTA
>PQAG01000194.1 GCA_003104895.1 Nitrosomonadales bacterium
CCGCTCCGATACAGTTTCCCTAACTGGAGCATGGCTGCGGTGTTTCCGTTGCCGGCTGCCAACTGCAACCAGCGGACAGCCTGGACAGAATTTTCCTTTTCGCGAACCGCAACATGCAAGAGGGCCTCGCCGACCCTGAGTTGAGCACTGGCATCTCCCCCTTGAGCTGCTTTCAGATCGCCAGGATCAATCACCGTGGATGCTGCTGGCGGATGTTGCGCCGGAGGAGGAGCGCCGCGAAAAATCAGTGCGCCAACGCTAGCAGTAAGAGCGATTGCGAGAATTACGGCGAGCGCGGAAACAGCCATGACTTTGTCGAAGCGGGTGCTTTTGTGCGAAATGAAGCGGTGCGAACAATCCAGACAGCGGTACGGCCGGCTGCCTGGATGGCTGCGTTTTTCCACTCGGGAGAGCCATTTCGATTCCCGGCAACGGGAGCGTTTGCAATTGGGACAAGTTACCTCGGTGCGGGTAAACAAGATTTGGTTACCTCAAGACATCAGTCCGGACAGCGTCCAGTTTAACATTTATTTTTCCAATCTCTCAGGGGGAAAGCTGCGGGAAACAGAGCTAAAGGTCGAAGGCATGCAGGGCCTTTTTTCTATTCCAGCCTTGGTTTTTTATGCGCCTTGAACAATCGGGCATAGAAAATTGCGCTGAGGAAAAAGGCGACGCTCAGCCCCGCTTCAAGCGTGCCCAGCGTGGCGCTCAGCCCGTGGTCCGACCAGGCGCGCACCACCCCTTCGGTGAAATACAGCAGGATCAGCATCGAGGCCCACTGGTAGGTGTAAACCCTGCCGCGCAGGATGCCGAACAGGGGCAGCAGGAGCGGCACGGCCTTTGTCACCAGCAGGGTTCCGCCGGGCCGCACCGGCGCGAGCCAGCCTTCCCAGGCGAGGCACAGCATGATCAGCGCAATCAGGCTGGTGATGGCGATGTAGTGAAGCGCGGTTTTCATGTGCCGGAGATTCAGTTCGGACCCTTGTGCAGTATTATTGCGCGCGCGCCAGCTTCAGCGCCGTTTCCGCCAGCCGTTTGCCGAGGGCGATGCACAACTTGCGTTCTTCCTCGGTGAAGGGTTTGCTGCCGTCCGCGCCGGCGACGTGGCTTGCGCCATAGGGTGTGCCGCCGGAAGTGGTGGCGGTCAGTTCGGGGTTGGAATAGGGCAGGCCGGTGATCAGCATGCCATGGTGCAGCAGCGGCACCATCATCGAGAACAGGGTGCTTTCCTGGCCCCCGTGCATGCTGGCGGTGGAGGTGAACAGCGCCGCGGGCTTGCCGGTCAGGGCGCCCTTCAGCCACAGCGGCGTGGTGCTGTCCCAGAAATATTTCATCGGCGCCGCCATGTTGCCGAAGCGGGTGGGGCTGCCCAGCGCCAGCCCGGTGCATTCCTCGAGATCTTTCAGTTCGACATAGGGCGCGCCGGAATCGGGGATGTCGCCCTCCACCGCCTCGCATACCGTGGACACCCGCGGCACGGTGCGGATGCGCGCCGTGGCGCCGGGCACCTGTTCCACTCCGCGTGCGATCAGCTGCGCCATTTCCTTCACCGCGCCGTGCAGGCTGTAATACAGCACCAGAATTTCGTTCATCGCTCATTCTCAAGAAGGTTGAATTTGCCTATTATAGCCTGACCTGTTTAGGGTATTTCCCATGTCCCGCCTCATTCGCGAATTTCTCGGTTTCATGCGCTTTCTGGCTCAGCGCTTCGATGATGACCGTTGCATCCAGATCGCCTCCAGCCTGACTTACACCACGCTGCTCTCGCTGGTGCCGCTGATCGTCATTGCGTTGACGGTTATTTCGGCTTTTCCGGTGTTTTCCGGGCTGATGGTGCAGCTCAAGGTTTTCCTGCTCACCAGCATGGTGCCGGAAGTCGCGGGCAAGATCATTACCGTTTACATGCAGCAGTTTTCCGAGAAGGCGGCGCGGCTGACTGCGGCGGGTATCGCGGCCTTGGCGGTGACGGCACTGATGTTGATGCAGACCATCGAGCATGCGTTCAACCTGATCTGGCGCGTGACCACCCCGCGCCCCCTGCTGCAGCGCGTGCTGACCTACTGGGCGGCATTGACGCTGGGGCCCCTGCTGACTGGCGCCAGCCTTTCGCTGACCTCCTACCTGGTGAGTTATTCGCTTGGCTATGTGGCGTTTATTCCGTCACTCGGCGTTGTGGTTCTGAAAATCGTGCCGCTGGTTATTACCACGCTGGCATTTTCCCTGCTTTATCTCGCCGTGCCCAATCGCCATGTGCCGTGGCGCCATGCCCTGACGGGTGGACTGGTGGCTGGGCTGGGGCTGGAGTTGATGAGCAGGGGTTTCACCGCCTATATCCTGCATTTTTCAGGCTACACCCTGGTGTATGGCGCCTTTGCCAGCCTGCCGGTTTTCTTGCTGTGGATTTACCTGTCCTGGCTGGTGGTGGTGAGCGGCGCAGTGGTAGCGGCTTCGCTGTCCTACTGGCGCGGCGGCATGTGGCGCATCGAGCGCACGCCCGGGCGGCGCTATCTCGATGCCCTGTGCGTGCTGCAGGCGCTATGCCGTGCCCAGCATCGCGGCGAGGCCTTGACCCTGGCAGCCTTGCAGCGTGAAACCCATGTGGCACTGGAGGAACTGGAAAATATCCTGCGTCAGCTGCGCGATGCCCGCTGGGTGGCGCGCACGGCAGGGCAGGGCTGGCTGCTCTCGGCCCACCCGGGCGATATTGCCATGCTGGCGGTGTTTCGCCGCTTTGTGTTCAACCCGGATGAAGCATTGCCCCCCGGCAGCGATGCCAGTCTTGCAGCGTTGAGCGGGCGCACGGCCTCCAGCCTGGAACAGGCTCTGGCGGGCTCGCTGGAGGATTTGTGCGCTAGACCTGGACCGGTGTGAATTCGAACAAATCGAAGGTGGCAGTCTGTTCCAGCAGCCGGGTGGCGCGCACGTTTTTCGGCGTGCCATGCTGGTCCAGAAGGAATTCGCGCTGGGGCAGAAAACTGCCGCGCAGGCACACCAGGGTCGCGGGTTGCTTCAGGGCAGGGATCTCGGGCAGCAGCAGCGCGGGCTGAAAAGGGGCGCCGGCATGGGTGATCAAGGGGCGCAGCATGACCGGGGCGGCGGCGGGCGCGAGCATCTGGGCGCCGAGTTGCAGGTGGTGGGGGTTCTCGCTGCTGACCCAGCGCACCACGCCGATATTCCAGGCTTCATTGTTCTCGGGTCTGAGCCCGATGATTTCTCCCACCCGTACCTGGACATCAATTTTGGGATCCTTGGAGAGCGCCAGTCCGCCCGCGCTTTCGTTGATGATTAGCCAGTTCCTGGATACGTAAGTCTGGTGGCTGGTTTTGTCCAGCGGTGAGTCTGCCAGTTCCAGGGTGATTTCCGTGGTTTCGTGTCCGGGTGCTTTGTCCTTGCGGCCAATCACCCCGCCGACGAGGTCTCCGCTTAGGAAGTGGTGGATGGAGCGGATGCCGGCGCAGATTTCCATTTTGGCATCGTGCTGGACGCGGTTGAACAAGCGCTTGGGTGCGATGCCCCAGTGTTTGAGCATGCGCTTCAGCAGGTTGGGATAGCCGAAGTCCTTCGCAGTGAAAGGCAACAGCAGCGCCTTCGGGTCAACGCCCGTTTCCAGCCGGCTGATCTGCTGGTGCAGCAGCCGCGCCAGTTCGATGGTGTTGAGCAGGATGTCGGTGCGCGCATCGGTGACGGTGGTGTCATGCGCCAGTGCGCGCGGGGGTTTGTCGCTGTCGAGGCGTACCAGGAAATAGCCGGAGGGGTTGCTGGTCTGCGCCAGCGGCTGCAGATGGGCATGGCCGCCAAACTGGGCGAGATACTTCAGTACCTTGTTGACTTCGCCCTGCATCAGCCGGTAGGGATCGAGCAGAGCAAGCAGCAAAGCCTGCTTGTAGGCCAGGTTGACGCTGCTCAGGTGTTCATGGTCTGAAATCGCCTCGTCCTGTATGCCCTGTTCCACGGCGTAGGTGAACAGGATGTGCATTTCTGCCCAGACGCCGGCGGGCGTCGGCGCATAGGTCTGGTAGCATACCACCAGCATCCTGCCCAGACTGCCGATGGCGCGTTCCACGATCAGCGGCAGCTGCTTGTTGCTGCCGAAGCTCAGTTTCCGTGCGGCGTGGTCGAGCAGAATGATTTTGTAGCCGTAGGCCAGTTCGGTTTGCAGCTGGCGCGCCTGGCTGGCGATGAGTCTGGATTTTTCCGGCAGCGGCAGGGGCTGGCCGGAGAATTGCGCCTCCAGCGCCGGCATCAGGTTGGAGATGGTGGTACGGTAGAGTTCGAGCAGCTTGAGCCTGGTGTCTTCTGCAACCTTGCTGCGGTTCAGGGCGTACAGTGCATCCAGGATGGAACGTGAGGCGTCATTCAGGTTGCTCAGGGGGAGCGCGGCAAGCCATTCCGCGACTTGCCTGGGGCGGGTTTCTACGGTTAAATTCTGTTCCGGCCCGGGTACGGAAAGTTTGATGGTCATGGATTGCGCGTCTCCTATCCTGCCTGAATTATGTTTTTCCTTGATTCTAGAAACAATTGCCCGGTTTGTAAAACATTAAGCGAGGTAGAATGCCCGAACTGGCGCGTTCCTGGGTGAAGTGGCTGTTTTTTTGCTATTCGTTCTGGCGCTGCTGTTCGTCTGGCATCACTGGAGCGTGTCGCGTGGCCTGCTGGCGCCGGCTGCGGTGCAGGCCAGTTATGGCGCGGGTTTTGCTCTGTGCGGGGTATTCCTGCTGGGCTTGCTGGCACGCCTGGGGGTGACCTCGTTCCCGGCCGTATGGCGCACGCTGACGGTTTTGCTGGGCGCAGGCCTGGCGGCGCTGGAAATTGCCCTGCACAACTATCCTGGCACGCCCTTTTTTGCCCTGTGGTCAGCGGCGGTGATAGGGGTGTCAGTGGTTTCCATGATGGCACGGTATTTGCCTTCTTTTATTTTGAGCCTCTGCTTAGGTAAACAACAACATGATGAATCTGATTGAAAAAATTTTTGAAGGCGGCCTGTGGCGCAGCCGGTACGTGGTCCTGTTTGCCGTGGTGGCGAGCATGGCGGCGGGCTTTGCCATCTTTTACATGGCTACCGTGGATGTGTATTACCTGATTGCGCATATTTTCCACTATGCCGACCCCGCACTGCCGTCCGAGACACGCAAGGTTCTGCACGATGAAACCATCACCCACATCGTCGAGGTGGTGGATGGCTACCTGCTGGCCACGGTGATGCTGATTTTCTCGCTTGGTTTGTATGAGCTGTTCATCAGCGACATCGACGAGGCGCACGGCAGCAAGACATCGAGCAAGATCCTGGTGATCGAGAGCCTGGACGACCTCAAGGCCCGCCTGGCGAAGGTGATCCTGATGATCCTGATCGTGACACTGTTCGAGAGCGCGCTCAAGATGGAGATGAAAACCACGCTTGACCTGCTCTACCTGGGCGGCAGCCTGGCCCTGATCGGCTTGTCGCTGTATCTCACCCACGCCGCAGATGCGCATGGCGGTGAGAAACATGAGGGCGGGGAAGCGCATGAGAAATAAGTTGCTGATCCGGTTCTGGCTGGGATGTGTTCTGTTTGCCACGGTGGGCCTGGCTGCGGCAGCCGGCTTCACGTTTCAGGATACCCAGGGCAGGCAGCATTCCCTGGCCGGCTACAAGGGCAAGTGGGTGCTGGTGAATTTCTGGGCCACCTGGTGCCCCCCCTGCCTGGAGGAAATCCCCGACCTGATCGCCCTGCACGACAAGCACAAGGACAGGGACCTGGTGGTGCTGGGGGTGGCGATGGATTACAGCAGCGCGCAGCAGGTGAAGGATTTCGCCGAGCAGATGTTTGTTTCCTATCCCGTCGTTCTCGGCACCCAGGCTTCCGCCGCGCAGGTGGGGCCGATCGGCGGCCTGCCGACCACCTATCTGTTCAATCCGCAGGGCAAGATGGTGGCGTACAACGTCGGCGCCCTTACGCGCAAGGCCGTGGAAAGCTATATCAACGCCAAGAAATAGGAGCGCKCCATGAAGAAATACCTGCTGGGCCTGCTTTTTTGCCTGTTTGCCGCATCCGCCTGGGCCGAGAGCCGCGATGTGCAGCAGCATTTCTTCAATCAGCATCTGGGTGATTTCAAGGCTGAGCTGGACACGGCKAAACAGGAAGGCAAGCAGGGCATTCTGCTGATGTTCGAGATGGAGGATTGCCCGTTCTGCCATCGCATGAAAGAAACCATCCTCAACCAGTCCGAGGTGCAGGACTATTACCGCCGGCATTTCCTGATTTTCAGCGTCGATACCGAGGGCGCCAATGCCCTGGTGGATTTTGCCGGAAAGGCAAGCACGGAAAAGCAGTTTGCCCTCGATCACCGGGTGCGCGCCACCCCGGTATTCCTGTTTTTCGACCTCTCCGGCAAGGTGCTGACCCGTTTCACCGGCGCTGCCAGGGACAGCAAGGAATTCATGGCGCTGGGGCGCTATGTGGCTGACGGCGCATACAAGACCATGCCGTTTGCCAAGTACAAGCAGCAGGCCGCTCAATGAAACGTGCGCTGCTGGCGCTTGGCTTGCTGCTTGGTCCGGCGCTGCACGCGCAAGGCGCGCAGACCCTGACGCTGGAGCGGGCGCTGGCGTCCGCGGCTGATTCGCACCCCGACCTCAGGATCGCAGAGGCTGACCGCGCCATGGCAATTGCCGAGCGCGATCTGGCCGGTGCGCGCAGCGACTGGAGCCTCAATCTCGAAGCCGGTCTGCGCCGGGCGAAACCGACCACCGGCCCGGATTCGGTGAGCGACAACACGCTGCGCTTCAATGCCCGCAAGTCCCTTTATGACTTCGGCCGCGCCGCGCTTGCCGGGCAGGCGGCGGAGTCCGTGCTGGCAGCGCGCGAAGCCGCGCTGCTGGATGCCCGGTCGCGCCGCCGCCTGGATGTCATGGCGCGCTTTTTCGATGTCTTGCTGGCGGACCTGCAGTACGCCGCCGACAACGAGTACATGGCGGTCGCCTATGTGAACCTGGACAATGCCCGCCATCGCCTGGAAGTGGGCCAGATCGCCGCCGCCGACCTGGCCGGGATCGAG
>PQAG01000195.1 GCA_003104895.1 Nitrosomonadales bacterium
GCATCGGGATGCACCCGGTCCGTCACGTCAAAAGCAACATTGCCGTTGCGCTGGATCATCACCAGCTGGCCCAGGGGCGGGACCGAATCAGGCGTATAGCCCTGGCGCGTAATTTCGAGCCGGATGGATGGCTCTCTATCCAGAAGGATCAGATTGAGCGGGTAATCCTCGGTCTCGCCACGCCGAGGATCGGTGTTGATCTGAATATCGATCAGTTCGGCGATGCTCGAAACCCCGTCTCCAGTAATGGTAGCCGATTCGCCGCGTGCCGCCGCCACCAGACGGCCAGCCACAACCAGCAGCCGGTGTTCATTGCCGCGCACGAAGCGCTCGACGATCACCTCGCTCCCCTCGTTGAGCGCAATTCCATAGGCCGTTTCGACCTCTTCGCGCGTCATCAGCTCGGTGGATACGCCGCGCCCATGGTTGCCATCGGAAGGCTTGACCACCACCGGCACCCCGATATCTTCGGCTGCCTCCCAGGCGTCCTCCGGGCTGTCAACCACCCGCCCCTCGGGAACCGGAACACCGCAGGACTGCAGCAGGCTCTTGGTCAGGTCCTTGTCGCTGGCGATACCCTCGGCGATGGCGCTGGTCTGGTCGGTCTCGGCCGTCCAGATGCGGCGCTGGCGAGCGCCATAGCCCAGCTGCATGAGGTTGCCATCGGTCAGGCGGATCGATGGAATGCCACGCTCGGTGGCCGCATCGACGATACATGCCGTGCTCGGGCCAATGCACAGGGAGTCGGCCATATCCCGCAGGCGCGCCATGGTCGCGGGCAAATCAAAGGGGCGGTCTTCGATTGCCGCCATGACCAGATCGCGGGCGGCGTCCAGACAGGCACGGCTCACTTCTTCATGGCGCGAGCGCACCACAACCTTGTATACGCCGCGTACCGGGGTGCTGCGCGCTTTTCCGAAGCCGCTCTGCATGCCGGCCAGGTTCTGCAGCTCCAGTGTGACATGTTCGAGGATATGTCCCGCCCAGGTGCCTTCGCGCACCCGCTCCATGAAGCCGCCACGTTCGCCGACCCCGCAGCGGTGCTCGATCAGCGAGGGCAGCCAGGATGACAGGCGTTCGTAAAAGCCGGGAATGGTATTGGAAGGTGAATCTTCCAGCGCGCCGATATCCACCCATGCTTCAAGAACCGGACGATAGGTCCATATATTCGGGCCACGCAGAGACATGACCTTGAGAAATTCCATGTCGAACTTTTCCATATTTTCAAGACTAAAATTTACAGGAGACGGGTCAGTCAAATTCAACACGGCTCAGCGTCATTTTAACGCCGGATGGGGCTTTTCGGTTTACTCCGCGAGATTAAAGATTGAGCGCACATCCGAACCCTCACATCGGTATCCCATCCAAATTCGGCCGTAACTGTACTCTTGCAGGCAAGAGCAGTAAACTTCGCCACAATGAAAACCGAACCCTCTCTTTCTGCTTCAAGCGCTCAAAACCTGCCCGATGCCTGGCTCACCGAGGCCGAATCCCTGCTGGCCGGCGGCGAGGAAATTCTTGCCTGGATGGAAGTGGATCTCGACACTCGGCTGCATTTTTCTCCCGGCCTGCTGCTCGCGACCAACCGCCGCCTTCTGGCCAGGGCGCCCTCCGGCAAGGAATGGCAGGACTGGGCTTATCGAACCGGGCTCGTTCTCCAGCACCACGACCACGCCGGTGTCGGCACGCTGGAGCTGCATGACGACAAGGGCCTCCTGGCCTGCTGGCGCTACACCCTGCTGCATAATGTGGCCGCGCTGCGCCTGATCGAGCACTTCGAACGGCAGCTCGAAAGCCATGTGACCGGGCAGGAGGTCAGCTGCCCCGTGGAAGGCATCTGCCCCAACTGCAAGGCGCCGATACCGCCYGACGAAGACGAATGCCCGGTTTGCCACCGCGAAATCCATGTCCCGCCTTCGACCTGGACGCTGTTCCGCCTRTGGCGTTTCGCCCGGCCTTACCGCGGGCAGCTGCTGCTCGGATTCCTGCTCATGCTGGGCGCCACGGCGGCAACGCTGGTCTCGCCGTATCTTTACATGCCGCTCATGGACGAGGTGCTGATTCCCTTCCAGAACGGGCAAAAGATCGAACCCGGCACGGTTGCCCTGTATCTTTCCGGATTGCTCGGTGCCGCGCTGGTATCGTGGGGGCTGGGCTGGGCCAAGACCTATGTGCTTGCCCTGGTTTCGGAGCGCATCAGCGCGGACTTGCGCACCACCACCTACGAGCATCTGCTGCAATTGTCACTCGAATATTTCGGCGGCAAGCGCACCGGCGACCTGATGGCGCGCATCGGCTCGGAAACGGACCGGCTCAGTGTTTTCCTTTCGCTGCATGCGCTGGATTTCATCACCGATGTGCTGATGATCATCATGACCTCGGTCATCCTGTTTTCCATCAATCCCTGGCTGGCGCTGGTCACCCTCCTCCCGCTCCCCCTGATCGCCTGGATGATTCACATCGTGCGCGACCGCCTGCGTACCGGTTTCGAAAAAATCGACCGGGTATGGGGCGAAGTCACCAGCGTGCTGGCCGACACCATCCCCGGCATCCGCGTGGTCAAGGCTTTCGCCCAGGAAAAGCGCGAAGCGGCGCGCTTCCGCGAAGCCAACCGGCACAACCTGCTCCTCAACGACAAGCTCAACAAGACCTGGTCGCTGTTTTCCCCCACGGTTTCCCTGCTGACGGAAATGGGGCTGCTGGTCGTATGGGCATTCGGCATCTGGCAAGTCTCCCATAACGACATCACGGTCGGCACGCTGACTGCCTTCCTTGCCTACATCGGCCGCTTCTATGGCCGCCTGGACTCGATGAGCCGCATCGTTTCCGTGACCCAGAAAGCCGCCGCCGGCGCCAAACGCATTTTCGACGTTCTCGACCACGTCTCCAGCGTGCCCGAGCCGGCCCATCCGGTTCACCTCGCCCAGGTCTCGGGGCAGATCGAGATCCGCGATGCCGGCTTCCGTTACGGCAACCGCGCGATCATCCGGGGCGTGGACCTGAGCATCGCGCCCGGCGAAATGATCGGCCTGGTGGGCCACAGCGGATCGGGCAAGAGCACCCTGGTCAACCTGATCTGCCGCTTTTACGACCTTTCCGAGGGCGCAATCCGGGTGGATGGCGTGGACATCCGTGGCCTGCCTGTCGCCGAATACCGGCGCCACATCGGGCTGGTGCTGCAGGAGCCTTTCCTGTTCTTCGGCACCATTGCCGAGAATATCGCCTATGGCAAACCGGACGCGAGCCGCGAGGAAATCGTCGCCGCCGCCCGCGCCGCGCATGCGCACGAGTTCATCCTGCGCCTGCCGCACGGCTATGACTCGCTGGTGGGCGAGCGCGGCCAGGGCCTGTCCGGCGGCGAACGGCAGCGCATTTCCATCGCCCGTGCATTGCTCATCGACCCGCGCATTCTCATTCTCGACGAGGCCACCTCCTCCGTCGATACCGAGACTGAGAAGGAAATCCAGAAGGCTCTCGACAACCTGGTACGCGGCCGCACCACCATCGCCATCGCCCACCGCCTCTCCACCCTGCGCCAGGCCGACCGCCTGGTGGTCATGGATCGCGGAAAGGTCGTCGAAATCGGCCCGCACGAGGAACTCATGGCACGCCAGGGCGCCTACTATCGTCTTTACCAGGCGCAGGCGCGCAACGTGGATACCGACATGAACGAAACGAAGACTGAAGCAGCGGTGGCCCCGCATGAACACAGAAGTTGAGCCGCAAAACTTCAAGAATGACGTGCATAAAACAGGGATTGCTGAAATTTGCCACCCATTCGAATGAAGTCCCCGGCATTCCCAGCGCCATTGTTTACTTTGCGCCTTCGCGCCTTTGCAGTTGATGAACTGAGATTCCAGGAATGAACAACACGACACCCGACTTCAGGATCACACGCAATGCCTTTGGCCGTCTGGTGTTCAGCCGCGCCGATGGCGAAGTGCATGAGGGGATCGTCCCGGTCCGCGCCTTCCCCATCCAAGCACCCGAATCCGGCATTTCACTGCTCAGCGCCGAAGGGCACGAACTGGCCTGGATCGACAAGCTGGCAGACCTGCCCGATGCCGAGCGCACGCTGCTGGAAGCGGAACTGGCCAGCCGGGAATTCATCCCCGAGATTCGCAGCATCCGCCAGGTTTCCAGCTTTGCCACGCCCAGCACCTGGGAGGTGGAAACCGACCGCGGCAATACCTCCTTCGTGCTCAAGGGGGAAGACGACATCCGCCGCATTGGTCCCGCCACCCTGCTGATTGCAGACAGCCACAGCATCCATTTCCTGGTGCGCGACATGCATGCGCTGGACAAGCACAGCCGTAAATTGCTGGATCGCTTCCTGTAGCAGGCAAGCGCCAGACTCGATAAAAAAGGGATCATGATGAACAGATTGACAGCGGGATTCGCTGCCTTGGCTTTCAGCATAAGCGCCCATGCCTTTGACTTGGAAGGGGCGATCAAAGGTGCCCTGGAAAAAGGCAACGCCAGCCAGACAGCCGCCGTACCTGCTTCGGGCGGCAGCGGCGTGGACCAGCTCAAGCCCGCTGAAATCAACGCGGGTCTCAAGGAAGCGCTGGCCCGCGGCGCCGAGGCCGCCGTGGCTCAGCTAGGCAGACCGGACGGCTTTTTTGGCAATGAGGCGATCAGAATCCCTCTGCCTTCCGGCCTGCAGAAAGCCGAGAAAGCGATGCGCATGCTGGGCATGGGCAGGCAGGCGGATGAACTCGTGCTGGCCATGAACCGCGCCGCCGAAGCCGCCGTGCCGGAGGCGAAAACCCTGCTGGTCAAGTCGGTCAGGGAAATGACGCTGCAGGACGCCAAAGGCATTCTCACCGGGGGCGATACCGCAGCCACGGATTTCTTCCGCCGGAAGACCGAGTCCGATCTGACCAGACGCTTCGGCCCCATCGTCAAAAAGACGACGGACCGCGCCGGCCTTGCCCAGCAATACAACAAATACGCCGGAACGGCCGCCCAGTTTGGCGCGCTCGACAAGAATCAGGCCACGGCCGAACAGTACGTGACCCAGCAGGCGCTGGACCGGCTTTACAAGGTGATCGGCGAGCAGGAGCGCGCGCTGCGCGCCAACCCCATGCAGGCGGGCAGCGGCTTGTTGCAGAAGGTCTTCGGCGCGGCCACGGGAAGATAGGCGAAATTCTTAGAGCATGTTGCGATTAACTGAAGTCAAACTCCCTCTCGCCCACCCCGAGGGTGAAATCCGGGCAGCCATTCTCAAAAAGCTGGGCATTCCTGCAGCAGAGCTGACCGGCTACACCATCGCCCGCCGAGGCTACGACGCGCGCAAGCCGGACGCCATCCTGTTCGCCTATACGCTGGATGTCGAGGTCAAAAACGAGGCGGCGATCCTGAACCGCCTGAAAAACGACCGGCATCTCTCGATGACACCAGACACCCGTTACCAGTTCGTGGCCCAGGCGCCCAAGGAACTGAAATCGCGCCCGGTCGTGGCCGGGATGGGCCCGGCAGGCCTGTTTGCCGCCCTCATACTGGCGCAGTCAGGCTTCCGCCCGATCATCCTGGAGCGCGGCAAGGCCGTGCGCGAGCGCACCAAGGACACCTTCGGCCTGTGGCGCCAGGGCGTGCTCAACCCGGAATCCAACGTGCAGTTCGGCGAAGGCGGCGCGGGCACATTTTCCGACGGCAAACTGCACAGCCAGATCAAGGATCCCAAGCATTATGGCCGGAAAGTGCTGACCGAATTCGTCAAGGCCGGCGCGCCCGAAGAAATTCTCTACGTCAGCAAGCCGCACATCGGCACCTTCCGGCTGGTGAGCATGGTCGAGAAAATGCGCGCCACGATCATCGAACTCGGCGGCGAAATCCGCTTCCAGAGCCGCGTGGATGACATCGAGATCGAAAACGGAAAAATACGCGGCGTGGTGCTTGCCAGCGGCGAGCGCATCGCCACCGATCACCTCGTCATGGCCATTGGCCACAGCGCGCGCGACACGTTTGAGATGCTGCACCGGCGCGGCGTCTACATGGAGGCCAAGCCCTTTTCCATCGGCTTTCGCATCGAACATCCGCAATCGCTCATCGACCGCTGCCGCCTGGGCAAGAACGCCGGCAACCCCCTGCTGGGCGCCGCCGACTACAAGCTGGTCCACCATTGCAGGAACGGCCGCTCGGTGTACAGCTTCTGCATGTGCCCCGGCGGCACGGTGGTGGCCGCCACCTCCGAACCGGGGCGCGTGGTGACCAACGGCATGAGCCAGTATTCGCGCAACGAGCGCAACGCCAACAGCGGCATCGTGGTGGGCATCACGCCCGAGGATTATCCGGGCGGCCCGCTGGCGGGCATCGAATTCCAGCGCAAATGGGAAGAACGCGCCTTCGATCTGGGCGGGCGCAATTATGAAGCGCCGGGCCAGCTGGTCGGCGATTTTTTGAAAGGCAAACCCTCAACAAAATTCGGCTCGGTGCAGCCCTCCTACACCCCCGGCGTGCACTTGTGCGACCTCAGCACGGCATTGCCGGACTATGCGATCGAAGCCCTGCGCGAAGCCATCCCCGCCTTCGACAAGGACATCAAGGGATTTTCCATGCATGACGCGGTGCTGACCGGGGTCGAAACGCGCACTTCCTCGCCGGTGCGCATCACGCGCGGGGAAAACTACCAGAGCCTGAACACCGCCGGGCTCTACCCTTCCGGCGAGGGCGCAGGCTATGCGGGCGGGATTCTTTCCGCCGCGGTGGACGGCATCAAGGTCGCAGAAGCCGTTGCCCTGAGCATGATTCAACATGAATGACCGCTAACCGGTTGATCCGGTATATAATTACGCCCTTATATTTTCCCAGCAAAGTTTAAAGCACCATCTAAAGTGACGGCAGCCAACCATCCGCAAGAAATTCTGCGCGCCAAAATYAACCTGGAAACATCCCGGATTGCCTGGAAAGAATTGCTACGTTTTTTCGCAAGTGGAACGGTGATTGCAGTAAGCCCCGAACTGGATCTGGTCGAGGTTGCAACCCGGATCTCGGCAGACCACAAGGAACAGATCGAACAATGGATGTCCGCAAACAAGCTTGGCAAGGTATCTGACGAGCAGGCCAGGACATGGCTGGAAAGCGATGCCATGGTGTGGTCGGTGGTCGTGAAACCCTGGGTACTGGTGCAGCAAAGAACGAACTAAGGCGCCTGCAGTGTGGCGTTACTAACACCTCTAAAAGCTTTAAAGGAATGCAATGAAATGTGTGGATGATTTCCGCCTCCGGTTTGGCAAACATGAACTGGTGCCGATCATGATTGGCGGAATGGGGGTCGACATCTCGACCGCCGAGCTCGCGCTCGAGGCCGCTCGCCTGGGCGGCATCGGACACATTTCAGACGCCATGCTGCCGACTGTGACCGACCGCCGTTATGACACGCATTTCGTCAAGCAGAAGCTCAAGCAGTACAAATACAACCTCGACAATTCCGACAAGTCCGCGGTGAAGTTCGACCTCGGACAGATTGCCGAGGCCACTCGCCTGCATGTCAGCAAGTCGATGGAAGCCAAGCGCGGTGAAGGCATGATCTTCATCAACTGCATGGAAAAGCTGACCATGAACGCGCCGCGCGAAACCCTGAGCGTGCGCCTGCGTACCGCGCTGGATGAGGGAATCGACGGCATCACCCTGAGCGCCGGGCTGCATCTCGGCTCGTTCGCGCTGATGGAAGACCATCCGCGTTTCCGCGACGCCCAGCTGGGCATCATCGTTTCCTCGCTGCGCGCGCTGCAGCTGTTCCTGCGCAAGACTGCCAGGCTCAACCGCCTGCCCGATTTCGTCGTGGTCGAAGGGCCGCTGGCCGGCGGCCACCTGGGATTTTCCATTGAAGACTGGGCGAAATACGACCTGCGTACCATCACGCTCGAAGTCATGCAATATCTGAAGACCGAAAACCTGAACATCCCGGTGATTCCGGCCGGCGGCATCTTCACCGGCAGCGATGCGGTGTCCTTCCTCGAGGAAGGCGCTGCGGCGGTGCAGGTGGCGACGCGCTTCACCGTCGCGGACGAGTGCGGCCTGCCTCACAAGGTCATGCAGGAATACTTCAAGGCCAGCGAGGACGACATCGAGGTCAACACCACCTCGCCGACCGGCTACCCCATGCGCATGCTCAAGAACAGCCCGTCGACCGGCTCGGGCATCAGCCCCGGATGCGAGTCCTACGGCTACCTGCTGGACGGCAACGGAAACTGCTCCTACATCGACGCCTACAACCGCGAAGTGGCGGCGCATCCGGGCGCCAAGAAGGTTTCGGTGATGGACAAGACCTGCCTGTGCACCCACATGCGCAACTTCAACTGCTGGACCTGCGGCCATTACACCTACCGCCTCAAGGACACCACGCGGAAGAACGCGGATGGCTCCTACCAGATCCTGAGCGCGGAACACATCTTCCGCGACTACCAGTTCAGCAAGGACCAGAAAATCGCCCTGCCGCCCCTGGAATAAATAGTCCGGCTCTGGCCGCTCAGCCAAGCTGGCCCAGGGTTTGCAGCGGCGGCTGATGCAGCACGCCGCGGGTGCCGAGCCAGCCTGCCAGGGTCACGCCCAGCACGCCTGCAGCGAGGGCAGCCACCCACAGCCAGGGATTGAGCTGGTAAGGCAGATGAAACACCCGCGTCGCCAGGGCATAGCCCAGGCCGGTCGCGGCAAGGGCTGACACGATCCCGGCCAGCAGGCCGATCAGGATGAACTCGGCCAGCTGGCTCAGCAGCAGCTGCCTGCCGCTTGCGCCCAGGGTGCGCATGACCGCGGCCTCGACCATGCGTTCCTCGCGGGTGGCTGCGATCGCCGCGTACAGGGCCATCAGGCCCGCTGCCAGCGTGAACAGGAACACGAATTCAACGGTTGAAACAATCCGCTCCATCATGGCTCGCACCTGGTTCATCAGCGCCGCCACGTCGATCACGGTCAGATTGGGAAAAGCCTTGACCATCCCGTCGAGCAGCGCCTCATCGCCTGCAGGCAGGTAGAAGGCCGTGATATAGCTGGCCGGGTAGCCTTGCAGCAGGGCGGGCGTGGCGATGACGAAAAAGTTGACGTGGAAGGAATCCCAGTCGACCTTGCGCAGGCTGGTGACCGTGGCGCTGAAGCTTTGCCCCGCCACCTGATAGGTCAGCTTGTCGCCAAGGCGTATACCCAGATTCCTGGCAATGCCCTCTTCCACCGACCACTGGGCGGTGGCGGCGTGATTCTTTCCCCACCAGCGCCCGGCCACAATCTGGTTGTCACCCTGCAGCTGCTCGGCCCAGGACAGGTTGAACTCCCGCTCCACCAGGCGCCGGGTCCGGTCTTCCTCATAATCCGCAGCGGACACCGCCCGGCCGTTGATGGCCAGCAAGCGCCCGCGCACCATAGGGAACAGCGCTGCGGAGGCCATGCCGCGGCTCGCGAGGAAAGACTGCAAGGGCTGCACCTGATCCGGCTGGATATTGATGACGAAGCGGTTTGGCGCGTGCAGGGGCAAGGTGCTCTGCCAGCTGTGCAGCAGATCGCCGCGCACCAGTGTCAGGAGCAGCAGCGCCGTCAATCCCAGCCCCAGCGCCACCACCTGGCTGGCGCTGGCATGGCGCCTCCGCACCAGGCTTGCCAGGCCGTAGCGCCACGTCACGCCCACCCCGCGCCGCAAGGGCGCGAGCAGCCAGATCAGGGCATGCGTCAGCAGCAGCGCCCCCACGACCACGGCGGCCAGGCCGGCCAAAACGTAGAGCCCCAGCCTGATTTCGCCTGCCTGCCACAGCAGCATGGCCAGCAGCGCCGCCACGCCAGCGGCAAAACCTGCCAGGTTGAGGCGCTGCGGCCTGCCCAGCTCGCGCCGCAACACCCACAAGGGCGGAACCCGCTTCAGGCGCTGCAGGAAGGGCAGCGCGAAACCGAGCAGCGTAGCCAGTCCGGTGAGCAGGCCATACGCCAGCGGCAGCCAGGAAGGCGCGGGCAGGCTGGCCGCAATCAGCCCGCCCAGCTGCCGCGCCAGCACCCATTGCGCGCCATAGCCGAGCAGGCAGCCGGCCAGGCTGGCCAGCACGCCCAGGCACAGGAACTGGTAAAGATAGAGCCGGAACACCTGACTCTGGCTCGCCCCGGTACAACGCATCACGGCACAGCCATCGAGATGGCGTTCGAGGAAACGCCGCGCCGAAAGCACGATCGCCACTGCCGCCAGGATCAGGCTGGTGAGCGCGGCCAGGTTGAGAAACTTGCCGCCGCGTTCAAGCGCCGAGCGGATTTCGGGGCGGCCGTCGCTCACCCCTTCGAGCTTCTCGCCACGCGACAGGCGCGGCGCTGCCCAGGCGCGGAAAGCGGCAATCTCGCGGGGAGTGCCGGCCAGCAGCGTGCGGTAGCTGACGCGGCTGCCGGGCTGGATCAGGGCGGTGGCAGGCAGATCCTGTGCATTCATCATCAGGCGCGGCGCGATGCTGAACATGTCCCCGCCGCGATCCGGCTCGAAACTCAGCACTGCACCCACCCTGAAGCGCGCGGCGCCAAGCTCCAGGGAATCCCCCGGCGCAATCTGCAGCTGCGCCAGCAAGCGCTGATCCAGCCACACCGTGCCTGGCTCGGGAATGCCCTCCGCATTGCGCTCGCCTTGGGGAGACTGGATGCGCAGCTCGCCGCGCAGCGGGTAGCCGGGCGCCACTGCCTTGATTTCCGCCAGCTGGCTACCCGTGGCGCTGAGCACCATGCTCGGGAAAGTGAGGATGCGAACCGGCGTCATGCCGCGCCGCCTCGCTTCTGAAAGAAATACCCCGCTCACCTCGTGGTCTGCGGCCAGCACCAGGTCCGCAGCCAGCAGCTGGCTGGCCTCGGTCGTCAGGGCCTGGTTGACGCGGTCGGTGAAGAAACCCACGGCAGTCACGCCGCCCACCGCGATGAGCAGCGCGAAGGTCAGGGCGTGCAGCTCGCCCGCCCGCCATTCGCGCAGCAGCATGCGCCAGGACAAGCGCAGCAGGTTCATGATCCTAGAAACCTCAGTTGAACAGGCTGAATTGTGCGAATTTTGCGGTACAGGGTAAGGCATAACGACGCGGAATGGTTATTCCATTCCAAGGAGCTATAACGCAACCATGTGACGCAAAATTTGTGCAATTCAGCCTGTAGCAAATTTACCCGATGGGAAATCGCCCGGCGCGCAAGCAATTTTTTTGATTTCATAGCGTTATACACCTAGTCAAGCGGTCAACTGAGGTTTCTAGGACGACTCCACCAGATGCCCGTCCACCAGCCGCAGCCGGCGCCCGCAGCGGGCTGCAAGCTCGGCATCGTGGGTGACCAGCACCAGCGTGGTGCCCTGTTCGCGGTTCAGCTCGAACAGGAGATCAATGATGCGCGCGCCGGTGGCGCTGTCGAGATTGCCGGTGGGCTCGTCGGCGAGCAGCAGTTTGGGCTGCGTGGCGAAGGCGCGCGCAATGGCGACACGCTGCTGCTCGCCGCCGGAGAGATGCTTGGGATAATGATGCAGCCGCTCGCCCAGGCCTACCCTGTGCAGGACGGTCAGCGCCATCTCGCGCGCCGAAGCAGCCCCGGCCAGCTCCAGGGGCAGCATGACATTCTCCAGCGCCGTCAGCGCGGGCAGCAACTGGAAGGACTGAAACACGAAACCGATCAGGCGCCCACGCAGGGCTGCGCGGCCATCCTCGTCGAGCGCAAACAGATTCACGCCGTTGATGTGCACCTCGCCGCTGGTGGGCAGGTCCAGGCCCGCCAGAAGGCCGAGCAGCGTGGACTTGCCGGAGCCGGAGGCGCCCAGAATTGCGACCGAATCGCCGCTGGCGATCTCCAGTTCGAGCCCATGCAATATGGTGAGCACGCCGTCGCCGGCCGGGACTTGCCTGGACAGGCGGCTCGCCTGCACAATGAACGGGGATTGAGGAGAATTCATGCTGGTTCGCTGCTTATTGATTGCGCTGATGTTAGTGGCTCCCTCCGCCTGGGCCGGGCAGACCATCCTGGTATTCGGCGACAGCCTTTCCGCCAATTACGGCATCGCATCCGAAGCGGGCTGGGTGAGTTTACTGCAACAGCGCCTCGACCGTAAGCCGCACGACTACCGCGTCGTCAATGCCAGCATCAGCGGCGAAACCACCGCAGGCGGCATATCCCGCATCCACGCCGCGCTCGACACCCACCAGCCGGATATAGTGATCATCGAACTGGGCGCCAACGACGGGCTGCGCGGCCTCTCCCTGGAGGCCACCCGGAATAACCTGGACGGCATCATGCTTGCCTGCCGCACCCGCCAGGCGCGCATCCTGCTCATCGGCATGCGCCTTCCGCCCAATTATGGCGCCGCTTACACCGAGGGCTTTGCTGCGCTCTACCCCGCACTGGCAAAAAAACACCGCGCCGCCCTGCTGCCCTTCCTGCTGGATGGGATCGCCGACAGGCGCGAATGGTTCCAGGCCGACAACCTCCATCCCACGGCAGCCGCACAGGCAGCCATCATGGAGAATGTGTGGGCCAAACTGCAGCCGCTCCTGAAACAATGAGGCCAATCGAAATCATCGGAGTTGCCTCCGGCCTCGGCGCACGCGATCCGCGCTGTGGCGCTGGGCCGGACTGCATCGAGCAATCCGGCCTGGCGTCCAGGCTGCTTCAGCAAGCCTGTGATATTTCCTGGCGCACCACCCTGCGCCCCTGCGCTGCGCTTTCTCCACTGGCCGGCATCCGGGCGCTGTCCGCCACCCTTGCCGGTGAAGTCAGCGCAACGGTAGAAAGGGGCAGGCTGCCGCTGGTCATCGGCGGCGACCATTCCTGCGCCATCGGCACCTGGAGCGGCGCCGCGCTGGCGCTAAAGAAACACGGCCCGCTCGGGCTGATCTGGATCGATGCCCACATGGACAGCCATACGCCGGAAACCACGCCCAGCGGCGCAATTCATGGCATGCCGCTGGCCGCGCTGCTGGGTTACGGCGCGCCCGAACTGGTCAGCATCGCCGCTTTCAGCCCGAAAATATTGCCCGCCCATGTTTGCCTGATTGGCATTCGCAGTTTTGAATCGGGTGAAGCGGATTTGCTGCAGCGCCTTGGGGTGCGGGTGTTTTTCATGGCAGAAGTACAACGGCGCGGCATCGCCACCGTCATGAAGGACGCCCTCGCCATCGCCCTGCAAGGCACAGCGGGCTTCGGCGTCAGCATCGACCTCGATGCCTTCAGTCCGGAGGAAAGTCCGGGCGTGGGCACGCCTGTCAAACATGGGCTGCATCACCTGGAACTGGACCAGGTATTGCGGGGCATCCTGCACCACCCCCGGCTCGCCGCCCTGGAACTGGCCGAGTACAATCCGCAGCGTGACCGGAACCAGCGCAGCCTCAGGCTGGTAGAGGATTTGCTCGGTGCATTCTGCCGCCGGGCGAATACTTAGCGCCGCTTCAGTTTGCCGGCGAACTTCTCGCGCTGCTGTCACGCTGCTCACCCTTTCGAGCTCATTGAATGCCGCCTCCAGGCGCCAGAAACATCCGCCGCCAAGCGTGGCGATCTCGGCCCTTTTATTCATCTGACACAGCCTCTCGAGCGTTTAATGGCGGCAATTTTATTCATTGATAACTTGGCCGGCCAATGCAAATCCATAAAATATTTTAGCTTGAACCATAAGCATATTCGGATATTCTTATCTACAAGGCAGACAGAGTTTAAACACTTTCTAAACAGAAACTAAACCTGTAACCTTCGCAATGCAAAATGCATGCTGCGATATTAAAAAATCAACTGTTTCGGGGGGCTTCAAAATGCTGAAAATTCTGAGTGGTTTCATACTGGGCTTGATATTTACCGCCTTCACGGCCTATAACATGGCCCCTGGCCTGATGTTTCAGGAACGCGTCAGTCCCTTCGGACTGGAAGAAACTGTCGCACGCATCCAGCAGAATATCGAAAACGCTGGCAATGGCTGGTCCTTGTCCGGCCTGCGCAATCCGGCCAAAGCGGTTCAGTCGGATGGCGGCAACACCCTGCCGGTGCTGATGATCGAGGCCTGCAGCACCAAGTATTCCGCCCCGATCCTGAAGGATGACTCGGTGCGATTCCTCTCCATCCTGATGCCCTGCAAGATTTCCATCTACAAGAAAAACGATGGCAAGACCTACATCGGCAACATGAACGCCGGCCTGATGGGCAGGATGTTCGGCCCGATGGTGGGTGAAGTCATGAGCCATGTCGCGGCAGATCAGGCCAAATTCCTCACGTTTGATCCGAGCAAGCCCGCACCACAGATGAAAGTGGGCACACCAGGCGGCGGCGGTGCTGGCGGCGGCGCTGGCGGCGGCGGTGGTTGCTAAGAACCCTGCGCACCCATCTCGAATCTGAATTCAGGAGGAATCATGTCAATCATAAAAAATTTCCTGGCCTGGGTATTCGCAGCCGGCTCCGCGCTGACAGTGTTGTCCGCCCTGGCCACACCGGCGCCGGCCACTGCGCCCAAAGCGGAAACAGGGGCACCCGCGCTCGCTCCGTCAGCGCATCCCTATGCGCCAACCAATGGCGGTGCGCCCGCACCTGCGGCCGAAGCCAAGAAGCCAAGCGCTTCAACGGCAGACCACAGCAAGTTCAAGGAACTGCAAAAGGACTTCAAGGAAGGACCTGAAGTCACCAAGGCCTGCCTGACCTGCCACACAGAGGCTGCCAAGCAGGTGCAACACACCAAGCACTGGACCTGGGAGTTCATGAACCCGGACACCAAGCAGCGCCTGGGCAAGAAAAACATCATCAACAATTTCTGCACTGCCGTTCAATCGAACTATCAGTTCTGCACCGCCTGCCACGTCGGCTACGGCTGGAAGGATGACAAGTTCGACTTCAGCAAGCAGGAAAGCGTGGACTGCGTCGTCTGCCACGACACCACCGGCAAATATCGCAAGCTGCCGGGTCTTGCAGGGCATCCGCCTTACCAGGACACGGAGTTCCCGCCCCACTCGGGCAAAATCGTCAAGGCGGTTGACCTGAAGGACGTGGCGCAGAAAGTCGGCAAGACCAGCCGCGCCACCTGCGGAGCCTGCCACTTCTACGGCGGCGGTGGCGATGCGGTAAAGCATGGCGATCTGGATAGTTCTCTCGCCAACCCAGGCAAGTATCTCGACGTGCACATGGCCAAGGATGGCTTGAACTTCACCTGCGGCACCTGCCATGCAACCTCGGGCCACAATGTTCCCGGCAGCCGCTATACCCCGACGGCCATGGACAAGGAAAAAGCCCGCCTGCGCGGCAAGGCCGACAACAGCAATCCAGCCACCTGCCAGTCCTGCCACGGCACCAAGCCGCATCCGGAGAAGATGGCCAAGCTGAACGAGCATACCGCCAAGATTGCCTGCCAGACCTGCCACATCCCTGAATTTGCCCGCGGCATTGCCACCAAGATGAGCTGGGACTGGTCAACTGCCGGCAAGATGAAGGACGGCAAGCCGTACACCGGGAAGGACAGCGCCGGCCGCAACGCCTATGACAGCAAGAAAGGCGATTTCACCTGGGAGAAGGATGTCATTCCGGAATATGTCTGGTTCAACGGCAAGGTGGATTACACCCTGCGCGAAACCAAGCTGGACCCGAGCAAAGTCGTGAAAATCAACACCATGAACGGCAGCCCGGATGATGGCAAGTCAATGATCTGGCCGATGAAGGTGTTCCGCGGCAAACAACCCTTTGATGCGGGCAGCAACCAGCTGGTGGTGTTCCACACCTACGGCAAGGACGACAGCGCCTTCTGGGGCAACTTCGATTGGGACAAGGCGCTGGAGTATGGCATGAAGGAAATTGGCGCGGAGTACAGCGGCAAATACGCCTTCGTCAGCACTGAAATGTCCTGGCCCATCACCCACATGGTCGCACCCAAGGGCGATGCGCTGACCTGTGCCCAGTGCCACGACGCCAAGACGGGTGGCCGCCTGAAAAATGTCAGCGGAGTGTACATGCCGAGCACCGGCCGCCAAAACAGCATGCTCGACATGGCAGGCTGGGCTCTGGCCCTACTGACCCTCCTTGGCGTGATCGTCCACGGCGCCGGCCGCATCTACATGAGCAACAGGAAAGGATAGGATCATGTCTGAAAAAATCTATGTCTTCAAAGTCTTCGAGCGCTTCTGGCACTGGTCCCAGGCCTCGCTCATCATCTTCATGCTGATCACCGGCTTCGAGGTGCATGGCTCCTACCATCTCTTCGGCTTCGGCAGGGCGGTGAGCCTGCATACCATCGCCGCCTGGACGCTGATCGGCCTGTGGGTGTTCGCCATCTTCTGGCACTTCACCACCGGCGAGTGGAAACAGTACATCCCGACCATGGAGAAGGTTTTGGCCATGGTCAGGTACTATTCCGTCGGGATCTTCGTCCATGCGCCGCATCCCTTCCGCGCGACCACGCTGAAGAAGCATAACCCGCTGCAGCGCCTGGCCTATCTCGGGGTACTGCTGTTTATCGGGCCGCTGCTGTGGACATCGGGATGGTTCTACTTGTTCTTCGGCGACTGGAACACCTGGGGCGTGGACAAGTATGTCTCCCTCGAGTGGGTGGCCTTCTTCCATACCGCAGGCGCGTTCATGATGCTGCTGTTCCTGATCGCCCACGTTTACCTGACGACTGCAGGCCATACCCCGACCGCACACATCAAGGCCATGATTACTGGCTGGGAAGAAGTGGATTAGATCCCCCTTCAACCCAGCCTGGGGCCGGGCAGCGAAAGCTGCCCGGCTTTTTTATTGCAGGAACACCACCTTCACCACATCCTTGAACTGTCTTGCAAAGTGGACCTTCACCCCGTCCCGCACATGCTCCGGCAACTCGTCGAAATCGCGCCGGTTGGCTTCGGGCATGATCAGCTCCATGATTTTGACGCGCCGCGCGGCGATGACCTTCTCGCGCACCCCGCCGATCGCCAGCACTTCGCCGGTCAGGGTCAGTTCACCGGTCATGGCCAGCGGCCGGGGAATTTTCTGGCCGCGCGCCAGCGACAGCAGCGCGGTGGCCATGGTGATGCCGGCGCTGGGGCCGTCCTTGGGGGTTGCCCCCTCGGGCAGATGAAGATGGACGAAAGCCTCATCAAAGAATTTCAGGTCGCCCTTGAACTCCTTGAGGTGTGACGAGACATAGCTGTAGGCGATTTCGGCCGATTCCTTCATCACGTCACCGAGCTGGCCGGTGAGCTTGAAGCCGCGGTTGCGGGTATGCACCCGCGTTGCCTCGATCGACAGCGTGGCGCCGCCCATCGCGGTCCACGCCAGACCGGTGACCACGCCGACGCCGCTGAGGGGCTTCTCCCGGGTAAACAGCGGCTTGCCGAGGTAGTCCTCGACCTGGGCAACATTGATGCGGGCCAGTCCGGCCTCGCCGCTCATGCGCTTCACCACAGATTTTCTCACCAGGCGGCCGAGCTGTTTCTCAAGGTTGCGCACCCCGGCTTCGCGCGCATAGCCGTCAATCACATGCTTCAATGCCGCATCGCTGATCGACAGTTCGCCCCGCTTGAGGCCGGTTTTTTCCAGTTGCTTGGGCCACAGGTGATGCCTGGCGATGGCCACTTTTTCGGCGGTGATGTAGCCCGACAGGCGGATCACTTCCATGCGGTCGAGCAATGGTCCGGGGATGGTGTCGAGCTGGTTGGCGGTGCAGACGAACAAGACTTTGGATAAATCGAAGCGCACGTCCAGATAGTGGTCGAGAAAGTCGCTGTTCTGCTCCGGGTCGAGCACTTCCAGCAGCGCCGAGGCCGGGTCGCCGTGGTAGGAGGCGCCGACCTTGTCGATCTCGTCCAGCATGATGACCGGGTTCTGGGTGCCGCATTCCTTGATGGCCTGGATGAACTTGCCCGGCATGGCGCCGATGTAGGTGCGCCGGTGGCCCTTGATCTCCGCCTCGTCGCGCATGCCGCCGAGCGAGAAGCGGTAGAACTTGCGCCCCAGCGCATCGGCGATGGAATGTCCGATGGAAGTCTTGCCCACCCCCGGCGGCCCCACCAGCAGCACGATGGAGCCGGCGATTTCGCCTTTGAGCGCGCCCACCGCGAGAAACTCGATAATGCGCCCCTTGACGTCATCCAGGCCGTCATGGTCGCGGTCGAGAATCCTGCGCGCACGCTTGAGATCGAGCTTGTCCCTGGAATATTTGCCCCAGGGCAGCTGGGTCAGCCAGTCGAGGTAATTGCGGGTGACGGCATATTCCGGCGAGCCGGTTTCAAGCAGGGAAAGCTTCTGCATTTCCTCGTCCACGCGCTTCTGCGCAGACTCGGTCAGCTTGAGCTTGCCCAGGCGCTCCTGGAAACGCTCGATCTCCGCCGTCTTGTCGTCCTTGGCCAGGCCAAGCTCCTTCTGGATCGCCTTCAACTGCTCGCGCAGGAAAAACTCGCGCTGCTGCTTGGTCATCTTTTCGTCGACCTGCTCGCGGATCTGCGACTGCAGACGGGCGACGTCCAGCTCCTTCTTGATCAGCACCAGCACCTTTTCCATGCGTTTCTTCAGGTTCAGGGCTTCCAGCACTTCCTGCAATTTCTCCTTGGAAGCCGTGGTGAGGGAAGCGGCGAAATCGGTCAGCAATGAAGGCTCGTTCGGGCTGAAGCGGTTAAGGAAGAACTTGAGCTCCTCGCTATACAGCGGGTTGAGCGGCAGCAACTCCTTGATGGAATTGATGATCGCCATGGCATAGGCCTTCACCTCGTCGCTGTTGGCGCCCCGGCTGTCGCTGATGTATTCCACCTGAGCCAGGTAAGGAGCTGCCCTGGAAAGCCATTTGACGATGCGGAAACGCCGCTGCCCTTCGGCAATGAACTGGATCTTGCCCTCGGTGCGCACCGGATGATGCATGTGCACCGCAGTCCCGGTAGCAAAGAAATCCTGCGGCGTGACCTCGTCGGCAGTATTGGGCCGCACAAGCACCAGGCCGACCATCTTGTGTTCGGTTTCGCCGATTTTTTCCACCGTCTCCAGCCATGGCCCCATGTTCATCAGCAGGGGTAGGGTCTGGGCAGGAAAAAACGGCCGCTCGGTGAGCGGCAAGAGGTACAGGGTATCGGGAAACAGCGGTTGCGGCAGCGCCAGCCCGGACGAACCGGCAGGCTCGATCACTTCACCTTCAATCGCTTCATTTTCTTCAGGCATCTTGCTTTCCAGTTAGTCATTCACCAGTTTAAATTTTGTGGCCTGTCAGCAACAATTCAAGCCCGGACTTCACATACAATAAGACGCATGAAGAGATTATATTTATTGCTGATGCTTTTCGCCGCTAGCACCACGTCCAGCGCATTTGAATTTCCGCTGGATTCGCGCACCCCTCCGGCCATGACGGCAAGCGGCACCATCCAGCTCGCTTTCAGCCCGGAGGACGACACCGGCGCACTGATCGTCCGGGCGATACAGGGCGCAAGAAGACAGGTTCTGGTGCAAGCCTTCAGCTTCACCCATCGCGAGATTGCCCAGGCTTTGATCGAAGCCAAACGGCGCGGAGTCGATGTCCGGCTGATAGCCGATGGGGAGCAGATCCGCAAGATGCAGCGCGGCCTGGTGCCGGAAATCGCCGCCGCCGGAGTTCTGGTCTTCGTGGATCGCGTACACGACAGCGCCCACAACAAGATCATGGTGATCGATGCAGGCTTGCCCCAGGCTGCCGTCATCACCGGCTCATTCAACTTCACCCATGCGGCGCAGTACAGGAATGCGGAAAACCTGCTGATCTTCCGCGGCAACCCGCAACTGACCCAGGCCTATCTGAAAAACTGGCAGCAGCACCGCGCCCATTCACAAATTTTCGAGGCTCACCGGTTCTAGGGCGTGTCAACACCAATGCAAAACAGTCAGGAAATCCACAATCTGCTTCTCGAACTGCTGAATGATCTCGGCCAGACCGCGATGCTGTGGCAGATCGCCGCCCTGGCGCTCAGTCTCGGCCTGTCCTGGCTGGCAACGCGGCTGATCCGCAAGCAGATCCCCGCGCAGGAAGGCGCATGGAAGCTGGGAATGGGCGGAGTGGAACGGATCATCTTCCCGCTTACCGCGCTGCTGCTGGTGATCGTGGCCAAAACGCTGCTCAGCCACTGGCATTCCATCAGTGTGCTGAACCTTGCCATCCCGCTGCTGCTCTCGCTCGCCCTGGTGCGGCTGGCCGTCTATATGCTGCGGCATATTTTCGCGCCCAGCAGCTGGTTGCATACCTCGGAGCGCTTCATTGCAATCATGATCTGGAGCGGCGTGGCGCTGCACATTTCCGGCTTTCTGCCGGAAATTCTGGGCGTGCTGGAGGACTTCAGTTTCCGCATCGGCAGGCAGAAAATCTCCCTGCTGATGGTCCTGAGCGGCCTGCTTTCGATCGCCGTGACGCTGCTGGTCGCCATGTGGCTGGCATCGGCCCTGGAAAAACGCCTGATGGCGGCTGGCAGGCTGGACATGAGCCTGCGCGTGGTGCTGGCCAAGCTCATCCGGGCAGTGCTTTTGCTGCTGGGCATCCTGGTCGCGCTGCCCATCGCCGGCATCGACATCACGGTGCTCTCGGTTTTCGGCGGCGCTCTGGGCGTAGGCATCGGCTTCGGCTTGCAGAAAATCGCCAGCAACTATGTCAGCGGTTTCATCATCCTGCTTGACCGCTCCATCCGCATCGGCGATCTGGTCACGATAGACAACCGTTATGGCAGCGTGTCCGCCATCACCTCGCGCTATGTGGTGGTCAAGGGCATGGACGGAACCGAGGCCATCATCCCCAATGAGACGTTGATCACTTCCACGGTGCTGAACCACTCCTACACCAGCCACGAACTGCGCATCAACATCCCGGTGCAGATCAGCTATGACAGTCCGCTGGAAAAAGCAATGGCCATCTTGCTCGAGGTTGCGCGCAGCCACTCCAGGGTCATGCAGGAAAACGAGCCCAGGGTGTTCCTGAAATCGTTTGCCGACAATGGCATCGAGCTGGAGCTGTCGCTGTGGATCAAGGACCCCGAAGAAGGCCAGCAAAACCTGCGCTCGGAAATCAACCTCGGGATCTGGCGCGCCTTCCGGGATAACGGCATCGAAATTCCCTACCCGCAACGCGTGGTAAAACTTCTGAAGTAAGCAAACATGGCCCCGCAAACCGCAATGCAAAACAACAGCGAAGACATCTTCGAGAAGCTGAAACTGCACGTGGGGGACCGGCTGCAAATCGAACTCCCCACGCCGCAACATGACCGGCGCCATTTCACCAGCCTGGTGGGCTATGTCAGCGGCCTCAGCGTGCTGGTGCGCAACCCCGTGGCCCATGGGCTCCCCCTGCCGATGCGGGACAACGAAGCGCTGATCGTGCGCGGTTTTTCAGGCCTTGAAACCTTCTCCTTCGAGACCAGRGTCGAGCGCGTCTGCATTTCCCCCTTTCCCTACCTGCACCTRGCCTATCCGCATACCATCCTGACCACGCCGGTGCGCAATGAAGTGCGCGTCAAAACCAGGATTCCCGTCCGGATCACCATCGGACAGGGCGGCACTGCCATCGAGGCCATCATTTCAAACGTGAGCACCGGCGGCATCCTGATTGATACCGCGGAAGAACTGGGGAAAGAGCATGATGAAATTGGAGTTTCATTCCATATCACCATCCAGCCCAACGACTATGAAGCGCACATCGAGACTCAGGGCATCATTCAAAATTCCAGCATTCATGACAACCCCGAGGGTGGCGTCCTGTTTCAGTATGGCGTCAAGCTGCCGAAGCTGCAAAGCAGCCAGACGATTCTGCTACAGAGCATGGTCTACCAGGCTTTGCTTGAAGACCACCACAACATCGCCTGATCCCGGTTCGAGAACAGGGTCTCCAGGCTACAACCTTTCCTGAACCCACCCGGCCACGCCGGCCAAGGCCTGGGCCAGGTTTTCCGGCTGGGTGCCGCCCGCCTGCGCCATGTCCGGGCGTCCGCCGCC
>PQAG01000196.1 GCA_003104895.1 Nitrosomonadales bacterium
GGCTCGGTCTCCAGAGCCATTGCCAAGAACCAGGCCAAGGACGAACCCGCCGACTACCTCAGCCTGCGCATGCCGCCGGAAACGCGCAACTATGTGCCCAAGCTGATGGCAGTCAAGAACATCATCATGAACCCCGCCGCCTATGGCCTGACACTGAATTCCATTCCCAATCGCCCCTACTTCGGCGCCGTCAGGGTCAGCCAGCAGATCGACCTGAGCGTGGCCGCGCGCCTGGCCGAGGTGCCGCTGGACGAGTTTATCGCGCTCAACCCGGCCTACAACAAGCCGCTGGTTGCCGGCATCGGCCGTCCCACCCTCCTGCTGCCGGTGGACAAGGTCAACAGCTTCAACCTCAACCTGGAAAATTACGAGCGTCCCCTCTCTTCCTGGCAGACCTACACCCCCAAGCGGGGCGAAAAGCTGGATGCCATTGCGAAGCGCTTCGGCATTTCAGTTGCGCGCCTGAAAGAAACCAACGGCATCAACGGGCGCAAAAAACTGGCCGTTACCCAAACCCTGCTGATCCCTGTCGCCAAATCGGGCAATGCGCCGGCACTGCTGGCCCACATCCCGGAACCCGAAGCCGCGCATGAAACGCTGGCTGCCAGTGCAAAAGCCACTCACACCGTGGCCAGGGGCGACACTGTACTCAGCATCGCCAAACGCTATGGCATGACGGTCTCCGAGCTCAAGACCCAGAATCGCCTCAAGTCCAACAGTCTTTCCAGAGGGCAGAAACTGACCGTGCTGGCGAGCAGCAAACAGAAGGCGGAAAAGGTCCAGATTGCCAAAAACAAACCTGAATCGGCAAAAGCGCCCAAGCTGGCAAAAAATTCTGCTGCGCAAGGCAAGCACACGCACTATGTCGTCAAGCGCGGCGATACCGTATACAGCATTGCGCGCCGTTTCGATGTCGCAGTGAACGACCTGCAGCGCTGGAACAAGATACCAGCCAGCAACAGCCTGCAGCCGGGCAACACCCTGATGGTTTACGACCGCAAGGGCTAAGTCAGATCAGCGAAGCCCGCAGCAAAGTGCGGGTATATTCCTGCTGCGGCGCCTCGAACAGCGCTTCCGTTTCACCCGCCTCCACCACTTTCCCCGCCTGCATCACGATCATGCGATGCGCCATGGCACGAATCACGCGCAGATCGTGGGTGATGAACAGATAGCTCATGCCATGCCGCTGCTGCAGGCCACGCAGCAAGTCCAGCACCTGCTTCTGCACGGACACATCGAGCGCGCTGGTGGGCTCGTCAAGCAGGATCAGCTTGGGCTCCAGCACGGCCACGCGCGCGATGGCGATGCGCTGGCGCTGTCCGCCGGAAAACTCGTGGGGATAGCGCCACAGCATGGACTCCTCCAGCCCGACCTCTTCCATGATGGCCAGAATGCGCTTGCGCCGCTGCTGCCGGCCGAGATCCGGAAAGTGGATGCCCAATCCCTCGCCCACGATCTGCTCCACCATCAGACGCGGCGACAGCGAGGAATAGGGATCCTGGAACACCACCTGGAAGTCGCGCCGCAAGGGCCGCAACTGGCGCTGATTGAGTGCGGCAAGATCGGCGCCGTTAAAGCGAATTTGCCCAACGCAGTCCTGCAGCCGCAGCAGGCACATGCCAAGGGTAGTTTTTCCCGATCCGGACTCACCTACGATCCCCAACGTCTCGCCGCTGCGCAGCAACAAGCCTGCATCGTCCACGGCCCGCACCGTGCTGACCGTGCGCCGGAAAAATCCCGCCTTGGCCGAAAACACGCAACTGACTCCGCTCGCCTCAAGCAATGCCGGCCTGGCTTCCAGCGCACGCGCCTCTTCGGAAGTCACCAGGCGCTGCGGCTGGCTTTGCAGCAGATGGCGGGTATAAGGGTGCTGCGGCGCGGCGAACAAGTCCGCCACGGGCGCCTGCTCCACGATCTGCCCCTCCTGCATGACGCAGATGCGGTCGGCGAAGCGCCGCACCAGGTTGAGGTCGTGGGTGATCAGCAGCACCGCCATGGAGAATTCCTTCTGCAAATCCTCCAGCAGCTCCAGGATCTGCGCCTGGATGGTTACATCCAGCGCGGTGGTGGGCTCATCGGCAATCAGCAGTTTCGGGCTACAGGCCAGTGCCATGGCGATCATGACACGCTGGCGCTGACCGCCGGAAAGCATGTGCGGATAGTCCTCAAAACGCTTTTCCGGTTCGGGAATGCCGGTGCGGGCGAGCAGCTCGACCATGCGCTTCCTGGCCGCTGCCTTGCTGATGCTCTCATGTGCCAGCAGGGGCTCCATCAGCTGCTCGCCGATGGAATACAGCGGGTTGAGGGAGGTCATCGGCTCCTGAAAAATCATCGCGATATCGCGGCCGCGGATCTTCCTCAGTTCTGCCTCGGCCAGCCCCATCAGCTCGCGCCCCTGGAAGCGGATCGAACCGCCCGGATAGTGCGCCTGGCGCGGGTCGTGCAACTGCAGGACGGAGAGCGCGGTCACCGACTTGCCGGAGCCCGATTCACCGACCAGCGCCAGTTTCTCTCCGGCATGGATGTCGAAACTCGCCTCCCGCACGACATCGGCGTATTGCCCCGGCCGCCCGAAGGATACCGACAGGCGTTCCAGCGTCAACAGAGGCGCGTGAGGAGAGAGGGGTAAGGGGTGAGGCGTGTCCTCCACCACGCACTCCTCCCCGCTCAGCCCGCCCTTCCCGCTTCCCATTCCCACGATCTCACTCCTCACGCCTCACCCCCGCCGCGTATCCATCGCTTCGCGCAATGCCTCGCCGATGAAGATCAGCAGCACCAGGGTTCCGACCAGCACGCTGAAGGTGGTCAGGGAAAGCCACCACGCCTCGATATTGTCCTTGCCCTGCGCCAGCAGTTCGCCCAGGCTGGGGGTGGAGGGCGGCACGCCCAGGCCGAGGAAGTCCATGCTGGTGAGCGCCAGGATGGCGCCGGAAATGCGGAACGGCAGGAAAGTGATGACCGGCGTCATGCTGTTGGGCACCAGGTGGCGCAGCATGATGGCGCGGTTGGACACGCCCAGCGCGCGCGCCGCTTTCACGTAATCCATGTTGCGTCCGCGCAGGAACTCGGCGCGCACATAGTCCGCCAGGCCCATCCAGCCGAACAGAGAGAGCAGGATCAGCAGCAGGGTGATGCTGGGCTGGAAAATGGCCGAGAAAATGATCAGCAGGTACAGCTC
>PQAG01000197.1 GCA_003104895.1 Nitrosomonadales bacterium
TAGGTGACTTCCTCGCCCGGCAGGGCGCCCTCGATGAAAATCACCTTGCCATCCACGTGGGTGATGCCACGGCCTTCGTGGTCCAGGGATTCGATGCTAATCATGATTCGATGCCAATCTTGCGTCCAAACGGGTTAATAAATGCTGCAGGGAAGTGGTATTCAGCGCCCAGCCGAGCGCGACGCCCAGGCTGTCCGCCAGCCAATCCAGCCAGTCGGCGGTGCGGTAACCGCTCCAGCCTTGCAGCAGCTCGATGATGCCGCCGAAGGCAAGGCAGGCGAGGGCCAGGTAGATCCTTTGCCTGCGGGCGGAATAAATCTGGCAGAACCAGCCCATCAGCGCGGCGTAGGAGATCAGGTGCTCCAGCTTGTCGGCATGGGGGAAGCGCATGGGCGCGGGCGGCGAGGGGATGAGCGAGATGTAGGCGATCAGGAAAACCAGCAGCCAGCCGGCGGCGAGCCATGTCTTGCGGTAAACCATTGCGGATCAGGCTTTCCAGGCGGCCAGGAATTCGCGCCAGTGGACGGCGTCGATCCTGGCCAGCTGGCTGCGCACCAGCTCGCATTCTTCCTGGTATTGCGCGGGGGTGAGCACGCCGCGCATCAACTGGAAACGCAGGAACACCAGGTAGGTGTTGACCACGTCGGTCTCGCAGTAATTGCGGATGGCGGCGATTTCGCCGCGCTGGAAGGCATCCCACACCCTGGAGCCGTCCATCCCCAGCTTGCCGGGAAAGCCGCACAGCTGGGCGATCTGGTCGAGCGGCGCGTTGGCGCGCGGCTGGTAGAGCGCCATCAGGTCCATCAGGTCGAGGTGGCGGGTGTGGTAGCGGCTGATGTAGTTGTTCCACTTGAACTCGCGGTCGTCTTCGCCCATGTCCCAGTAGCGCGGCGCCTGGATGCCGTGCATCAGGGCGCGGTAGTGCAGTACCGGCAGGTCGAAGCCGCCGCCGTTCCACGAGACCAGCTGCGGGGTGTATTTCTCGATGCCCTCGAAGAAGCGCCGGATGATCTCGGCCTCGCTGTCTTCCGCGCTGCCCAGGCTCCACACGCGGAAGCTGTCGCGCTCGCGCAGGGTGCAGGAGATGGCGGCCACGCGATGCAGGTGGTGCTGCAGGAAGTCGCTGCCGCTCGCCTGGCGGCGCTGCTGGAAAGCGATTTCCGCCACCTGGGCATCCGGGGTGCTGTCGCCCAGCCCGTAAAGCTTGCGCAGCCCTTCGGTGTCGGGGACGGTTTCGATGTCGAAAACGAGGACCGGCGTCACTTTCTGGTCCAGGCGCCGCTGGCGTTCTGGTACCACCAGCCGGAAGCGGCCTTGCTGATCCAGCGCTGGGCGAAAGTCGAGCGCACTTCCTCTTCCCATTCAGGGTGGCCGTTGGCGTGGGCGATTTCGCGATACAGCGCCTTGCGGTCCTGGTTTTCCGCCGCCACCAGAGAATTCACCGCCTGGCGCTGGGCCAGCGGCGCGGCGGCCGGGTCGCGCACCGCGACCATCCCGTCGCGCGTCAGGCCCACCGCGCCGCTGGCGTAGAAGCCCGCCAGCTCATTATGGCGCTGCTGCATGCCGTTTTTCAGGCTGGTGATGGCGGGGGTGTTGATTTCCAGGTCGGCGGCGGCCTGTGCTGCCGGTATCCAGCACAAGAGGACGAGAAACAGCCATGAAAAGCGGTGCAGCATGGAATTCATTTCTTTTCTCCTTGCGAATCGGGCTGGGCGCCCTGCTGCTTCAGTTGCCAGATTTCGTCGATGATCTTGTCCGCGGCCTTTTCAGCGGCAGCGGCAGGGAAGTAGATGTTGATGGTGACGCATCCTGCGGTCACGCCGCCGAGCAGCAGGGCTGCTGCCAAAGAGGTCGTTTTCATGGTTTCCTCGCTATTTCACCACCGGTCTGTTGCCTTGCGTCACCCGCTGCAGGCGGGTGATCAATTCATCCCAACCAACGGCGCGATTGTAACCGATTACCGTAATCGCCGGTATGCCGCCGCCCTGGACGATGACGTAGCCACTGGGCGCGGCCTCGACGCCGTCCATCAGGCAGACGCCGTTGCGCAGCACGCACGACAGGCCGATCCGGCGGTAGCCGAATTCCTCGAAAACCCCCAGGAAGCTGCGCTGGATCGCCGCCGCGGCGCCCGCCCCGCCCAGGGCGGAAATGTTCTGCACCGCGCGCTGGGAAATCCTGCGCGCATAGTCGCCGGGACTGCTGCGCACGGCGGCATCGAACGCCACGGGCTTCCAGCTGGACAGTTCCAGTCCCTTGACCGCGACGTCGACGCGCCCCTGCATGCTGCCGAAGGAAAAGGCGCGCGTCAGCAGGCCGAGATCCAGGTTGCGCATGTCGAGGTTCGCCTGCAGGCGCGGCGCACGGCCGAGGGCGTCGAGCAGCATCAGGTCCTGGATCACCACCGTGCCGTCAAAGACCCTGATCAGCAGCGCGCCATCCATGGCCAGCCTGCCCGAATCGTAATGCACACGCGGCACCACGCCGGCCAGGGTGCCGTGCATTTTCGGCCAGTGCAGGGCGCTGGAAAGCTGTTCCATGGAAACGGGCGTGAGTCCGCCCTCGAATTCCCAGCGCCAGCCCAGTGCCGCCGGGGAGGCCTGAAGATTTTCGATGTTGAGGCTGCCGCCCAGAACCGGGATGGCCAGCCGGGGAATGCTGATGTTCCTGTCCTGCAGGTGGATGCTGGTCTTGAACCCGCCTACCGGCAGCGCCAGAATCTGGCCGCTGCCGATGGCGAGATCGGCTGAGGTGGCGGACCGGGCGCGCCACGGCAGGGTGAAATCCACGCCGCGCAGCGCGAAACGGCCTTCCTTGTCCTGCAGCGAGGCCTGATCAAGCACCAGATCCAGCGACTGGATTTCCCCTCCGCCAATGCGGCCGGAAAAGCTGACTTTGCCTTCCGCGGCCGATTTGGCGAGGGCGGTTTTTTCAAGGAAGGGCAGCAGGAAGGTGGCATAAAGCGGGCCAATATCCAGTTCCCTGCCCTCCAGCGTCGCCGTGGCCAGTTGGCGGGCGGCCATGCTCCACACGGCCGAGGAGACGATGACCTCGCCGATCGCAGGCCAGCGTAGCATGCCCCGTTCCAGCTCGATGCGCTGCGGGCTGTGGCGCCCGCTGGCCGAGAGCTTTACCCCGCCGCCGCTGACATAGAGCGGGTGCCAGTAGATTTCGCCCTGGTCCCAGGCGGCATGGGCCTGCCAGACCAGGTCCTGCTGCGCCCGGCGCGCCTTGAGGTCGATGCTGCCGCTGATTTTTTCGCCGGCATGGAGGCCGCTGGCATCGCTGAAGGCCAGGCCGGCGAGGCGCAGATCGGCATCTGCCGCGTGCAGACTGGCGCCGCTGCCGCTGAGGCGGAAATTGCCGCTGATGCTTCCAGCGCCCGGTGCGGGAATGTTGGCCGGCAGCCAGGGTCTGGCGTAAGCGATGTTGCCGTTTTTGACATCGCCCGCGACTTCCCAGCGCTTGCCCCAGCGGGCATCAAGTTGCCAGCGTTCGCCACGGGAGGGGGCGAGATCGAGGTTCAGCCGTTGCGCATTGGGGGCGAAGCTGAAGCGCACCGGCCAGCTTTCCTGCAGCGTGCCGTGATCGCAGGCGATGATGTCGCGCTCGATGCGGATTTTCTGGCAGCTCAGGCGCACGTTGTGCCAGGTCCTGCCTTGCAGGGAGATTTTTCTGATGCTTGCGCTAAAGCTGTCGCCATCCAGGCGGGCATCAATTCCCCGGGCCTGGAGAGCGGGCGAGGCGATATCCGCGATGCTCAGGCTGATTTGCTGGCCGTGGGCCGGGGAAATCGCGCTCCACAACAGCAAGGCGGGAAGCAAAGAAAAAGGCCGGCAGCTTTTGGCTGCCGGCCCTGATCTGGTGCCGATGAAGAGAGTCGAACTCCCGACCTTCGCATTACGAATGCGCTGCTCTACCAACTGAGCTACATCGGCGWCGGTGCGCATTATATAACGAAAGTTTTGGCGGCGGCTATTTCACGCCCAGATGGGGTTCGAGATGGCGGCGGATGAATTCGTGGAARTGCACCATGCCGTCTTCCATCGGCGACTGGTAGGGCCCGGCCTCGTTGATGCCCTGGCGATGCAGGGCGCGCCGCCCGTCGTCCATGCGCTGGCAGATTTCCTCGTCCTCGACGGCGGTTTCGGTGTAAGCGGCCTGCTCGGCTTCGACGAATTCGCGCTCGAACAGGGCGATGTCTTCCGGATAGTAGAATTCGACCACGTTGCTGCAGCTCAGCGGGCCGCTGGGCTGGATGTGGCTGATCACCAGAACGTGCGGATACCACTCGATCATGATGTTGGGGTAATAGACCAGCCAGATGGCGCCGTGGGCGGGGACCTTGCCGGCATCGTACCGGAGCACCTGTTCGTGCCATTTCTGGTAGACCGGGCTGCCGGAGTGGCTCAGGCCGTCCTTGATGCCGACCGTCTGCACGCTGTACCACTCCCCGAATTCCCATTTCAGCTCGTCGCAGTTGACGAAGTTGCCGAGGCCGGGGTGGAAGGGCACGACGTGATAGTCTTCCAGATAAACCTCGATGAAGGTTTTCCAGTTGAAGTTGTAGTGGTCCACCATCACCCGGTCCAGCATGTAGCCGGAAAAATCCAGGTCCTTCATCACGCCCAGGTTTTTGAGGTCGTTTGCCACATCGCGCTGGCCCGAGAACAGCAGCCTGTTCCAGTTCTGCAAGGGCGTTTTGCCCAGGTCGAGGCAGGGGTTGCCGGGGAAGTGCGGCGCGCCGATGAGCTTGCCGTTCATGTCGTAAGTCCAGCGATGCAGGGGGCAGACGATATTTTTCGCCTGGCCGCGGCCTTTCAGCATGATGGCCTGGCGGTGGCGGCAGATGTTGGAAAGCAGTTCGATGCCCTGTCCGGTGTGCACCAGGGTTTTGGCGTGGTTCATCCAGGCCAGCGAATGGTAGTCGCCCACTTCGGGCACCATGAGCTCGTGGCCGATATAGTTCGGACCCTGGCTGAAAAAGAGCTGCTGCTCGATTTCATAAACCTGCGGGTTAATGTACCAATCTACCGGGAGCTGCGGAGAGGTTTTCAGCAGAGAGGAAGTGTTGGCCAAGTCTGACATAGACACCCTTGGGAACCTCTGATTAGGAACGAGACGGGAAGCGGAAAAAGCAGATTATTTTGTCCCAATTTGGCCCCCGGCGCAATATTCCGGTAAAATTGCGGATTGATTATATGACTGGCCTTTCCCAAGTCTGGATGGGCTTTTTTTATTCTACTGAATTTAGTTCTAAATGAGCCGGCCTGCCAAAAACGCCCCACCCAAAAGCTTCGAAAATGCCCTGACCGAGCTGGAGCAGGTCGTTGCCGGCATGGAGGCCGGCCAGTTGCCGCTGGAGCAATCCCTTGCCGCATACCAGCGTGGCATGGAACTGCTCCGCTTCTGCCAGGAAACGCTGCAGGATGCGCAGCAGCAGGTGAAAATCATGGAGGCGGGTGCGGTCAGGGATTTCAGTATTGACGGCGGGAATGCAGGTGCTGGCGAATAAGGATTTCAATGACTGGGCGCGGCAGCGCCAGATGCACATGGAAACGGTGCTGGAGCGCGTGCTGCCTTCTGCGGACCTGGCGCCGCAGCGCCTTCATCAGGCGATGCGCTACGCAGCGCTGGATGGGGGCAAGCGGGTGCGGCCGCTGCTGGCCTTTGCCGCGGGCGAGCTGACCAGCGCACCCGTCGATCGCGTGGAAACCGTGGCTGCCGCGGTCGAGCTGATTCATGTCTATTCACTGGTGCATGACGACCTGCCGTGCATGGACAATGACGAGTTGCGCCGCGGCAAGCCGACCTGCCACGTGGCGTTCGATGAGGCCACCGCGCTGCTGGTGGGCGACAGCCTGCAGAGTCTGGCATTCCAGCTGATTGCTGAGCGCACGGTGGCCCATAGCCCTTCCATCCAGCTCGAGCTGATCCGCCTGCTGGCGCTGGCTTCCGGTTCGCGGGGCATGGCGGGGGGGCAGGCGATCGACCTTGAGTCGGTCGGCAAGACCCTGACCCAGACGGAACTGGAATTCATGCATATCCACAAGACCGGGGCGCTGATCCGGGCCGCGGTGCTGCTGGGCGCGCATGCCGGGAGCGGGCTGGATTCATCCCAGCTGGACGCGATCAATCACTATGCCACGTGTGTCGGCCTCGCGTTCCAGGTGATGGACGACATTCTCGACGTGGAGGCCAGCACGGCCACGCTGGGCAAGACGGCGGGCAAGGACGCCGAACAGAACAAACCGACCTATGTCAGCATTCTCGGGCTGGAAGCGGCCCGCAAGCTGGCGGAGGACCTGCACCACAATGCCCTGTTGGCCCTGCCCGAATTTGGCGAGAGCGCCAGAAGGCTGGCCCAGATCGCCGATTTCATCGTGCAGCGCCAGTCCTGAATGGCTTCCCTGCTTGAAACCATAGACAACCCGCAACAGTTGCGCCAGCTGGAACGCCGCCAGTTGCCGCAACTGGCGCAGGAACTGCGCCAGTTCATGATCGAGAGCGTGTCGCGCACCGGCGGGCACCTGTCTTCCAATCTCGGCACGGTGGAACTGACCATCGCGCTGCATTACGTTTTCAATACCCCGTCCGACCGGCTGGTGTGGGACGTGGGGCATCAGACCTATCCCCACAAGATTCTGACTGGCCGGCGCGAGGCCATGAGCCGCCTGCGCATGCTGGGCGGCATTGCCGGGTTTCCGCGCCGCGATGAAAGCGAATATGACGCCTTTGGCGCAGGGCATTCCAGCACCTCCATCAGCGCGGCGCTGGGCATGGCGGTGGCGGCCAAGCAGCAGGGCGATGAGCGGCGTGCCGTGGCGATTATCGGCGATGGCGCCATGACGGCGGGTATGGCCTTCGAGGCGCTCAACAATGCCGGGGCGATGGACGCCAACCTGCTGGTGATCCTCAACGACAACGACATGTCCATCTCGCCCAATGTCGGCGCGCTCAACAATTATCTTGCCAAGCTGATGTCCGGCCGTTTCTATGCGGCAGCGCGGCGGGCTGGCGAAAAGGTGCTGTCGGTCGCGCCGCCGATACTCGAGCTGGCCAAGCGCGCGGAAGAGCACATGAAGGGCATGGTGATCCCGGGCACCCTGTTCGAGGAATTCGGCTTCAACTACATCGGGCCCATCGACGGGCATGATCTGGATGCGCTGATTCCCACCCTCAGCAACATCAGGCAGCTGCAAGGCCCGCAGTTTCTGCATGTGGTCACGCAAAAGGGCAAGGGCTTCAGGCGTGCCGAGGAAGATCCCTGCCTCTATCATGGCGTGGCCAGATTCAATCCTGAAGATGGGGTCGAGGAGTGCAAGCCGTCTGGCGGCCAAACCTATACCCAGATATTCGGCGACTGGCTGTGCGACATGGCGCAGGCCGACCCGCGCCTGGTGGGGATCACGCCGGCGATGTGCGAAGGCTCCGGCATGGCGTGTTTTTCCAAGCGCTTCCCGGCGCGCTATTTCGATGTCGGCATCGCCGAGCAGCATGCGGTGACCTTCGCCGCCGGGCTGGCTTGCGAAGGACTGAAACCGGTGGTGGCAATCTATTCCACCTTCCTGCAGCGCGCCTACGACCAGCTGGTTCATGATGTCGCCCTGCAGAACCTGCCGGTGGTGTTCGCGATCGACCGCGCCGGGCTGGTCGGCGCCGATGGCCCGACTCATGCCGGCAGCTTCGACCTGTCCTTCCTGCGCTGCATCCCCAACATGGTGGTGATGGCGCCAAGCGACGAGAACGAGTGCCGCCAGATGCTTTATACCGCTTTCCAGCTGGATCAGCCTTCAGCGGTGCGTTATCCGCGCGGCGGCGGCAGCGGCGTCACCGTCGAGGCCAAGATGACTGCGCTGCCAGTGGGGCGCGGCGAGATCCGCCGCCATGGCGGGAAAGTGGCCATCCTGGCCTTTGGCAGCATGCTTGCGCCGGCGCTGGCGGCAGCCGAGGAACTGAATGCCACCGTTGCCAACATGCGCTTCGTCAAGCCGCTGGATGACGAACTGGTGAAAACGCTGGCCGCAAGCCATACGCTGCTGGTGACGGTGGAGGAGAATGCCGTCATGGGCGGCGCGGGCGGCGCGGTGGCGGAAAGCCTGCAGAGCCAGGGCGTGACGGTGCCGCTGCTCCATCTGGGCTTGCCTGATGCCTTCATCGAGCAGGGCACGGCTGCGGAATTGCTGGCGAAATGCGGGCTGGACAAGGATGGTCTGGTGCGCGCCATCCGGAAAATATTACCCGAGTAGTTTACTCGGTTATTTGGATGGGTTATACTAAGTCTAAATTAACCGCATCAATGTGAGGAAAAGCGCTCATGAGCAACTGCAACATTCCCTGTGACGGAACCACAGCCGCCTGCGAGATCGAGGATGTCCAGTCTTCCCACGACAGCCGCCAGATCGCCATCGACAAGGTCGGAATCAAATCCATCCGCCATCCGGTGAGGGTCGCGGACAAGAGCGAGGGCGTGCAGCACACCATCGCCGTGTTCAACATGTACGTGCACCTGCCCCACAATTTCAAGGGCACCCACATGTCGCGTTTCATCGAGATTCTCAACAGCTACGAGCGCGAGGTGTCGGTGGAAAACTTTGAAACCATGTTGCGCGAGATGGTGGTGCGCCTGGAGGCCGAATCCGGCCACGTGGAGATGACTTTCCCCTATTTCATCAACAAGAAGGCGCCGGTTTCCGGGGTGCAGAGCCTGATGGATTACGAAGTCACTTTCACGGGCGAAATCCGCAACGGTGAATACCGCCAGACCACCAAGGTGGTGATTCCGGTGACCAGTCTGTGCCCGTGTTCGAAGAAAATTTCCGACTATGGCGCGCACAACCAGCGTTCGCACGTCACCGTGACGGCGCGCACCAATGAAATGGTGTGGCTCGAAGATATCGTGCGTCTGGTCGAGGATCAGGCCTCGTGCGAGGTGTATGGATTGCTGAAGCGCCCGGACGAGAAATACGTGACCGAGCGCGCCTACGACAACCCCAAGTTTGTCGAGGACATGGTGCGGGACGTGGCCGCCGTGCTGAACCAGGACAAACGGATCGACGCCTATATCGTCGAGTCCGAAAACTTCGAATCCATCCATAATCATTCAGCCTACGCTCTGATCGAAAAAGACAAGACAGCAGGCTGACAACATCCATGGATTCGACGTTTCTGAGAAGACTAACCCCGCGCAGCGGATTATGTCGGAACTAAAACTTCGAATCCATCCATAATCATTCAGCCTACGCTCTGATCGAAAAAGACAAGACAGCAGGCTGACGGATTTGCGAAAAAAATCCCGCTCCAGCGGGATTTTTTTGACCTCATCCAGAGTTCAGAATCGCCTGGTCAATACCATGCTGCTTCCCTCGCGCTTCATGTCCACGCGGTTGAGGAAGCTCATGCCCAGCAGCACCACGGGCATGGCGCTTTCATGCACGATTCCCTCGACTCCGTTGAGGCTGATGCCGCCCACTTTCACATTGTTCAGGCTGACGCGGTAAACCTGTGCCACGCCATTGGCGGTTGAAGACAGGCCCTTCTGTCCGTTGAGATAGGCAATGCCCAGGCGTTTGGCTTCGGCGCTGCTCATGCTGATCGCGCTGGCGCCAGTGTCGACAAGGAAGCGGGTGGGGCTGCCATTGATGCTGCCGGTGGTGATGAAGTGCCCTTGCGCGTCGGCCGTCAGTGTCACGCTGGCCGTGCCGACCGAATCCTGGACTCCACCCGTCGAGACGCCTTCGCCAAGGCCCAGGGTTTGCTGTTTGCCGTCAATCTCCAGCACGGCCCGGTTCGAGTCGGCGCTCAGCAGTTTTACCCCTTCCGGCGTCTTTTCGCCCGTCTTGAGCAGTCTTTGCGCGCCGCCATTGATGGTGACAAGCGCCTTGCCGCTGAATAGCCCGGCCACGCTGACACTGGTTGCATGGGCCGAAGCGGAGAGTAGCAATACGGTCATCAAAGCTAGGTTAGAATGCTGTTTTTTCATGACGCCAGAGGCTCCCAAGAATGAAACCAGTTGCTATTTTTCGCCATGCTCCGAGCGAAGGACCGGGCTATTTTGCCACATTCCTCAACGAAAGAAGCATCCCCTGGCAGTTGATCGCGATAGACCAGGGCGCCCCCCTGCCAGAGGACGTGCACGAATTTTCCGGCCTGGTTTTCATGGGCGGGCCGATGAGCGTGAACGACGATCTGCCCTGGATACCTCGGTCGTTGAATTTGATCCGGCAGGCCGTGGCGGCGGACATCCCGGTACTGGGGCATTGTCTCGGCGGACAATTGATGGCGAAAGCGCTGGGCGGCGTGGTGTCGTCCAATCCGGTCAAGGAAATCGGCTGGGGCGAGGTGCAGGTGGCAGACAGTTCAATTGCCACGGCGTGGTTTGGCGCGCCCTCCGCTTTTAACGCCTTCCACTGGCATGGCGAAACCTTCTCCCTGCCGTCAGGCGCCACCCTGCTCATGAGCAGCGCGCATTGTGCCAATCAGGCCTTCGCCCTGGGCAAGCATCTGGCCATGCAGTGCCATGTGGAAATGACCGAAGAAATGGTCAAGGAATGGTGCGCGATTGGCGCGGACGAAATCGCCGCAGCGCAGGCCAGTCCCGGCGTGCAGCCGCCGGATGCGATCAAGGAAAGCCTGGCGGAGCGGGTCAGGAGCCTCAATGCCCGGGCGTCCGCCGTTTATGATCATTGGGTGAGGGGGCTGGGGCGCTGAGGGCAAGCCACGGTTTTCCGCTTTGTAATTGTTCGCATGGCGGCGACTGTGCAATAATTTAGCCTTTTCCCCGAATTTCTGTAATGAGCGCACAAACGCTGTACGAAAAACTGTGGCAGTCCCACGTGGTGCACACCGAGTCCGATGGCACCACGCTGCTTTATATCGACCGCCATCTGCTGCATGAAGTGACCAG
>PQAG01000198.1 GCA_003104895.1 Nitrosomonadales bacterium
AGCGAGCAGGCAGGAGAAAAGGTGGAACTGGGGAGCCGCGCCTAGATGTCTCATCTGCGCAGCGCGAAAAGCGCGCCGGTCGATTTCCAGAACAAGACCTTCCTGGTCATCGATGACATCATCGGTGTGCGCTCCTCGATGCGCATCACCATTACCACCTTTGGCGGCGTCAAGATCGACATGGCGGCAAATGCGGCGGATGCGATCAACAAAATCGAACATCGCAACTATGACATCATCCTCTGCGACTATGCTCTGGGGGAAGCCAAGGATGGCCAGCAGCTGCTGGAAGAGCTGAAACGGCGGCGCCTGATCCGGAATTCCACGGTTTTCATGATGGTGACCGCCGAGCGCAGCTACGAGAAAGTGGTCAGCGCGGTCGAGCTGGCGCCAGACGACTACCTGATCAAACCTTTCAGCGGCGAGGTGCTGCGCACGCGGCTGGAGCGCCTGGTGCACAAAAAAAACTTTCTGGCGCCGATCTACGAACTGATGGAGCGCCAGGAGATGCGCAAGGCGGCGCAGATGTGCGATCAGCGCCTGCAGGCGGCGGGGCCCTATCTGCTCGATGTGCTGCGCCTCAAGGGCGAGTTGCTGCTGCTGATTTCGGAATTTTCGAATGCGGGCCAGGTGTATGAACACATCCTGTCCATGCGCGAAATTCCCTGGGCCAGAATGGGGCTGGCCCAGGCGCAGTATTATCTGGAAAACTATGCGACGGCGGCAGAGGGCTTCCAGCAGATCGTTGCCGGGCACCCCAATTACATGTCCGCCTACGACTGGCTGGCGAAGGCATATACCGCCCTGGGGGACGAAGCCTCGGCGCAGCGGGTGCTGATGGACGCAGTGGCCAGGTCGCCGCGCACCCTGCAGCGGCAGAAAGATCTGGGTGAGACCGCCTACCACAACGAGGATCTGGATACCGCCCAGGGCGCGTTCGAAGCCGTGCTGGAGTTCGGCAAGTTTTCCTCTTTCACCGAGCCCGAGGATTTCGCCAACCTGAGCCGCATCTTTCTCGACAAGGGTGAATACGCTCAGGCCCTGACGGTGATGGGCAATGCCCGCAAGACCTTTGAAAATTCGCCGCAAGTCATGCTGCATGCCGCCGTGATGGACAGCATGATTCACGACAAGGCAGGCAACAAGGAGGCCGCGGAACGCGCATTCGCCGAGGCGCGCTCGCTGTTCGATGCGGCGGGCGAAAAACCGGAGTCCCTGGCACTGGACATGGTGCGTGCCTGTTTCCAGCACGGCGACCAGGCGGTGGGTGAAAAAATCACCCAGGATCTGGTCAAGAACAATCACGACAACCCGGCCGTGCTGAAGCGCACCGAGCAGATGTTTCAGCGCATGGGCATGCATGATCACGGCAAGGATCTGATCCACACTTCCTCGCGCGAAGTGATCGCGCTCAACAACCGCGCCGTGAAGCTGGCACAGGCTGGCGACCTGAAGGGCTCGGTCGAGCTGCTGATGCAGGCGGCAGACCAGCTCAAGGCGAACAACGTGGTGGTGCTCAATGCCGCCCACGCGATCCTGACCTATCTCGGGCAAACGGGCTGGGACGAACGGCTGGCGGGCACCGTGCGGGAATACCTGGATACGGTGAAACAGCGCGATCCCCAGCACATGAAATATCTCACCCTGGCTGCGATGTACAAGGATCTTGCGGTCAAGTTCGGGGTCAGGAAGTGACTACCCCGGAAGGCCGGCCCGATTCACTGGCAACGCTCGATTTCGCCTCCCTGTTTGCCTCCGGCATCCATGAAATCAAGAATCAGCTGTTCCTGCTGCTCAGCGCAGTCGAGGAAGTCAGCAAGGAAGCCTGGGTCAGGGAGCACGCTTCCGCGCAGGCCGCATTAAGCCGGCTTGATCAGGGCGGCGCGCAAATCGGCCAGCAACTGTCCCGCTTGCTGGGCCTCTACCGCATTGCCCAGGGGCATTACCAGCCCGATATTGCCTACCACGAGGCGGCTGAATTGCTGCAGGACGTGGCGCTCGAGGTCAAGCCCTTGCTGGGCGAGCAACGTGCAGCGGGGCTGGTCGTGGAGGGAGGGGAGGCGCTGTACGGTTTTTTCGATCGGGAGCTCGTGCGCGGAATCCTGCTGAACGCTGTTCACAACGCCTTGCGCTTCAGCGCAGGGAAAGTCCGCGTTACTGCGATCAAGGAAGGCGATGATCTGTGCTTCCGGGTGGAAGATGACGGCCCCGGTTTTCCGCCTGGCATGCTGGAAAGAGGCACAGGGCAGGCGAAACTCGACCTGCAGGGGGGCGGCACTGGATTGGGATTGTATTTTTCCGCCACCGCCGCGGCGCTGCACCGCAACAAAGAGAAAAGCGGTTTCATCCGGCTAAGCAATGGCGGCACCCTGAATGGGGCAGTTTTTGCTTTGTGTCTGCCCTGATCGCGGCCCTCTCTCCTAACTCTCTCCCTCCGGGAGAGAGGGATCTTGGCTCGCTTCGCGAGTCTGGTTTATAGCAGGGTGAAGAACTTCAGGAACGGCCCTGCCAGCTGGGGCGTGCGGATCATTTTACGGTAGTCTCCGCTCCTGAATTGCAGCTGCCCGCTGGCGACTGCCACGCCCAGGCCGGCGATGCCGAGCCCTTCCTTTTTCCATTTTGCCCATTGCCCGGGTGCCGCGCGCAGATCCCAGCTGGCAGCAGGACTGTTGGCCGCGTTGTGAAGCCCGGCCTTCCCGATCTTGCCATTTCTTACTTCCACCAGCACTGCAGGGTGGATTGCGTCGGTGTAGCCAAAGGCGATGACTGAATCGAAGCTGGCGGCTGCCAGCGGTTCCACCATGTCCGGATTGGTGTTCCATTGGCTGGCGAAGCGTTCTGCCCATTCACTTGAAAAGAGGCTTTCCATCTGCTATTCCCCCAGGGTTTTTCTTGCTCTTTGTATGGCGTTGCCGACCTGCTGCGGCGCGGTGCCGCCGGTGTGATTGCGGCTGTTGAGCGAACCTTCCAGCGTCAGGACGGCAAAGATATCCCCGGTGACCAGGGGCGAGAATTCCGCGAGCTGTGCCAGCGTGAGTTCGCTCAGGTCGCATTTCCGGCTTTCCGCGAAACGCACCGCGCGGGCCACGGCTTCGTGGGCATCGCGGAAGGGCAGGCCTTTTTTCACCAGATAGTCTGCCAGGTCGGTGGCCGTGGCATAGCCCTGGAAAGCAGCCTGGCGCATGGCATCCTTGTTGACCGTGATGCCGCTGATCATGTCGGCGTAGATGCGCAGGGTGGCGTTGAGGGTGTCCGCCGTGTCGAACAGCGGTTCCTTGTCCTCCTGGTTGTCCTTGTTGTAGGCCAGGGGCTGGGATTTCATCAGGGTCAGCAGGGCGACCAGGTGGCCGTTGACCCGGCCGGTCTTGCCGCGCACCAGTTCAGGCACGTCCGGGTTCTTTTTCTGCGGCATGATGCTGGAGCCGGTGCAGAAGCGGTCGGCAATGTCGATGAAGCCGAAGCGCGGGCTCATCCACAGGATCAGTTCTTCCGACAGGCGCGAGAGATGGGTCATGATGAGCGCGGCGCAGGCGGTGAATTCGATGGCAAAATCCCGGTCGGATACCGCGTCCAGCGAGTTCTCGCACACCCCGTCGAAACCCAGTTCGCGGGCCACCATTTCACGGTCGATGGGGTAGCTGGTGCCGGCCAGTGCGGCCGCGCCCAGGGGCAGGCGGTTGGCCCGCTTGCGGCAGTCGGCGAGGCGCTCGGCATCGCGCTTGAGCATTTCGAAATAGGCCATGAGATGGTGGCCGAAAGAAACTGGCTGGGCGACCTGCAGATGGGTGAAGCCGGGCATCACGGTGCCGGTATGCTGCTCTGCCAGATCCAGCAGGGCGGACTGCAGCTTGCGGATCAGGCCGGACAGGGCGTCGATCTCGCTGCGCAGCCACAGCCGGACATCGGTTGCCACCTGGTCGTTGCGCGAGCGGGCGGTATGCAGGCGCTTGCCGGCGTCGCCCGCCAGCGCGGTGAGGCGCTTTTCAATGTTGAGGTGCACATCCTCCGCATCGAGAGACCAGGCAAACTGGCCGGAGCGGATTTCTTCCAGAATCTGCTGCATGCCCTTGCGGATGGATGAAAGGTCGTCCATATTCAGGATGCCGACGGCATGAAGCATGCCGGCGTGAGCAAGTGAGCCCTGGATGTCGAATTCTGCCAGGCGGCGGTCGAAATCCACGGAGGCGGTGTAGCGTTTGACCAGCTCTGAAACAGGTTCGTTGAAGCGGCCGGACCAGGTCTGGGCGGCAGACGGGCTTTTATCTTGCATCGTGTCGGGGTCTTATTCAGAATTAGGGACATGGCAAGTATAAATCAAAATCAGCGGCCCCCGGTGACGCTGCCCAATTTTTGCAATCTGGGCGTGAACCTGCGTATTCTGCTCGCCGTAAACGGCATGAGCCTGATCGCGGCTGGCCTGAAAGCGTCTAGCTGGGCCTTGTTCTGGCAGGAGTCGATGGGGATTGCCGTGCTGGTGCAGCCGGTACTGCTGTTGAGCCTGCTGCTGCTGTGCGCGCTGCGGAAGTTTCTGGATCGCCTGCCTTATTGGGGCGGCATGGTGATGGTCGTGTTGCTGGAAGAATTGCTGACCACGCTGGCGTATTTCCTGGGGCGCGAGCTGCTGGATGCGGTTGAATCATTTCAGCTGTACCGCTACTGGATGTTCACTTTTCTGATGACAGCAGCGCTGCTGGTTTACTTCAATCTTCGCAGCCGCGCGCTTTCGCCGGCCCTGAGCGAGGCCAGATTGCAGGCGCTGCAGGCGCGTATCCGTCCGCACTTTCTGTTCAACAGCATCAACGCCGTGCTGAGCCTGATCCGCAGCAATCCGAAAGCGGCGGAAACCGCGCTGGAGGACATGGCGGACCTGTTCCGCGTGCTCATGGCGGATAACCGCAATCTGGTCAGCCTTGAGCAGGAGGTGGCGCTGAGCCGTCAGTATCTCGGGCTGGAACAGCTGCGGCTGGGGGAGCGCCTGCAGGTGACGTGGCACATTGAAAAAATGCCGCATGATGCGCTGATTCCCCCTCTGGTGCTGCAGCCCCTGCTGGAAAATGCGGTATATCACGGTATCGAGCCCTCGAGYCAGCCGGGTGAGATTTGTGTCAACATTTACAGCAGCCGCAATCAGGTTCATCTGGYGCTGCGCAACCCCTATCGTAACGAGGGAAGCCACCATAGCGGCAACAAGATGGCGCTGGGAAACATTCGCCAACGGCTGGCGCTGCATTTTGATGCCGAGGCGAGCCTGACGACGCAAATCAGCGACAACGCCTACCAGGTGCATATCGTGATCCCTTATCTGAAGCGCTGAAACATGACGGACCCCATCAAGATACTGATCGTGGACGACGAAGCGCCGGCGCGCAACCGCCTGCGCGAAGTGCTGGCGGACTGCGCGGAAGATCTCCCGGTGGTTGCGGCGGGGGAGGCGTCATCGGGGCGGGAGGCGCTGGACTGGCTGGAATGCAACCCGGCAGATGTGGTTCTGCTGGATATACGCATGCCGGAAATGGACGGGATTGAACTGGCGCGGCACATGCAGAAGCTGAAAAACCCTCCTGCGGTAGTTTTCAGCACTGCATACGATCAGCATGCGATCGAGGCGTTCGAGGTCAACGCCATCGATTACCTGCTCAAGCCGGTGCGCCGCGAGCGTCTTCTTTTGGCTCTGCGCAAGGCGCGGGCATATTCGCAGTTGCAGCTGAGGTCCATGTCGCACCAGCCACGCGCTCACCTCAGTGTAAGCGAGCGGGGCAAGGTGATGCTGGTGCCAGTGACAGACATACTCTATCTGCGAGCGGAACAGAAATACGTGACCATAAGAACCCTGACGCACGAGTATCTGACGGAAGAATCCTTGACGCATCTTGAGCAGGAGTTTGGCGAGCGCTTCTTGCGCATACACCGCAACTGCATCGTGGCCAGGGACTTCATTGCCGGCTTTGAAAAGCAGCGCCAGGCCAGCGAAGACGAGGCAGGAGGCTTTGGCTGGTCAGTCATGCTGCGCGGCCTGGACGAGAAACTGCCGATCAGCCGCCGCCATCGGCATGTCGTCAAGGAAGCAGCCGGGGGCTGAAGGATTGCGACCATGAAATGCAATTTATGTTGACATGCCCCGGGAAAAAATAGAGAATAGCGCGCTTCGTTAACGGAGGGGTTCCCGAGCGGTCAAAGGGATCAGACTGTAAATCTGACGGCTCTGCCTTCGAAGGTTCGAATCCTTCCCCCTCCACCAAGAATTTGTGGGTGTAAAAACGGCGTGAAATGCGCCGTTTTTAGTCGGTTAAAGTAATTAAGTGCGGGTGTAGCTCAATGGTAGAGCAGAAGCCTTCCAAGCTTACGACGAGGGTTCGATTCCCTTCACCCGCTCCAGGTTGCTGCCCTTGTAGCTCAGTGGTAGAGCACTCCCTTGGTAAGGGAGAGGCCACGTGTTCAATCCACGTCAAGGGCACCATTTAATTTTTCGCGCTAGAGAGGACGGACTAGATCATGGCAAAAGGCAAGTTTGAGCGTACCAAACCGCACGTGAACGTGGGCACGATTGGTCACGTGGATCATGGCAAGACGACTTTGACGGCGGCGATCACGACGATCCTGTCGAAGAAATTTGGCGGCGA
>PQAG01000199.1 GCA_003104895.1 Nitrosomonadales bacterium
ACGACGTGCTTGTATTCCGCCGCGTCCATGTTCGAGCGCAGCTTGTCGGCCGCCGCCCAGAGGGTTTTTTGCAGGTCTTGGTTCATTCTTTATAGTTCTGGAATTTGCCGCATGATTTTCTCCTGATTTTGACTGAGGGTCTATTCCATTTTCATTTTATCGTTTGAAAGTCTCAATATTCAGAAGGCGTTTTTTATTAACCCGTGACCTGAATGTCAGCCTGGATATGGCTGCCGATGCTCACTGTTGACCAAGGCGACCCCGGCCGGGCGCCTGTTTCATCCCGATGCTCCCGCACCGGCCGCCGGCGGCTGCCACATCGCCGGCGGATTTACTGCCGTGCCCTGTCATGGGCATTTGCACTACATTTTCGACCGCTCCAGACTTTCGCATCCTGGACATATCAGCAAGTCTGCCCATGGATGACCTTGTTGGGCAATACCGTTCGCCAATATTCCTTGAGAATGGACGTGACCAGCACGTCGTCAAGTGGATTTCTATTGGATGGGATGGTTATTGAGGCGGGATTGGCCGGAGAATTAACCAGCAACTTTTCGGCCAATTTTTTCTCGGCAAGAAACTCACCATTTTTGATGACTGCCCAGTCATGGGCTTCACGATGAGTATCAAAAGCCGCCGTTTTTGCCGGGATCCCATAAACCCGCACGCTTGCACGCCAGGAATCTCCGCGCTTCTTTACTTCATAGGACATCTGCAACTCCAATTTAGCATGGAGTTACATATAGCTACTGATGAGCAAATTTGATGTGACTTGGACCAAATTGATGGACCAGAATCACTCATCGGCTGGAAAGTGGCGCGCCCGACAGGAGTCGAACCTGTGACCTTTGGCTTCGGAAACCAACACTCTATCCAACTGAGCTACGGGCGCGTGATTTGAAGCGTTGAATTATACCTGACTTGACAAATCCGGTGCAAAAAGTAAAATGCCGCTCTCTTCATGGTGATATAGCTCAGTTGGTTAGAGCACAGCACTCATAATGCTGGGGTCGGTGGTTCAAGTCCACCTATCACCACCAGAATATCAAAGGCCCGCGCACCGCGGGCCTTTTGCTTTCCAGGGATCGAACACTATCGTTTCCTGCACAGACAGGTTTTTCAGGTCTATTTGGGATTGATGGTGAGCGTCAGCCACACCATGGGAGAGGTCCGGTTGACTGGATCGCTGGCGTGCAGAAACTGCTCCGAACGGTCGGCAATTTCCTGGTGGCGGCCTCCCAGGTTGGTACCCGCCAATGCGATTTCCAGCGGCGTGCCGTCAAATTTCACGGTATGCGCCAGACGCGCGTCCAGCGTGGTATAGGGACTGGACACATACTCGCCGTTCGCCACAAAGCCGGTGCCGCCGGCCATCGCCCCCATGCGCAGCAGGGTGAGGGTGCTTGACCAGCGGTTTCCCCAGTCCTGCAGCCAGCTCAGGCTGGCGCTGTAAGGGGCGGTCAGGCGGGCGACTGTGGCTTCGTTGCTGGAACGGCCGGTCAGGGTATGGCTGAACAGCAGCTGCGTGCCCGGCAGGGGGCGGCTGTCGAGCTGGTATTCCAGCCCGCGCAGGGTGACCGGCGTAGCCAGGTTTTCATAGCGCGCGGAGGGCATCACCATGTATAGCAGCGGAACGTGATACTCGGGCACGGATACCCGGGTGATGTAATGCTCGATCCGCTCGTTGAACAGGCGCACGTCAAGGCGCGTATTCCAGGTCTTGAGCTGGCTCAGGTAGCCCATCTCCACGCTGTCGACATGCGGCGCCTGCAGACCGGGATTGGGCAGATAGGGCTGGGCCAGCAAGTTGCCCTGGTACATTGCGCGCACATCGCCATAGCGCTCGAACAGAGTGGGCTGGCGCCAGGCGCGGGCGTAGCCGAAGCGCAGCGTATCCCCGGGCGTAACCTTCCAGTTGGCGAACAGGCGCGGCGAGAGATGCGGCGCATCGCTGTCGAATTTTTCCGCCAGGGCGCTGACATTGAGGCTCCAGTCCGGCCTGAACCACCACTCCGTCTGGCCGAACAGGCGAGCCAGATCGGAGCTCTGGTTTGCGTTTCCATAGTAAAGAAATGGCGCTTCCACCTGGTCATGGCGCGCTTCCACCCCCCAAACCGCCCGCAGCGTGCCTGACAGGGCCAGGCGGTGCTGCAGCTCCAAGTTGTCGCGCACGCTGCTGCGGTTGCGATCGAGCGGCACCGCATCGATGCCGTATGCCGGCGCCGAGGCGCTCCATGCCTCGCGGGTCCGGTCCTGGTTGCGGTAATAGTGCAGCAGCCATTCCTCGCCGGGCGTGGGCGTATGCCGCCATTGCAGGTGGAGGGTGGCGTTGAGGCTGTCCGAGCTGCGTTCGCCGTTGTTGTTGTAGGTCGAATCGGGGTAGCCCAGCTCGCGGCTGCCGCTGCTGGCCGCCAAACGGAACATGATTTCGTCGTGGTCGGAGATGCGCCTGTCAGTGCGCAGGGAGGCGAGCGTGAAGCGCTTTCCGTCATTGAGGCCGGCAAAACCCTCATCCTGCTTGAGCGCCGCGTTCAGACGCATGCCTCCCGATTCTGAAGCATTGCCCAGCTCCAGACCCGCATCCCTGATCGCGGCCGCGCCCGCGCCGGCAGAGGCCTTCGTGCCCGGCGCAACAGCGCTGTGGCGCGTGATGATATTGATCACGCCGAGGAAGGCATTAGAGCCGTAAGCCACAGAATTGGTGCCGCGCACCACCTCGATGCGTTCGATTTCGTCGATGGTGACCGGCAGAGCAGTCCAGTCCACGCCATCGAAATTGCCGGGAGAATAGACGGAGCGGCCATCCACCAGCACCTGCATCCATGAGGGGAAATCGTTGCCCAGGCCATGGTAGGTCACCCAGTGCGAGCTGCCCCGTTCCTGGCCGACCTGCATGCCCGGCACCAGCCTTAGCAGCCGCGGGATATCGCGGTAGCCCGTTGCCCGGATCAGTTCCCGGTCAATGACGGTCACTGCAGCTGGCGCTTCATCGAGCGGCTGGGGCAGACGCGAGGGCGTCAGGACGATAGGCAAAGTGGCCAGAAATTCCTGTTCATTGGCCGCAATCACCGGCAACTCGGCAGCCTGGGCAGGAGACGCGGCAAAGAGCAGGAGGAACAAGGCCAGGAAAAAATTTCCAGGCACAAACGCTAGCAATCTGACCGGGAAAGATGGCGTCCGAAGCATTGGACCCGGGGTCATGTCATGATTTTGATTGAAGCGGAAAAGTGCCTGCACGCAATGGAATCCAAAAAACGCCGTTCGTCGCGGCATTTCATGGAATTAATGCCGTAGTGGCATTCTACAGGGCAGCGCATAAAGCGCAAACCGCCTTGTCAGGCGGCAGGGAAATCGAGCAGGAAGGCGCTGCCGCCGAGGGCGCTTTTGACGATGGAGATGCTGCCGTGGTGCAGTTCGACAAAGGCCTTGGCCAGGCTCAGGCCCAGGCCGGAACCCGCCATGGTGCGGCTCGGGTCGAGGCGCGCAAAGCGCTCGAACACCTTTTCCCGCATTTCGGGAGGAATGCCCGGCCCCCCGTCCTCCACCACCACCTTGACATGATTGTCCTGGCGATGCGCGCCCAGCCTGACCTCCCCTCCCGCCGGGACATATTTGAGCGCGTTGTCGAGCAGGTTCGAAATCGTCTGGGCGAGGAGCTGGCGGTTGCCATAGACCATAAGCCCCTCGGCCACTTCTCCGTGCAGCACCAGGCCGTGCTCCTCGGCGGAGGGCTCATAGAGTTCGAGCATTTCATTCAGCAGCCCGGAAAAATCCACCACCGCGCGCTTCACCGGCATCCCGCCCGATTCCGCCCGGCTGATTGCCAGCAGGGAGCTGAAAATGCTCTGCATTTTTTCCAGTTCGCCATGCACTCTTTGCAGCGCCGCGTGGTGCGCCTCGGCATCTTCCAGCTGCAGCGCCACCTGGACATCGGCACGCAAGCGCGTCAGGGGGGTGCGCAAATCGTGTGCGATGTTATCGCTCACTTGGCGTATGCCCTGAACCAGCCGCTCGATGCGCTCCAGCATCGCATTCATGTTACTGGCCAGCACCGAGAGTTCGTCGTTGCCGCTAACCGGCATGCGGCTGGAAAGATCGCCGGACTGCATGATCAGATTGGTATTGCGGTTGAATGCATCAATCCGGGCGCGGAACCGCCGCGCCAGCCACAGGCCTATCGCCAGCCCGGACAGGGACACCATGCCGGCGGTCATGAGAAAAGTCAGGCGGAAATTTTTGACCAGCGCGAACACCGGGTCCATGCTGACCGCGGTGAAGGCGGTCATCCCATCGCCCAGGGAGAAGGAAATCACCCTGGCCGTGTGCTTTTTTCCGTCGCTCGCCTCGACCTCCATCTGCCGCACGCCGGAAAACTGCCTCTCCAGCGGGAGGGCCAGGCCGCCTGCCTGATAGGTGATGCGGTTGTGCCGGTCCAGGACGCGGAAACCATGAGACTGGCTGCCCTCACTCTCGATTTCGCTCTTGATCGCGCGGTACAGGCCTGCCGTGCCATTATCGCGGTACTGCAACTGCAGCAGGTTGCGCTCTTCAGAGAGGGTATGATCCAGGCTTTTGGTCAGGGTGGAAGCGAGCTGATAGTCAAGGAAGAAAAAGACCAGCCCCGCACTCGCCGCATAAACCGCCAGCAGCAGCAAAGTGAGGCGTACCGGCGCCGAATCGAGAAATCTCATTCCGCGCGCAGCATGTAACCTTCCCCGCGCACCGTGTGCAGGAGGGGGGCGGGGAAATATTTGTCGATCTGAAAACGCAGGCGGCTGATGTGAACATCCACCACGTTGGTCTGGGGGTCGAAATAGTAATCCCACACATTCTCGAGCAGCATGGTGCGGGTCACCACCTGGCCTGCATGGCGCATGAGATATTCGAGCAGGCGCAATTCGCGCGGCTTGAGGAAAATTTCCTGCCCGGCGCGCGTCACCTTGCGGGTCAGCAGATCCAGTTTCAGATCGCCCACATCCAGCACCGTTTCCTGGGCCGGCACGGTGCGCGCGCGGCGCAGCAGCGCTTCTATGCGCGCCTGCAATTCGCTGAAGGCGTACGGTTTGACCAGATAATCATCGCCGCCCGAGCGCAAGCCTTCGACCCGCTCGTCCACCTCGCCCAGCGCGCTCAGCACCAGCGCCGGCGTATTGTTCCCCTCGCCGCGCAGGGTCCGCAGCATGGTCAGCCCATCCATGACAGGCATCATGACATCCACGATCCACAGATCAAAGTTGCCGCCACGGGCCATTGCCAGGCCTTGCTCCCCATCCTGGGCAATCCCGGAGCGATAGCCCAGGCCCTCCAGCCCTTGCTGCAATAGCCGGGCCGCAGCGGAATCGTCTTCAACGATAAGGATATTCATGCAGAATCAGGATCCATTATTGGGAATGGCAAGATGCTAAATTAATTATTACAGAAACAACATGAACAAAAGTTCACTTCTGCTTTCAAATTAAGGCGTAAGATTAACAATGTTAACCAAGCAGAATGTTGGAGGGAATCATGGCAAGCAAGTCCGTCCTCCCTGTCTACGAAGTCGAGTTCATCCCTCTGGAACGGCGCCTTGACGACCGGCGCAAGCACACGGATAGCTGTTATGCCGGACCCGAGCGGCGGCGCGAGAAAAGCCGCCGCAGCAGCGAACGCAACGGGGCCAAGCCGCGCCTGCATTCAATGAACTAGCGCACGGCGGCCCTGATTTCACCGGCCACCATTGTCCCGATTTCGCAGGCATAGCCGAACCCCTCCTGACGGAACAGATCCAGCACATCAGCAGCCGCTTCCGGCGCGCAGGCCACCAGCAAACCGCCGCTGGTCTGCGGATCGCACAGCAGATTCTTTTTCCACTCCGCCATGCCATCGGGCAGCGACACTTCCTGACCGTAACTCGCCCAGTTGCGTGCTGCCGCGCCAGTGGCATATCCATCCCTGGCCAGTTCCAGCGCCGCCGGCAGGATGGGCAGGCGGTCGAACTCAATCACCGCCCCCAGGCGGGAGCCGCGGCAGATTTCCAGCAAATGCCCGAGCAGGGCAAAACCGGTGACATCGGTGAGCGCATGCACGCCCTGCATGTGGGCCAGCGTCGAGCCCGCCACGTTGAGCTGCGTCGTGCTCTCCAGCATCTGGCGGTAGCCCTCCTCCGGCAGTTCCCCTTTCTTCAGCGCCGCGCTCATGATGCCGATGCCCAGGCCCTTGCCGAGGATCAGCACGTCACCCGCCTGTGCGCCCGTATTGCGTTTCACCTTGTCGGGGTGAACCACGCCCAGGGCCACCAGGCCATAAATCGGTTCGGGCGAATCAATCGAATGACCGCCGGCGACAGGAATCCCTGCAGCCGCGCACACCGCCTCGCCGCCCGCCAGAATGTCGTGAATGACATTGGCTGGCAGCTTGCCGATCGGCATGCCCACGATGGCCAGAGCCATGATCGGCTGCGCGCCCATGGCGTAGATATCGGACAGGGCGTTGGTCGCGGCGATACGGCCGAAATCCACCGGGTCGTCAACGATGGGCATGAAAAAATCGGTGGTGGCGACAATCGCCTGGTGATCATTGAGGCGATAGACCGCCGCATCGTCGCCGGTTTCCGTGCCCACCATGAGATTGGGGTGAAGCAGGCGGGCGGGCATGTTGGCGAGGATTTCACCCAGCAGGGCGGGTGCAATTTTGCAGCCGCAGCCGCCGCCATGGGAGAACTGTGTTAATTTAATTGCTGTCATTATTTTGCAGAGTCAAGAAATTGGTAAAGGAAGCAAACCTAGCACAGCTGGGCCAGTTTGACGAGATCATCGACGTCCGCTCGCCCTCCGAATTCGCCGAGGACCACATCCCCGGCGCCCTGAATTTTCCCGTGCTCGACGACGAAGAGCGCGCCCGCATCGGCACGATGTACAAGCAGGTCTCCCCCTTCGACGCCAAGAAGGCCGGCGCTGCCCTGGTGTCGCGCAATATCGGCAGGCATCTGGAGCAGGCTTTCGCCAGCAAGCCGAAAAACTGGCGCCCGCTGGTCTACTGCTGGCGCGGCGGCAAGCGCAGCGGCTCGATGGCCCATGTGCTGGACCAGGTGGGCTGGCACACCGGCCAGCTCGACGGCGGCTACAAGGCTTACCGGCGCCAAGTGCTGGAAGACCTGCAGACCCTGCCGGCACGCTTCCAGTGGCGCGTGGTGTGCGGCGCCACCGGCTCGGGCAAGAGCCGCCTGCTCCAGGCGCTGCATGCCGCAGGCGCACAGGTTCTGGACCTGGAAGACCTGGCCAACCATCGCGGTTCGCTGCTCGGCAACCTGCCCGGCACGCCGCAGCCCGGGCAGAAATATTTCGAAAGCCTGATCTGGTCGAAGCTGCACCATTTCGACCCCGCGCTGCCGGTCTATGTCGAGGCTGAAAGCAAGAAAATCGGCAATGTCCGCGTGCCGGAAGCCCTGATCGCCGCCATGTGGCAGAGCCAGTGCATCCGCGTCGAGGCCAGCATTGCCCAGCGCGCCGGATTGCTCAAGGAGGAGTACGCGCATTTCCTCGCCGATCCGGACGAACTGGGGAATAAGCTCGGGTTCCTGGCCGACCTGCACGGCAAGGAACGCATCGCCCGCTGGCAGCAAATGGCGCAAGATGGCGAATGGGACACGCTGGTGGCGGAACTGCTGGAACGGCACTACGACCCGGCCTACACCCGGTCTACGCTCAAGCACTACCCCCTATACAATGAGGGACTCATCCTCCAGCCGCAAAGCCTGAGCGCGGAAGCGATGGAGAAAGCGGCACAGGAGTTACTCAGGCCTTAGCCGCAGCGTCCATTCCTGTCCAGCTTCATGTATTTCTGCAGCCAGCCCTTGACCCGCTCCCGCGCATGCCGGGCGGCGATTTTCTCCTCCGGGGTCTGGTCGTTGCGGAAATCGAAAGCGCGGCGCGCCAGCGGGTAATACTGCATCTCGACCGGCACCCCGCGTTCATACAGGGCATAGAAAGCGCGGCCGCCGTTGATGCGGCGCAG
>PQAG01000200.1 GCA_003104895.1 Nitrosomonadales bacterium
AAGCGCGGCGGACAGGTGTATTTCCTCCACAACGAGGTGGAGACCATCCTCAACGTGCAGGAAAAGCTGGCGAAACTGCTGCCCGAGGCACGCATCGCCGTGGCGCACGGCCAGTTGCACGAGCGCGACCTGGAACATGTGATGCGCGACTTCTACCAGCAGCGCTTCAACCTGCTGCTATGCACCACGATCATCGAGACCGGCATCGACATCCCCACCGCCAACACCATCCTCATGAACCGCGCCGACAAGTTCGGCCTGGCCCAGTTGCACCAGTTGCGCGGCCGGGTCGGCCGTTCGCACCACCAGGCCTATGCCTACCTGCTCACGCCGGGCGAGCTGGCCGCGCTCACGCCCCAGGCCAGGAAGCGCCTGGAAGCGATCCAGATGATGGAAGACCTGGGCGCGGGCTTCTACCTTTCCATGCATGACCTGGAGATCCGCGGCGCAGGAGAAATCCTGGGCGAATCGCAAAGCGGCGAGATGCAGGAAATCGGCTTCAGCCTCTATGCCGACATGCTCAGCCAGGCCGTGAAGGCGCTAAAAGAAGGCAAGGAGCCGGACATGGCCCAGCCGCTGGGCGTCACCACGGAAATCAACCTGCACACCCCGGCGCTGCTGCCCAGGGACTACTGCGGCGACATCAACCAGCGCCTGACGCTTTACAAGCGGCTGGCCAATTGCGGCAGCATGGATGAACTGGACGTGCTGCACGAAGAGCTGATCGACCGCTTCGGCCTCTTGCCGCCCGCTGCCAGCACCTTGCTGGAAACCCATCACCTGCGCGTCCTGGCCAAACCCCTGGGAATCAAGAAAATCGACGCCAGCAGCGATGCCGTGGTGGTGCAATTCGTCCCCAGCCCGCCGATCGACCCTGCTAAAATCATCGAATTCATCCAGAAGCAGCCGGGCTGCAAGCTGGCCGGGCCCGACAAGATCCGCATCGGCGTCCCGCTGCCCGAAGTGGAGCAGCGCATCGCCGCCATCAAATTTTTATTCAAGAAACTGCAATAAGGACTCCGACATGACCCACCTGATCCGCCCCTTTGCCGGCCTGCGCCCCGCCCCGGGACGCGCCGCCGACGTCGCCGCCCCGCCCTATGACGTGCTTTCCACCTCTGAAGCCAGGGTGCGTGCAGAGGGCCGCCCGTGGAGCTTCCTGCACATCTCCAAGCCGGAAATCGACCTGCCGCCGGAAACCGATCCCTATGCGGCGGAAGTCTATGCCAAGGCGGCGGAAAACCTGCAGCGCATGCTCGATGCAGGCGTGCTGAGGCGCGACAGCAGCGCCTGCTATTACGCCTACCGCCTGGTGATGGGGGAGCACAGCCAGACCGGGCTGGTGGCGGCGGCATCGGTGGCGGATTACGACACCAACCGCATCCGCAAGCACGAGTTCACGCGCCCCGACAAGGAAGATGACCGGGTGCGCCAGATCGGCGCCCTCAACGCCCAGACCGGGCCGGTGCTGCTGGCCTATCCCAGCGCGCCCGGAGTGGACGCCATTCTCGCCCAGGCAACTGCGGGGCAGCCCGATGCCGACGTTACCGCCGACGACGGCATCCGCCACACCATCTGGGTGATGCGCGATGCCGCCATCAACGAGAAGCTGACAAAAGCATTTGACGCCATGCACGCCATCTACATCGCCGACGGCCACCACCGCTCAGCCGCCGCCTCAAGGGTATGCGCGGCGCGCAAGGCAGCCAACCCGGCCCACAGCGGCGAGGAAAGCTACAACTATTTCCTGTCGGTGATCTTCCCGCACCACCAGATGAAAATCATGGATTACAACCGCGTGATCAAGGACCTGAATGGGCTGGACAAGGCCGCCTTTCTCCAGCGCATCGGTGAATGCTTCACAATCGAAACCGCCGCGGTGCAGACGAAGCCCGCCAAGCCCAGCGAATTCGGCATGTATCTGGATGGCCAGTGGTACCGTCTCGCCATCAAGCCGGAGTTGATCCCCGCGCAGGATCCGGTAGCGCGGCTTGACGTCAGCCTGCTGCAGAACCACCTGATCGCCCCGGTGCTCGGCATTGCCGACCCGCGCCGCGACAAGCGCATCGACTTTGTCGGCGGCATCCGCGGCCTGGCGGAACTGGAAAAGCGCGTCGACAGCGGCGAAATGGCGGCGGCATTCGCCCTGTTCGCCACGCGCATGGAGGACCTGATGGCCGTTGCCGACGCCAACGAAGTCATGCCGCCCAAGTCCACCTGGTTCGAACCCAAGCTTGCGGATGGCCTTGTTTCACACGTTTTGAACTAGAAATGCGGGCGCGCCTTGGCTGAAAACATTATCATCCAGGGCGTGTCCGATCCTTCCCCCTTCCTCGGACACCTGACACGGCTCAGTGGCTGCGCCAGCCACTGCCGCATTGAAGACAGACCTGCCTTCCGCTTCCACAATGGGCAGTCAAACACCGCCCTGAGACAGTTCTGCAACGAGCATCGGCTCGACTGCTCAAGTGTCCCGGCGGGCCGCCGGCTTGAGCAATTCGGGCTGGTGGCATTCGACATGGATTCCACGCTCATTTCCATTGAGTGCATCGACGAGCTCGCCGATATTGCAGGAGTGAGAAATCAGATCGCCCCGCTCACCGAACGCGCCATGCGCGGTGAAATCAACTTTGAAGCCAGCTTCCGCCAGCGGGTTGGGCTGCTCAGAAAGCTGCCCGCATCAGCAATGGAAGATGTTTACGGTCGCAAATTGCAGCTCAATTCCGGAGCAGAGCGCCTGATCGGGGAATTGCAGCGGCGTGGATTGCAAACCGTGCTGATCACGAGTGGTTTTGAATACTTTGCCGAGCGTCTGAAATCAAGGCTGGGACTCGACCATGCGGTTTACAACCGGATCGGGATTCGTGACGGGCGCTTGACAGGAAAGATCAGCGGCAAGCTGATGGATGCCGAAGGGAAAGCAGGCGCGCTGGAAGCGCATAGAGTTGCTCTCGGCCTGCGGCGCGAACAGGTCATTGCCATTGGCGACGGCGCCAATGATCTCGCCATGCTGGGCATGGCAGGCATCAGCGTCGCCTACCATGCCCAGCCATTATTACGCGAGCAGGCGACGCATGCGCTGGATTTCGTGGGGCTCGACGGGGTTCTCAGTCTGTTCGAGTAACCCCTGCAGAGCTTAACGCTCTGTCTTCTCCAGAGCGTCCTTCCTGACCTCGATTTTTGTTTTCTGCTTCAGGCTGGCGAGATGCGCCGCCGCATATTCACGCTCCAGCATGCTGGCAAAACGCTGGGCATAAGCCTGCTTCCGGCCTTCGTCCAGGGCCCCGGCGTCAACCAGCTTGGACACCCTGACCAGGGTGTAGCCGCCCTGCTTGTTTTCCACCCCGGCATAAGCTGGCAGCTTGTCGGCTTTTGCACTGAAAGCCGCCTTCAGCACTTCCGGCGTCAGTCCAGCCGGCTGGGAACGGCTGACAAGCTGTGAAGTGCTCCAGTTCAAGCCAGATGGCGTATTGCCCTGCTGCAGCTGAGCCAGGGCATCCTTGCCCCATTTCACCGCCAGGACAGATGCCTGCTGCCTCTGCAGGCGCTGG
>PQAG01000201.1 GCA_003104895.1 Nitrosomonadales bacterium
ACCGGCCAGGCGGCGCGGCGCGGCATCTACATCCGCAACGGCGAGGCGCTGGAAACCGCGTCCAGGCTGACCACCGTGGTGTTCGACAAGACCGGCACCATTACTGAAGGCAAGCCGGTAGTCACGGATTTCATGCACATTGGCGGGGGCGACGAGAACCGGCTGCTGGGCATGGTGGCGGCGCTGGAAAACCGCTCCGAGCATTTCCTCGCCCGCGCCATCAGCGCCTGGTGCCGGGAGCGCAACGCAAGGGAAGGCGATGCCGGCGAATTCGAGGCGCTCGCGGGGCGGGGCGTGCGCGGCAGGGTGGACAGGCATGTCCTGCTGGTCGGTAACGCAGCCCTGCTGGAAGAATGTAATGTCGAGCCGGGGGAACTGGCCGCCCAGGCGGAGGTGTTCGCCGCCCAGGGCAAGACGCCGGTTTTTGTGGCGCTGGACGGCAGGGCCGCGGCGCTGTTCGCCGTGGCGGACAAGCCGCGCGAGGGCGCGAAAGCCGCCATTGCCCTGCTGCACCGCCTGGGCGTCGAAACGGTGATGGCCACCGGCGACGTGGAGGAGGCGGCCATGCATGTCGCCGCCGCGGTCGGCATAGAGCGCGTGGTCGCACGCGCCACGCCTGCCGGCAAGCTCGAACTGGTGCGCAGCCTCCAGGCCGAAGGGCGGAAGGTCGGCATGATCGGTGACGGCATCAACGATGCACCGGCGCTGGCGGCGGCGGACGTCGGCTTTGCCGTGGGCGGCGGAGCTGACATCGCGCTGGAAACCGCCGACATCACCCTGGTGGGCGGCGACATCGCGCGCGTGGCGGCGGCCATAGCCCTGTCGCGGCGGACCATGAGCATCATCCGCCAGAACCTGTTCTGGGCGCTCGGCTACAACGTGGTCTCCATCCCGGTGGCCGCCGCCGGGAGGCTCAATCCCATGATCGCCTCGGCGGCCATGGCCATGAGCTCGGTGTCGGTGGTCACCAATTCGCTGCGCCTGCAAAAGGATTAGGCAAGCGACGTGGATCACAGTCATCACATCGCCGAATTCTCCTACGGCCTGGCCTTCATGACCGGGATTCTCGGCAGCGGGCATTGCCTGGGCATGTGCGGCGGACTGGTGTCGAGTTTCTTCATCAAGCTCGGCGCCAGGAGCTATTTGCCCTACCTGGCCTACCACCTCTCCCGCATCGGCATCTATGCCCTGATCGGCCTGGTCGCTGCGACCATAGGCGCGGTCCTGGTGCAGACCGGCATCTTCGGCAAGGCGCAGGGGATATTGCAGATCGCCGCCGGCCTGGTGGTGATCCTGCTCGGCCTGGACCTGCTCGGCGTCTCGCCCTGGAGGAACACCCTGGGCTTCGCACCCTTTGCCTGGATACGCCGCCAGTTCGCCCGCGCCTCGCAACGCGGCGCCATCGCCGGGGCTGTGATCGGCGGCTCCTTGAACGGCCTGATGCCGTGCTCGATGACCATGGCCATGGCGGTCAAGGCCGCCACCGCTCCTTCCCCGGTCGAGGGGATGGCGCTGCTGCTGGCCTTCGGCGCCGGCACCCTGCCTTCCATGCTCTCCGCCAGCTTCCTGTTCGGCAGACTGGGCGCGAGAACGCGCGGCTGGCTGCTCAAGGGCGCCGCGCTGTTCGTGATCGCGCTGGGCATCTCGACCCTGTGGCAGGGGCTGGCCTATTATGCCGTGATGCGCAATCTGGCCAACTGGTAATTATTTTTCACTGCAAGGAGATATGTCATGAAACGTCGCGACCTGTTGAAACTTTCCCTGGCGAGCGCCGCTGTTGGCGGGCTTGCCGCCTCCTCCCCGGCGCTGGCGAACCAGGCCTGTCCCGGCGACGGGACGCCGATGCAGTTCGTGCCGAAGCAAGCGGCCGATCCCAAGCCCGACGAGAACGATCTCGGAAAATTCCCCAAGTGCCCCTACTGCGGCATGGACCGCAAGATGTTCCACCATTCCCGCATGCTGATCCAGTACAGCGACGACCTGCCCGACGGCACCTGCTCCATCCATTGCGCGGCCATCAGCCTGTCGCTGAATCTCGACCGCGACCCCAAGGCGATCTGGGCGGGCGACAATGCCTCCAGCGCCGAAATCAAGCCACTGGTCGAGGTGGACAAGGCGTCCTTCCTCATCGGCAGCAGCATCAAGGGCGTCATGAGCAAGACCAGCAAGGTCGCCTACGCCTCCGCTGAAGCGGCCAGGGCGGCGCAGGCAGCCAGCGGCGGCGAGATCGGAGACTTCGACAAGGCCTTGCTGGCCGCCTACACCGGTATGTCGCAGGATGTGGCGATGATCCGCAAAATGCGTGCGGAACGGCGCAAGAAAATGATGGAAGAGAAGAAGGGCTGAGACGATGTCAAACAGCAAACGCCTTGCATTCGCGTTGCTGTTGGCAGGATGGGCGGCGCTTGCCGCCGCTCAGGCCGGCATTGCCGTGCCCAAACCCGGCCCCAGGGATCTTTGCCCGGTATGCGGCATGCTGGTGGCGAAATATCCCAACTGGGTCGCCACGGTGCTCTACAAGGACGGTCACGCCCATCATTTCGACGGGGCCAAGGACATGTTCAAATACCTGTCCGAACTGCCCAAATACGCGCCCGGCCACAAGCGCGAAGACGTTCAGGCCATCGTGGTCACGGAGTTCTACGGCCTGACCAAAATCGACGCCACCCAGGCCTTTTATGTCATCGGCTCGGATGTGCTCGGGCCGATGGGGCATGAACTCGTGCCGCTGGAAACCCAGGGCGATGCGCAGGATTTTCTCCGGGAACACAGGGGCAAGGTGATATTGCGCTTCGATGAGGTCAAGCCCGGCCTCCTGAAGAAACTCGATGACGAAAAGTGATCCCGCTCTTTTCGCGATGCTCGCGGAATGAGCCGGCAGGCCCAGGTTAACTGCTAATTACAGGATTAATCGTCGCTGAAATCAGCGCGGCGGCCTTCGCCCCGCTGCGCACCGCGCCCTCGATGGTGGCGGGATAGTCGCCGGCGGTATAGTCGCCGGCCAGATAGAAATTCTTCAGCCCGGTTGCCTGCGGCGGGCGTTTCAGTCCCACCGTGCAGGCGAAGGTTGCGCGCCGCTCGATAATCGCCTTGTGCCAGAGCGGTGGCGGCAAGGCAAAAGCCCGCTGCAATTCCAGATGGATCTTGCCTGCCAGTTGCTCCGCCGGCCAGTCCTGATGCTCTCCTTCCGCGCTGATTACCACCGCCAGCAAGCCGGGCGTGCCATGCGTGTGGCCGCGGTCGAACACCCACTGGGCAAATCCGCCCGTCAGCCCCAGCATCGGTGCAGGCAGGCGCGTATCGTGAGGGTATTGCAGGTAAATCGTGGCGATGGGCTGGTAGGCGAAGCCGTTCAGCATTTTTATCGCCGGAGCCGTTTCCGGCAGGCCGGAAAGCAATGTCAGGGCGTGCTGGGGCGCAGTGGCGCAGATGACGTGGCTGAAATTTTCCGTGCCGCCTTCCCGGCCAAGTATGAAATTCTCATCGTCCCGCTCGATGCTGCGAATCCTGCTGCCGGTCAAAACCCTGCCGCCATGCTTGCAGATGAATTCGCCCGCCGCGAGCGGAAACAGGGCCGACAAGTCCGCCCGGGGCAGCACCACGTCGCTGTCGCTGCGCGCGCGGCTGAAGCTGTCGCGCAGCACGTTGAGAAAGACCTGTGCCGATGCCTGTTCGATGGGGGTGTTGAGCGCGGCAAGGCAGAGTGGTTCCCATAGCAGGCGGCCGATTTCCCCCTCCTGATGATAAAGCGCCAGCAGGCTTGCAACGCTCGTGTCCTGCGGCAGGCGGAAATTTTTCAGGCGCAGCGACACGGCGAAGCGGATGGCCGCGAGACGCTCTCCCAGCGGCAGTCCCCGCGCCAGGAGCAACCCTGACACCAGGTGGAGCGGAGCGGGCAGGGCGGGTGTCTTGAGTGCGAAGTGGCCGGGAATCGAGAGCGCCAGCGGCAGGCGCAGCACGGCGTCGTGCCTTGTCCCCGCCAGCGCCATCAGGCGCAGGGTTTCGCGGTAGGCGCCGAGCAGAATGTGCTGGCCGTTATCCATAGAGACGCCACGGTAAGACATGCCGCGCGCCCGGCCGCCCAGGGTCTTGCCGGCCTCAAACAGCGTGACGGGGATGTTCTGCTGCGCCAGCGTTACTGCTGCGGCCAGGCCGGCATAGCCTCCGCCGATGATCGCGACGCGCTTCAGTTTTTCAGCCATGTGCGCCAGGCAATCCACAGCTTGCGCAGCGGGGGGAGGGAGATTTTCTGCTTCAGCACATGGCAGCCATCAGCCTCGATTTCATCCAGCAGTGTCTGGTAGATGCCGGCCATGATCAGGCCGGTCATCTGCGCCTTGCGGTCTTCCTCAGGCAGGGCGGCCATGGCCTGGCTGTAATATTGCCTTGCGCGTCCGATCTGGAAAGCCATCAGCCTGCCGAACGCTTCAGTTTCCCGGGACTGCAGAATGTCGGCCTCGCTCACGCCGAATTGCCGCAGTTCATCGAGCGGCAGGTAAATGCGATTGCGGCGCGCATCCTCGCCCACGTCACGGATGATGTTGGTGAGCTGGAAAGCCAGGCCGAGATCGTGCGCATACTTCATGGTCTGGCGGTTGCTATAGCCGAAAATCGCCGCCGCCAGCAGGCCCACCACGCTCGCCACGCGGTAGCAATAAAGCTGCAAGGCCTTGAAATCGGCATAGCGGTTGCTGTTCAGGTCCATTTCCATGCCGTCGACGATTTCGAGAAACTGCTCCATCGGAAGATCATAGGCGCGGATAGCGGGCAGCAGCGCCTGTCCGACTGGGTGGTGCGACTTGCCGCCAAAGGTCTGGGAGATTTCCTCGCGCCACCAGGCGAGTTTTGCACGCGCGACCTGGGGTTCATGGCATTCGTCGACGACATCATCCACCTCGCGGCAGAACGCATACAGTGCGGTGATTGCCTGGCGTTTTTGCTGAGGCAGGAAGCGGAAGCTGTTGTAAAAACTGGAACCGCTGCTGGCTGCCTTTTCCTGGCAATATTGGTCAGGGCTCATTATTTTGCTCGTATTGCACGATAGAGCATGTAGGCCCAGTCGCCGGCTTTCAGCACGGGGCGCTGGCTGAAAACGCTGCCACGGGATTTGTGCAGTTTGCGCAGAATGGATTCTCCTCCCATGATGATCATGCGCATTTCCAGGCCAATCCGGCCCGGCAAGATTTTGCCCAGCGGCGCGCCAGCCTGGAGCATCCTGCGCGCGCGTTCGATCTGAGCCAGCATGTACATCCCCCAGGCGCCGCCGCTGTCGCCGCGGGCGATCTGATCCTCCGTGATCCTGTGCTTTTCCATTTCGTCCTGGGGAAGGTAAATGCGGTCCTTGCGGTAGTCAATCGCCACGTCTTGCAGAAAGTTGATCAGTTGCAGGCTCGAACAGATGGCGTCGGAATAGGCCAGATTGCGGCTGTCCGTGGCGCCATACAGGTGGAGCAGCAGGCGCCCCACCGGATTGGCGGAACGGCGGCAGTAATCCATGACCTCGCCGAAATGCGCATAGCGCTTCTTGCTCACATCCTGGGAAAAGGCATCGAGCAGATCATGGAACAGAGACACCGGCAGTTGATACTCCGCGATGATTTCGGCCAGCTGCCGGAACAGTGCCGTTTCCGGCTGCGAACCAGCGGCGATATGATTCAGTTCGGCGCGGAAGCCATCCAGCAGCGCCAGGCGCGTCGCATCGTCCAGATCGCCTTCATCGGCAAAATCGTCCGCCTGGCGCGCAAAAGTGTAAATGATGCCAACAGGGTGACGCAGGCGGCGGGGAAGCAGGAACGATGCGACCGGAAAGTTTTCGTAATGTTGGGTCATTGGGCAAACTGGCAGCCAGAGGCGGGATAGTTTACACTACGCGACTCGCGAAAGTGGCGGAATTGGTAGACGCACTGGATTTAGGTTCCAGCGCCGCAAGGTGTGGGGGTTCGAGTCCCCCCTTTCGCACCATGAGCCTGGTTCAAGTCCTTGAACCTGCAGTTTTCAATGCCCCGCTTGCTCACCACTCCGAAAATAATTATATTGAAAAACGATGTGGTATTGGGTGTGCGCTATTGAGCGCAGGATGCCCAAGCCAAACCCCAGCTGAGCTTTGGATAATCCCTCTTATGGCTTGCTGTCGAAATTATTTACACCTGAACTAAAATGACTCGGAAGAGGCAAGGGGTTGTCTTTTAATTAAACGCATATGTAACTGTATCAAATATGAAAATTGTTTTGTTTTTTGGAATGGAACGTATTTTGCTTGTATTTTTTGCAAACTCCATGCTATTGAGCAGGTTTGGATTAAGATGCTTCACTGCGCATGAATCTGCCATGGCAAATGACGTTTCAAGGAGAACGGCATGAAAACCAAGGAACATCAGAATGGCAAGATGGGAAAAACACAATTTCTTCATGACCTCGCCGACGAGACGAAGCCGGTAGACGAATCAAGAAGGTCTTTCGCCAAGTCAGGTTTGGCCGTATCGGGAGTCTTGCTTACGCTCGCCAGCCGGCCGGTTCTGGGTTGTGTGTGCGAATCACCGTCCGGCTTCCTTTCCGGCAATGTCAGCGTTCATGGCACGCCCCCGACATGCAGCGGACGGACGCCCGGTTACTGGGGCACCCATCCTGAACAGTGGCCGTCGCCATACAAGGCCGGAACATGCACAGGCGGCGTGAAAAAATGCAACCATCCAGAAAACTGGACGACTGCCGGCGCCACCAAATTCAAGGATGTTTTTAATTGCAACAACCATGGGTCGATTTACACGGCGTATACCATGTTCCAGGTGGTTTTGTCGGGCGGGGGCGGTGACCCTTACCAGCTGGGTGCTCACATCGTTGCGGCCTTGCTAAATGCCCGGAAGGGCTGGACTCCGGTATTGACTGAAGCGCAGGTCATCAACATGTTCAACGAATGGGATCAAAACGGTTATTTTGAGCCGACTGCCGGAGTGCACTGGGATGGGGAGGATATTGTTGAATACTTGCAAACCACCATGTATTGATAATGAATGCCAATATCGTCTGTAACCTTCATGCATAGTCTTCCCGGCGCTTGACAATGAGGTGGCGAGTTGTGTCAGGGCAAGCTCTTCATATCCGAGTGTGGGAAGATGAGTTCATTGTTTACGGCAGCCTTTCCGGGAATACCCATCTGCTGGGTCCGGTTGCTGCGCATGTCCTGTCAAGATTGCAGGAAGCGCCATCGGATGCGGCAACCTTGGCTGAATCCCTCCCCCCCTTGTTGCAAGCCAATTTCGATGGAGAACTTGTGCCTGAAATAGAACATCTTCTCGCCGATCTCGGCAGCCTTGAACTCATAGAACGCGCCTGATTTTGAATGTTTCCTCATTGACTCTGGCAGAGCTTGAATTCCAGCTCAAGAAAACGGGGATATTCCTCCAGACCGGCTCGTTCATAACCCATCTTCAAACCTCGATCCCTGGCGTGGCAGAGGGTATCGGATTGCTATATGCCGATTACCCCCTCTTGGAGCAGACGGATTTCACGGATTTCCATGTCAGCCTTGCTTATCCCCGCACCCTGAGGCGCTGGTTCAAACCCCAGGTTCTATTTCTGTTTGACGGGAAGCCCCCATTCAAGCCGCTGCCGCTGGACCAGGCATTTCCTATGTTCGAGTGGGGGCTGAACTGGTGCGTGTCGAGCCACGCCAACCACTGCTTGATCATCCATGCGGCCGTGGTGGAAAAGGGGGGATATGCTGCCATTTTGCCTGCGCCTCCAGGCTCGGGTAAAAGCACCCTGTGTGCGGCCCTGGTGAATCGCGGCTGGCGATTGCTTTCGGATGAGCTTGCTCTGGTGCGCGTCAGCGATGGGCTGATTATCCCGCTTCCCCGCCCCGTCAGCCTGAAAAACGCATCCATCGATGTCATCCGGCACTACGAGCCGGAAGCGACCCTCAGCCGCAGGATCAGCGACACGATGAAGGGCACGGTCGCCCATATGAAGGTGCCGGCGGATAGCATCGCCCGCGCTGCGGAAACCGCCCGGCCAGCCTGGGTGATTTTCCCGAAATATCAGGCCGGCGCTGCCACCCGCCTGGAAGCCCTGCCCCGGGCACGCGCCTTTATGCGGGTTGCGGATAACGCTTTCAATTACAGTCTGCTGGGCGTGAGGGGCTTCGAGACCATGGCGGGGCTGATTGATGCTTCCCTGTGCTATGATTTCACCTATAGCGTCCTGGACGAAGCCATTGAAACCTTTGCTGAATTAAAGCCGCCAGTCTCCTTGATGTGACTCCACCCCTGGTATTACAAGCGTTCCGTCAACCCGGCGCATTGACTGCACTGAGTCTTGCAGACTGGGATTTGCTTTTGCGCCAGGCGCGGCGCTCCAATCTGCTGGCTCGGCTTTATGCCTTGCTCGACGAACGCGGCCTGCTGGAACAGGTGCCGCAGAAACCGCGCCAGCATCTTGAATGGGCGCATGCCATTGCCGACAGACACCTTCAGGCCGTGCAGCGGGAAGTTGGTCTGATCCGGAAAGCCGTGGCCAAGGCCGGGGTGCCTGTCATTCTTCTCAAGGGCGCTGCCTATGCCATGGCAAAGCTGCCTCCTGCCCAGGGGCGCATCTTTTCCGATATCGACATCATGGTGCCCAAGGAGAGCATCAATGCAGTGGAAGCAGCCCTGATGCTGCACGGCTGGGCTGCAACGCACCACGACTCCTACGACCAGCGCTACTACCGCACCTGGATGCATGAATTGCCGCCCATGCGGCACGTCAAACGCTCAACCGTGATCGACGTGCATCATGCGATTCTGCCGGAAACCGCTTCCATTCGCCCTGATCCTGGAAAGCTGCGCGCAGCGGCGTGCCTGCTGGAGGGGTACGACGACCTGAGGGTATTTGCACCGGTCGACCTGGTTCTGCACAGTGCCACCCATCTTTTTCATGATGGGGAGCTGGAGAATGGCCTGCGCGACCTGGTTGATATCGATGGCCTGCTACGCCACTTCGGCCGCTTGCCCACGTTCTGGCCTGAACTCGTCGGGCGGGCGCAGGAACTTGAACTGACACGGCCGCTTTTCTATGCCTTGCGCTATGCCGCGCAAATGCTGCACACGCCCATTCCACCGGAGACGATGGAAGCCGCCGGCGCCGGGCGCCCCGGCTGGCCTGTCATGACGCTCATGGATGGTCTTTTTGGACGCGCGCTCCTGCCGGATCACCCGAGCTGCTCCGGCAGTTTGACCGGCACAGCGCGCTGGATGCTCTATGTCCGTGCAAACTGGCTGCGCATGCCGCCTTTGCTGCTTGCGCGCCATTTGTTCCACAAAGCCTTCATTTCACCCAAGGCTGAATAAGCAGGGCTTTGACTTCGCCTGTTTCGATACCGGTTTTGACGGGGAACGTTCAGAAATTTCACAAATTGAAACAATGCTGGGGCCTTAAATGCTGGGGGCCAAGCGGAGCGTCCTTCATCAATAGCTCGGTAATGTCCCGCCCTGAAAGCGGCTTGCTGAAAAGAAAGCCCTGCGCTTCGTTGCAGTGAAGGGTATGCAGCGAACGGTACTGCTCCGTTTCTTCAACGCCTTCTGCTATCAGATTGAGCTGCATCCCCTGTGCCATGGCGCATATAGCTGTGACGATCGATTCATTGCCTGAATCGCCAGGGAATCCGCGCATGAAGGATTGATCAATCTTGATGGTGTCGATGGGGAATTTCTTTAGGTAGCTGAGGGACGAATAGCCCGTGCCGAAATCGTCCAGCGCGATTTTTATGCCCATGCCGGCAATCATTTGCAGTTTCTCGATAATATGATCGCCGTCATTCAGCAACACGCTTTCGGTGAGCTCCATTTCGAACATCGAGCCCTCCAGTTCGAATTCTTGCAGCAGCTGAGCGATGAAAGCCACGAACCCCTCCTGCTCCAGGTGCTGGGCGGAAATATTGATGGCGATGCGCTGCGGCAGCAGTCCTGCATGTTTCCACAGCCTGGCCTGGTTGAATGCGGATCTCAGTACAAATTCGCCAATCGGGATGATCAGGCCGGTTTCTTCGGCAAGAGGGATGAATTCCTGCGGCGAGAGATAGCCCAGAAGCGGGGACGCCCAGCGCACTAGCGTTTCCATGCCGGAAATCCGGCCGGAGATGACATTGATCTGCGGCTGGTAGACCACCTGGAATTCGTTCCGCTCGAGGGCTTTGCGCAACTGTATTTCCAGCGAAAGTCTTTCGGCAAAGGTCACGTTCATGTCCGAGGCATAGAGCTGATAGCGGTTCCTGCCCTTTGCCTTGCTGTCATACATGGCGATGTCGGCGTTCTTGATCAGGGTGTCGATGTTGCCGCCATTCCCGGGATACAGCGCAATCCCTATGCTCATGGAGACATAGAGTTCGTGCCCATCGATATGGAAAGGGGCGCCAAACGATTTGATGATCTTGTCTGCAACGCGTATGGCATCTTCCTGGCTATCGATCTGTGGCAGCAGGAGGGTGAATTCGTCGCCACCCTGGCGGGCAAGGGTGTCGCCCACGCGCAGGCAGTTCTTGAGTCTTGCGGCGACTTCGATCAGCAGATTGTCGCCGATGGCATGGCCAAGCGTGTCATTGACTACCTTGAAGCGATCCAGGTCCAGAAACATCAACGCCAGCATGTGGCTGTAACGTCTTGCCTGGGCGATTGCCAGTTCCAGGTGATCCTTGAACAGCATGCGGTTTGCCAGGCCGGTGAGCAGATCGTGGTAGGCCTGATAACTGATGAGCTGAGCAGCCTTTTTCCTTTCGGTGACATCTTTTGCCACGCCATAAGTGCCGATGTAACTGGGCGGTGTTTCGCTGCCTGTCTCGTCGTAAATCCCGAAAGAATTGAATTCCAGAGTCAATAATCTTGATTCGGTGCCATGGGGAACTCTGATTTCCACACTACCTGCAGCCCGGCCACCGGCTCTTCTTTCCTGCATGACATGCTGCGCCGTTTCCAGATCCTCCGCATGGATGAAAGTCGAGAAATGTTTACCGATGACGGTTTCTTTGTGATAACCCAGCAGAGATTCCACGCGGTCATTGCAGAAGGTGAAACAGCCATTCGCATCCAGCGTATAGATGATATCCGGTGAACTGTTCACCATATAGCGGTACCAGCGCTCGGACTCCCTCAACTGGAGGTTGATGGCCTTGTTTTCCTTTTCCAGACGACGTTTGGATAACGCATTCTCGATTTTTAGTATCAGTTCATCGGTTTCGTAGGGTTTTCTCAGGAAGTCGCTGGCGCCGCGGCGAAGGGCGCTAATGGCGGAATCGATGGAGGTATCTCCACTGACCACAATGACACAGGTATCAAGCTGCTGCGCCTTGATCCACTCCATGACCTGGTGGCCATCTACGCCTGGCATGCCAAGATCCAGCAGAACCAGATCGAAGGGTGAGTTTTGCAGTGCTTCCATGGCGCTTTCCCCCCCATCCGCAGTGGAAACGGAATAGCCATGGATGCGGAGCAGGGCGCTCAGGCTGTTGCGCAGGTGCAGTTCGTCATCCACCACCAGAATCTCTGGCTGCCCGGCTAAGGTTTTCATGATGGAAATCCCATTATTGATGACATATTCAGCCCCTCTGCCGCTTTGGGGAAAGCTCTGATCATGTCTCGCCACCGGCTTGCAATGGCAGCAGAATCTGGAAGACGGTGCCAGAGATCTCATTGCTCTGGCAGAAAATCCTGCCATCCAGTTCGTCGACGATGCTTTTTACTATCGACAGCCCAAGCCCGGCATGCCCTGCGCCCTTGCTACTGGCGACCGGCTTGAACAGGTTTTCCATGATCTCGGGAGGAATCCCTGGGCCATCGTCCTTGAGAGAGATTTCGATATATTCCCTGCCATTGCGCATGATGTTTCCGTGCGTGGCAATCAGCAGCGTTCCGCCATTCTGCATGGCTTCGGCGGCGTTTTTCATCAGATTGATCAAGACCTGGATCAGCTTGTCCCGGTCGGTCACAACATTTGGCAGGGCGGGATCAAGCTGGGTCTGCACGGTTACCTGGTGCTGTGCAAACAGGGCGTCAAAAAAGATCTTGCATAAATTTTGAATGACATCGTTGACATTCAATTCTTCCTGGGGGTTTGTCTCGGTTTCGGCTGCTACCGAAACAATGCGGAAAATCCGTGTGACGCGATCGATTTCTTCCTTGATGATTTTCAGGTCTTCCTGGGCAGGGTCTTCCTTGGGCAGCCTGACACCCAGCAGCTTGATGTAATTTCTGATGATGCTGAGCGGATTGTTTGCCTCATGCACGATCTGCCGGGCGCGGCTTCTGGTTGAGGCCATCACCTCGTATTTGATGCGCGTTTCCTGCTCTGCCAGGGCATTGAACGCGGCGATGGCCTGGGCAGACTGCTGGGCAAACATCGACACGAGCTTGTGCTGTCTTTTTACCTGGGTCATCTGGTTCTGAGAAAGCCCGAATAACATGATCCCGGCAACGCTGTTCCGGGTAATCATGGGCTGACAGTAAAAGCCTTCCGTTTGCATCAGGCGAATGATCTGTTCGTCCAGGATGCTCGGAATGTTTTCATCCCCGGAGTCAAAAGAGCTGCCGGGTGTTCTGCTCAGGAAGGCGTCGGTAACGATACTGTTTCCCTGGTTCAGCGGGATGGTCATTTCGTTGGCCATCGCGAACTGTTCGGAAGGGCACTTGCCCTTGAGTAGCCTGCCATGCTGGTCGGGCAGGAAAAAGATAAGGTCCTGGAAGCCGAAAAGAATCTGGACCGAACTTTGTATCGACGACAGGATATTGTCCAGCGAGGCTGCCGGGCTTGCGCCCACTGGGTTTTTGTCGATCAGTGCGATGTCGCGCACTTCCATGGCGAGCTGCATTTTTTTCTGACGCATTTTATCGCGTTCGGCCTTTTCCGCCTGGGAGCCGTCCGCCGGGGCAGGGGAATCCATGTCGATTTCGATCTCGAGAGATTGCGCCACCTCGCTGACAAGCCCTCTGGCATTGTCAACGATACGCTGAAAGCCTGCGGGCGAAATTCCCAGCAGCCGCTCTCCCGCGGCAAAACGCTCTTCCATGTCCGCACCGCCCATGGCCAGGCTGTTGGCTACATGTGCGATTTGAATCAGCCGGTGCGCATCGGCAATTTTATCCTGCGGCATGTGATGGTAGAGCACTGCATCGGCAATGAAGGAGTTCAGATTCCAGCTGCTCACCAGCCAGGAGCCAACCTCGCAATGATTGTTGCCCAGCTCTGCAGATTCCCGCGCCATGAGCTGAAGGTCATCGGCCTTGTCGGCCAATAGCGCCGCATATTGCTTGGGGAAATTGCTCCACAGGACCAGCTGGCCGATATCGAGCAGGAGGCCGGTGAGATAGGCTTCCTCCGGATGGGGGTAGGAAATTTCCTGTGCAGTCAGCTTGGCAAGAAAGGCGGAAGTCAGGGAGCGCCCCCAGAAGACCTTGAGATCGAATTCAGGACTGCTGCTGAGATTGTTGAAGACCTGGTAAACCGAGGAGCTGATGGCAATGGTCTGGACCATGTCCAGGCCGAGCAGGGCAAGCTTGTGTTCGAGCGAGACAAAGCTGTTTTTCCGGCCAAACCGGGCGGTGTTGCTTGCGCCAATCACCTTGGAACTGAGCGCGGTGTCCTTGCCGATGATGTCAGCGATGGCACGGAGAGAGGTCTCGTCGCGGTTGCACATGTCCAGCACGCGCAAGAGGATATGCGGCAACGAAGGGAGATTCGCGGTCTCCAGCGTTCGAATCAGTTGAGAGGCGGCTGGTGCCATATGTGGTATTTATAAACAAGCAATTAAGTCATTTTCCTGATTTTATACTACATATCTTTAATGTACAGCCCTAAATTGATTAAAGTAATTGTAAGGTCTGTCAAAGCCAGATCAATCCCATGCCCATGCCCAGCCCCATGGCGGCAAAGCCGATGGCACATCGCTTTGCCAGTTGCATGCCGCCGATGGTGGCGATCATGCCGAACTTGAATCCCAGATTGGCCAGGAAGGCCAAAGTAATGGCAGTCACCGCCTGTGACGACTCCAGTTTGCCCAATTCATACAGGCGCAGGCTGGAAAGGGTGATGGCATCGACATCGGTGAGGCCGGAAATCAGCGCCACGGTATACAGCCCTTTGCTGCCGGCGATATCCGACAGCCAGGCTGAAAAAAACAGCACCAGGGCATAAAGCAGTCCGAAGGCCAGCGCTGAGCGAATCTCGGTGGGGTTGGTCATTTCCGGCAAGGGCAAATCAGCGGATTTGGCCAAGTGGCGCCACAGGAAGGCCGTGCCCGCCAGTCCGAACGCCAGTCCGCTGCCCAGCACCGGCAAAAGGGCGGGCAGGGACTTGGGCGAGACCGCCACTCCCTCAACCGCCAGCCGCACGATCACCACCAGGTTGGCAAGCAGGATCACGATCGCCGACAGCTGCACCATGCCTGCATTCTTCCCGTAGCGGGCATACACCATGCTGGTCGCCGTGCTCGACACCAGGCCGCCAAGAAAGCCCAGAATCGGGGCGCCATAGCGCTGGCCGACAATGCGCAGGGCGACGTAGCCGGCCAGGCTCAGGCCGGATATCAGCACCACCATCAGCCAGGTCTGGTAGGGATTCAGGGTGTTGTAGGGGCCATAGTTATGGTCGGGCAGAATCGGCAGGATGATGAAGGTCAGCACGGCGAACTGGAAGATGGAGATCAGGTCGCGCCGCGTCAGGTTCTGGCTCCAGCCGCGCAGTTCGGGCTTGAAATAGAGCAGGATGGTGACCGCGATGGCCAGCATCAGCGCCGGCGTTTCTGCGCCGAACCACACCATGGCGCCCAGCAGGTAGCACACCAGCAGGGCGGCCGAGGTGGTGGTGCCCGGATCTTCACTCGGCGCGTGTGGTCCGAAGTAGGCGGAAACGATGATCATGCCCGTGGTAAACAGCCCCAGGGCCAGCAGCCACGGCGATTGCGTGATCTGGGACAGCATCGCGGCCAGGGTGCCGCTCAACGCGATCAGGGCAAAAGTGCGCAAACCGGCCTTGGCGCTGGGGGTGCGCTCGCGCTCAAGTCCGATCAGCAGGCCGATCGCCAGACTGGTGAGAAAGGTTGGAATATGCTCGATGCCGTTGCCTTGCATGGCTGGCAGGTCCATCCGGCGATCTCCCTTATGCGGCTTCCCAATGGTTCAAAAGCAGTTGCAGAGTGGTGTTTCCGTTATACTCGTTTACGTCCAGGCGGTAAACCGCGCGCAGCCGCTCCGGCAAGGGATCGGCATGAAAAAACAGCATGGCTTCGAAGCTGCGGCCTGCCTGCCTGAGGCGCAGCCTCAGATGTTTCTCGCCCACCACGCGCTGTTGCTCCACCTGGAATTCCCCCTGAAACGCGGGCTCGGGAAAGGCCTGGCCCCAGACCTCGGCCCTCAGCAACTGCGCCAGTTCCAGCGACATGTCCGGAGATTCCAGCGGGCCGTCGGTTTCGACCGTCCGGGTCAGCAGGGCAGGGGTGAGCAGTTGGCTGCAAACCTCCTCAAAAGCCTTTTCGAAGCCGGGAAAGTCGGCTTCCGCGATGGTCAGGCCGGCCGCCATGGCATGGCCGCCGAATTTCCTGATCAGTTCGGGGTGCCGTTTGGACACCAGATCCAGCACGTCGCGCAGATGCAGGCCGGGAATGGAACGCCCGGACCCCTTCAGTTCGCCATCGTTACCCTGGGCGAAGGCGATCACCGGGCGGTGAAATTTTTCCTTGAGGCGCGAGGCCAGAATGCCGATCACGCCCTGATGCCAGTCCGGATCGAACAGGCTGAGGCTGGAGTTGTCCTGCACCGTGATCTGTTCCAGCGCGGCCAGCGCCTGGTTGTGCATGCCGGCCTCGATGGCGCGGCGTTCGCGGTTGAGCGTGTCGAGCTGCTGTGCCAGTTCGAGGGCACGCACAGGTTCGTCGCAAAGCAGGCATTCGATGCCCAGCGCCATGTCTTCCAGCCGCCCGGCCGCATTGAGGCGCGGGCCAACGGCAAAGCCCAGATCCCAGGTGGAGGCGCGGCGTGCATCGCGGCCTGCCACCTTGAGCAGAGCCTGAATGCCGGCGCAAGCCTTGCCGGCACGGATGCGCCTGAGGCCGTTGCTGACCAGGGTGCGGTTGAGGTCATCGAGCCTGACCACGTCGGCCACCGTCCCCAGGGCAACCAGGTCGAGCAGATTGCCGAGATTGGGTTCTGGTTTGCCGTCAAAGGCATTGCGCTGGCGCAGCTCGGCACGCAGCGCCAGCATGACGTAGAAAATCACCCCCACGCCGGCCAGATTTTTGCCCGGGAAGCCGCAGCCGGGCTGGTTGGGATTGACGATGCAGGCGGCATCCGGCAGTTCGTCGCCGGGCAGATGGTGGTCGGTCACCAGCACCTGCATGCCCAGCCGGTTCGCCTCTGCAACGCCCGCCACGCTGGCGATGCCGTTGTCCACGGTGATGAGGATGTCCGGCTTGCCTGCTGCCGCCAGGTGCACGATTTCCGGCGTCAGGCCATAGCCAAACTCGAAGCGGTTGGGCACCAGGTAATCCACCTGTGCGCCGAAGGCGCGCAAGGCCCGCACTGCGACGGCACAGGCGGTTGCGCCGTCGGAATCATAATCGGCAATGACCAGCAGGCGGCGCCCTGCCGCGATGGCATCCGCCAGATGTCCTGCCATTGCTTGGGCATGGGTCAGCAGATGGAAAGGCAGCAGCGTCTTGAGATCGTATTCCAGTTGCTGCAGGGTCTGGATGCCGCGCGCGGCATAGACCCGGGCCAGCACCGGATGCAGGCCTTGCGTGGCCAGGGCCTGGGCGGCGTCCGGGCTGAAGGAGCGGGGCGCAATCGCGGTCATGCCGCTGCCTCTCCGGGGCGATAATGAATCAGCGGCCGCTGGCGGCGCCACAGCTTCCACAGGCTGCTGCGGCTGACGTTGAAGCTCAGCGTGCCATTTGGCGTTGGCGCGTGCAGGGTCAGCTCGATGGCGTCCTGGCGCAGCGCCCGTTCCAGGGGCGCAAACCATTGCTGGTCCAATTGTGCGAGATGCTCTCTCCATGCGTGCGGCGTGCCATAGCAGGCTGCAGGGCGCAGGCTGTCCAGCACCAGCAGATGGTTTCCCGGGCGTGCCTGAGCCAGCCAGTCCTCAGCTTTGGCCGGCAAGGCATGATGGGGTGTGCCACTGGCCATCGCCAGGCCTTTGGCCAGCATGTCATTCGCCCAGACCTGGTCAAATGGGCGGTCCGATACCGCGGGCAGGGTGCCGCCGCCCCACGGCCAGACGCTGTTGATGGGGGCCTCGCCGCGGCTTTCCCGCGCGACGTTAACCGGATGCTCGAACAGCAGCATCTGCACTTCATTGATCAGGGCGCGCCAGCGCAACTCATCCGCGCCGCGCGGCAGGTGCGGATGGATGTTGTGCCCAGCCACCTGATAGAGGGGTTGCGTGGTAATGGGAGGGGGGGTCTCCAGCCTGAGGTGCCAGCGCAAGGGGTGAGGCGCGTAAAAATGCAGGTCGTCTGCGGAGAAATGCCGGTTCAGGGTGTCGATCAGATGGTCGCTTTCCGCCGGGCTGAGTGCGAAGGTGGTGCTTTCCGTCAGAATCAGCTGGTCTCTTTCCACTGCCAGGTGAACCGGGTCGGCACGCAGCCAGTAGCCGTTTCCTGCATCAATGCCATCCGCAAGAGCGCTGAACGGGGCAATCGGGTAATCCTGCTGGCGCGCCACGCCAAAGGCTTCGCACAACCAGCTTTCCATGTCGCTGGCTGGCATTTGTGTATGACTGCCGCGCGCCAGCAGAAATTGCAGGGATGGCGCCGTTGCACCATGAAGCGGGTCGTTTTCCCGCGTCAGGGCAGAGGGCGGGAACAGGGCGGGGATGAGCAGGTGGCAGTGCATGGCTGCTTCTAGTGTAACATTCAGAACTCAGAATTGCGGGTAGCTCATATCCCAGGAGAGAAAAATGGACTTGATACTATGGCGCCATGCCGAAGCCGAGGACGGCTTTCCCGATAACACCCGCAAACTGACCGCAAAAGGCGAAAAACAGGCCAGCCTAATGGGCGAATGGCTGCGCCAGCGCCTGCCCAAGGACACGCGCATCATCGTCAGCCCCACCAAGCGGACTCAGCAGACCGCGCTGGCACTGAAATGCAAATTCGAAACGCTGAAAGAGATCGGAACCGGCGCCTCGGTACCCGCCCTGCTCACCGCCGCAGGCTGGCCGGATGCAAAGGGCGCGGTGCTGGTGGTGGGCCACCAGCCGGTGCTGGGCCAGGCCGCCGCGCTCCTGCTGGGAGGCGACGAGGCGGACTGGAGCGTGAAGAAAGGTGCGGTGTGGTGGCTTTCCAGCCGGGTCCGGCAGGACGAAACCCAAGTCGTGCTGCGCGCCGTGATGGCGCCTGATCTGCTGTAGTGAATCCGGCGGGGGCGTCCAGTGCGCGCAGTATCCGGCGTGGTTAAACGCTATCTTTCAAAAGGCTTGCCGTGGCCTCGCCTGTCCTTTTGTCGATATCGAACTGCACTTCACAATATTCGGTCTGTTCGCATACCGGCGTCGGGTCGTCAGCGCAACAGCTCCCGGCAATGATTCCGGCATAAACAATCCCGGTTTTTGCACGAATGGCCTCGGTTGTCTCCGTTACGCCAAGAATCACCACGCTGATTCCGCCATCGGTCACATAGCTGCTTTGCGACAAGCCCTGCTGCAGGGGGAGTAGCTCCACATCTATTTTTTGCACCTCGGCCTTTAACACGTTCTCAAAATCAGGGGTGTTCCAGGCTTTTATGGCATTAGGCAGTTTAATCATGATTTGATCACACGATGAGAAATCCTCGGGGTCTGAATCTCATTCATTCTTCCGTCTGTTTGAAGTGAATGGGTGGGATGCCATAACGAATTAACAGTCTGTCCGTGCTTTATCGGCCAGTCCGGTTGAATGATGGATTGGGCTTTGCAATGAGCGGGAATTGGTCAGGCTTAAGGATTGACTCAAGTGCTAAATCTACGTCAAGGAGTGGCCAGTAGAGGTGGTTCTTGCTCGGCCTCTCTACGGTTGTAATTTCATCAAGGGTGGCTTGCTTGAACCAAGGGAACTCAGAAAATGCAACAAAAACCTCTTCGTCATCCAACAGCAGCCAGAACCCTTTATTTGAGGCAAGAGAAACTTCAATTTCCGAAGTGTGCGTGCCAGGCATGGACAATTTCCTCGAAGTGCTGCTGAACCAATGATAACGCTTCACTCAGTTGTTTTTGAGAAAGTCCTTGGTTCATTGCCAATTCAATGTTCGGCTCGAGCCAAAATTTGGCCTCGCCATCAGTGTGAGAAACGTGAATATGAATACGCGGCTCTTCGCGGGAGAAGAAAAAGAAACGAAAGGAGCCTTCACGAAAAACGGTAGGAGCCATTTCAAAATGATAGCAGTTATAGGCTATTCAGCGTTAATTATGCCCAACGTGCTAGCTCAGGGGCGCGGAGCCGGCTTGCCGGCGGAGCGTCCCTCTGGAGCGGCGGGTTAGAGTCCATTGCGCTCACGCAAAAGACTCCAATACAAGTGGCCAATTATCGCGGTGCTTCGAAAGTTGCTTGGGCCAAACAGCACAGTGCATAGATTGTGGGTTCTTCGGCCTGACGCCGCCCTTGTATGTCTTTGCAATTTCAGTCTGGAGGTCTTTGGCGCGAAAGACATAAAACTCATCGTCCCGAAGGAGAACAAAGATACAGATGAGGTTTGGGTTTTTGAGTTTTTTCTTTCCTTTTACGATCTGCTCATTGCCAACCATCTCGATATTGAGAAAGGTGCTGGCGTTGAACTGCCATGAGGGGCCATTGATTGCTTTAACCTGAATCAGCAAAGACTGGCCGGAAGCATTGGCCACGACTAGATCAAACTCAGGGACATTGCCTGCAAACGGAGTGGCAAAAAGCCCGAGGCGACCGAGCTTTGCTGCGACAAGATGTTCGCCGATCTGTCGAGTGAGTTGTGTAGAGCTTCCGGTTGCCATGGTGGATGTTCTCTTGGGCTCTAACGAGGCTGTAGAAAAAGTATCATTTCCGCATCTTGCCTGAACAGGCCGAGTGCATCAATATTCATCCATCATGACTTGACGGATGGATGGAAATGGCGCGCTACAAACACATCGACACCAGCCCACGATTTCTTGCCGTTGACCTGCAACGGCAACTGCTACCCGGCAGCTTCGGATGCCGGAGTCATCGGATGCAAGATTCAGGTCTTGCATTAA
>PQAG01000202.1 GCA_003104895.1 Nitrosomonadales bacterium
TCTCGTAGGTGCCGTCTTCGCGGTCTATCGTTTGATGGGCAAAACCCCATTCCTGCAGGATGGGGAAAAGCATCTGGGGTTTGCGGTGAATCAGGAGCCGCAGGCGCTCGCCGGGAAGCAGCGTTTCAATGGCTTCCAGCGTCAGCTCCAGCGGCTCCGGCGGCTCCAGCCAGAGGGCATCGAGGACGCGCTCTTTTACCATGCTACCCGCTTATGGCGCGCATGCGCCCGATCAGGTCCTCCGCCTCGCCCGCCAAAACCTGATCAGCCATGTGATAGAGCATCTGCTCCTCTTTCATGTTGTGCTGCTGCATGATGATGAGCAGGGTTTCGCAGTCGCCAAGAAAGGCGTCGGCATCCTGGCGAGCCAGCGCGTCACTCAGCTGGTTGAGCAGATCGCTCATCTGACGGTGTTCCATGCGCATGATCTGGGTGGGGCCCTGGGTCATGCCGGTACGTGCCTCGAAGGCCGGGAACATCACTTCCTCTTCCATGGCGAAGTGGTGCAGCAGGGCATCATGGAAGCGGGGCCACGCCTCTGCCGCCGCTTGCCATTCTCCTCGCGCAGCAGCAGCTTCGGCCGCGGCAAACAGTGTGTCGCAATGCTGGTGGTCAGGGGCGAGAAAGGCGCTGATGGTGGGCATGGGTTAAGAGTTCCATTGGAAAAACAATGATTATTATCCGCATGCCTCATGCCAGGCGCATTGACCTGAATCAAGAAAGATGCGGCTTAAGAGCTTCCTTAACCAGGCCTGTGATCAATGCGCGGGCGCCAGTAAACCGGGCCATATTTGGCAAACCAGGCGCCGTAGCAGGCAAGCCAGATGCCTGCCGCCAGAGGGTAGAACAGGCTGGCCGGGAGTCCGGACAGGTCGGGGGTGATACGCGCCATGGCGGTAAACTGAAAGCCCAGGAACAAGGCCCAGGTCGCGGCATCTGCCACGAGCTCCCTGCCGGAGTGGCCGAGAGTGACCCTGGATGCCATGGCGAGGATCATCGAGGCGAAAAATCCTATGGTCAAAGCGTGCAGCGGCGCCAGACCGAATGGCGCAGATCCGGTGGCAAAAAGCGTCAGGCTCTGCACGCCATAGAGCAGCATAGCGACGGAGAGCCAGGCGAAGCCCACATGCAGCACCGCCAGCAGCTTGACACTGAAGCTGCGCAGCAGACCCCAGGTGTAGGAGAAGTAGAGTGTGAAAGCCAAGAGGGGGAAATCGGCCAGCCACAGCAGCTGCGCTTGTTGCGCCAGTTCCAGCGATCCATGCAGCACGGCGCAGGCGAGCATGAAATAGAGCGCCCAGTAGGGGCGCACCATCGTGTAGTTCTCCAGCACCCGGCTGGAGAAGAAGGGAATCATTTTATGGCATACCGCGAGCAGGATCGGCAGCATGAACCACCAGATTCCGGCGTGGCGCGAGAAATTCAGCGCCCAAGCGCTGTCCGTTGCCAGCCATGCCAGGTAGGCAGCCATGCCGAACCAGCCCATGATGAGAGCGATGGTGGTGATGGTGGGATGTATCTTGTCCGGGTGCGGCGTGCGCACCAGCACGCGCAGCAGGGCGTGGAGGGCGATGCCCCAGCCGGCCAGCAGGAGCGTGGCGCCTGCCAGCAGCAAGGCCTTGCCTGCCACGAGGCCAAGGTAGAAGAGCGCGATCCCGCTGGCCAGGAGAAGAAAGGAGGGCACGTAAAAGCGCGGCGGAATTTTTTCCCCATTCATCCAGTTGGGGTAGGTGGTCATGAGGAAGCCAAAAATGAAGAACGGGAAAAAGCCATACAGCATGAGAAAGGCGTGAGCCCAGACCGGGGCAATGCTCCAGGCCGGGGCGGCGTACAGGCCGCCATAGCGGCCGAGCAGGTCGAACAGCCACCACAGCAGGGTGAGCACACCCTGGGCTGCGCCGCCCAGCATCATCATGCGGTGAGGGGCGGCGGTAAAAGTATGCCAGGTTCGTGGGAGAGTTTTCATGGCGGACATTTTAGCCCGAGAGGCAAGCCAAGAAATTGAGGCAGGTCAATTTACGCCGGTGAATTTGCTCCGCAGGCGACGATGCGGTCCTTGCCGCCCTGCTTTGCCGCGTACATGCGCTGATCGGCGATTTCGACCAGTTTGCGCCAGTCGTCGGTGCTGTCCAGGGTGCGTTCCGCGAGGCCAATGCTGGCGGTGACGGGGTTGCCGTCCGGACGCATGCCCAGCCCCGTTTCGCGCAGGCGCGCGAGCACTTTCCCGGCCTCGTCACAATAGCTGCTGGGCAGGATCAGGATGAACTCCTCCCCGCCCCACCGCACCAGCATGTCCCCGGTGCGCAGGCCCGCGCGGATCGCAGTCGTGGCGGCGACCAGAATCTGGTCGCCGGCATCGTGTCCATAGGTGTCGTTGACGCTCTTGAAATTGTCCAGATCGACGAAGGCCACCGACAGCGGGGTGTTGCTGCGTGTGGCAATAATGAACTGGATTTCCAGCAGCTCCTCGCCGCTCATGCGGGAAAAGCAGCTGGTCAGGGGGTCGCGCACGGCCTGCCTTACCAGTGCAATCATGAAACCCAGCTGGCTCATGCCGCTCATGGTCGCAACTGCCGCAATCATGCCTGACAGCCACACGGTGCCGATGAGGTGGCTGAGATTGAGCATGTCCAGCCCTGCCAGGCTGGCGGCAAATTCGGCGCCGACCACCGGCAGGGCGAATGCCATTCCCTCGATTGCGGTCAGCGGAAACATGCCAAGGCCTGCGACCATCACGAAAGGCAGGAAGGCATATATGCCGGCGATGGTGGATGTCAGGCCATTGGCGTCGGTCTGCTGCATCACCGTATAGGAAAAAACATAGAACACGGTGGGAATGAGATACAGGGCCGCCAGCGCGATATAGGTGTCACGCATGCGGGAGGAACCACGGAACGAGATGGCCAGCAATGCAAAGGCCATGCTGGCGACAAGCCTGCCTGCTGCCAGCTTACCCCAGGCGGGCCAAGGCAGAACGTAGGCGTCTATGGCGATCCATAACGCGGTAAGCAGTGCGAACAGGGCCGCGATGATGCGCACGCGCAACAGAATCATTTCGGCGCGCCGCGTCGTCAGGAGAGGCATGTGCTTGCCCGGCCAGAATAGCCAGACCAATTCCTCGTCCGCGAGGTTTTTCCTCATAAAGGATGCCTCCTCAGAATTACTGTTTTTGGGCTTGTATCGTTAGTCCATGTTTTTAAAAAAGGTTATCACAAAATTTATGGGCGCATTTGACATTGAGATAAAAATATCACTAAATCTATTGACCTGATCACTACATGGAGTATATTTGCAAAAAAATACCGCAACATATTGTGTGTTGCGTCATTGGAGGAGAATGAAGATGAGCGTTGTGCAAGGGGAGCAGGGCGTGCTGAGTCTGCCGCGTGCGGTGATCAAGCGCGATGGTTCGGTTGCGGTGTTCGATGGCGACAAGATCCGTTCGGCCATTGCACGTGCCGGGGCGGCCAGCGGCGAATTCGATGCCGGCGAGGCGGCGCTGTTGAGCGCCCAGGTGGCCAAGGTGCTGATCCACAAGTTCCGCAACGAGCCGCCCAGCATCGAGAATATCCAGGACGTGGTGGAGCAGGTGCTGATCTCCGCCAATCACCTCAAGACCGTTCGCGCCTACATCGTCTATCGCGAGCAGCACACCAAGCTGCGCCAGGACAAGAAGACGGTGGTGGATGTCGGCAGTTCCATCAATGAATACCTTGAGCAGCTCGACTGGCGCGTCAACGCCAACGCCAACCAGGGCTATTCCCTGGGCGGCCTGATCCTGAATGTCTCGGGCAAGGTGGTGGCCAACTACTGGCTCAACCACGTCTATCCTCCTGAAGTGGGCGTGGCCCACCGCGAGGGCGACATCCATGTGCATGATCTCGACATGCTGGCCGGCTACTGTGCCGGATGGTCGCTGCGCACCCTGCTGACCGAAGGACTGAATGGCGTGCCGGGCAAGGTCGAGGCAGGGCCGCCCAAGCACATGTCCAGCGCGGTGGGGCAGATCGTCAACTTCCTCGGCACCTTGCAGAACGAGTGGGCCGGGGCGCAGGCATTCAGCTCCTTCGATACCTACATGGCGCCCTTCGTGCGCAACGACAAACTGCCCTATGCGCAGGTCAAGCAGTACATCCAGGAACTGATCTACAATCTCAACGTGCCTTCGCGCTGGGGCACGCAGACGCCATTCACCAACCTGACCTTCGACTGGACCTGCCCGGAAGACCTGAAAGAGCAGGTGCCCATCATCGGCGGCAAGGAAATGCCTTATTCCTACGGCGACCTGCAGGCAGAGATGGACATGATCAATCGCGCCTACATCGAGGTCATGACCACGGGCGACGCCAAGGGGCGGGTGTTCACCTTCCCCATCCCGACCTACAACATGACCCCGGATTTCCCCTGGGAATCGGAAAACGCCAAGCTGCTGTTCGAGATGACGGCCAAGTACGGCCTCCCTTACTTCCAGAACTTCATCAATTCAGAGCTCAAGCCCAACATGATCCGCTCCATGTGCTGCCGCCTGCAGCTCGACCTGCGCGAACTGCTCAAGCGCGGCAACGGCCTGTTCGGCAGCGCGGAGCAGACCGGCTCGGTGGGCGTGGTCACCATCAACTGCGCGCGCCTGGGTTTCCTCTACAAGGGCAATGAAGAAGGCCTGCTGGCGCGCCTGGACGAGCTGCTGGAGATCGGCAAGAACAGCCTGGAAATCAAGCGCAAGGTGATCCAGCGCCACATGGACGCCGGCCTGTTCCCCTATACCAAGCGTTATCTCGGTACCTTGCGCAACCATTTCTCCACCCTGGGCGTGAACGGCATCAATGAAATGATCCGCAACTTCACGGATGATCAGCACGACATCACCACCGAATATGGCCATGCCTTCGCGGTGCGCCTGCTGGATCACGTGCGTGCCCGGATGCTGGCCTTCCAGGACGAAACCGGCCACATGTACAACCTCGAAGCCACCCCGGCGGAAGGCACCACTTACCGCTTCGCCAAGGAGGACAGGAAGCGCTTTCCGGATATCCTCCAGGCGGGCACGCGCGAAATGCCTTACTACACCAATTCCTCGCAACTGCCGGTGGGCTTCACCGATGACCCGTTCGAGGCGCTGGAGCGGCAGGACGAGCTGCAGAAGAAATACACCGGCGGCACCGTGCTGCACCTCTACATGACCGAGCGCATTTCCAGCGCAGAAGCGTGCAAGAACCTGGTCAAGCGCTCGCTGGAACGCTTCCGCCTGCCCTATATCACGGTTACGCCGACCTTCTCGATCTGCCCGACACACGGCTATCTGGATGGGGAGCACAAGTTCTGTCCCAAGTGCGATGAGGAAATTCTCGCCAAAAAACGTCAACAAGCCGCTTAGGAGATAAACATGACCGATCTGTCCCAGCAAACCAATCTCAAACCCGAAGTCATCCTCAAGGACGAGGAGCGCCAGCCGTGCGAGGTCTGGACGCGCGTGATGGGCTATCACCGTCCGATGGCTTCGTTCAACGTGGGTAAAAAAGGTGAATTCTACGAACGCCAGTATTTCTGCGAATCCCGCACCAATCTCGCCAGCTGACAAAGTGCCGCAGCGCGGCGTTTCGTCCCTCGCGGGTGAGGTGGCGCTGGCMARCCTGCARRTCGGSGGKYTRACGCCGCTYACYACSACCGACTATCCCGGCCAGCTTGCAGCAGTGGTTTTTTGCCAGGGCTGTCCGTGGCGCTGCGGCTACTGCCACAATCCCCATCTGATTCCGCGCGCCGGAGATGGGGAAGGGTGGCATGCCGTCGAATCCTTCCTGCTCAGGCGGCGCGGCCTGCTGGATGCCGTGGTGTTTTCCGGCGGCGAACCGACGCTGCAATCCGGTTTGCTTGAAGCCTGCATGGCGGTGCGGGAAATGGGCTTCAAGGCCGGGCTCCACACTGCTGGCCCGTATCCGGAACGCCTCGGCAAGCTTCTGCCTGTGCTCGACTGGGTGGGAATGGATATCAAGGCGTCTTTTCCGGCCTATGACCGCATTACCCGGGTGCCGGGCAGCGCGGCGCGCGCACGCGAAAGCCTGCGGTTGCTGCTCGAGAGCGGAGTCAAGCATGAAATCCGCACCACCCTGCACGCCGGCCTGCTGAGCCATGCCGAGGTGCTGGAACTGGCGCACGAACTGGCGGCGGCAGGGGTTCAGAATTTCGTCCTGCAGGCATTCCGCACCCAGGGATGCGCCGAACCGCTGCTGTGCCAGGGCGATGGCGGGAATTTTGCTTGGGATGTGCTGCGCGCAGAAATTGAACCCTTGTTTCAGCGCTTTTCTATTCGAAGCGCTTGACCCTATAATCCCGTTCCAGTGCGTGTACCAGGGATGGGAATTACCTTGAGCAACCCGATAAAAACACCTGCCATTCTGGCGAATGTCCCCCTCTTCCGGGAAATGTCGCCGGATGAGATCGAACGTATTGCCCAGGGAGCCCGGGAGCTGCATCTGGCACGCGGGGATATGCTGTTCCAGCGCGGCACGCCTTCGACCGGTTTTTATGTGGTGATCTACGGCCAGGTCAAGCTGGCGCTGTCATCACCCCAGGGGGTGGAGAAAGTGGTGGAACTGTTCGGACCCGGGCAAAGTTTCGGCGAGGCCGTCATGTTCATGGGCAAGCCTTATCCGGTCTATGCCCAGACCCTGGCAGATTCGCTTCTGCTGCACATTTCCAAGGCGGTGGTGTTCGAAGGCATCGACAATGATCCGGCCTTCTGCCGCAAGATGCTGGCCGGCCTGTCGATCCGCCTGCACCGCATGATTCATTATGTGGAGTCATTTTCCCTGCGTTCCTCCGAGCAGCGCGTGATCGGCTACCTGTTGCAGGATCTCGAAGAAGTCCTGGAAGGGCGGGATATCCACATCGCCCTGCCGGCCAACAAGAACGTCATCGCCTCCAATCTCAATATCACGCCCGAAACCTTTTCCCGCATCCTGCACCATCTGGCCGAAGCCGGGCTGATCGAGGTCAAGGGCAAGGACGTGTGCATCAGGGATGTGGCGAAACTGCGCGCATATGACGAGTAATCATGGGCTTGCATGATGGCGCGAAACCATTTATATTTTTGCCCATGAGCTTCCTCGCCCGCATCAAATCCGAATTCCTGCTTGCAGCCGCCGGTGGTCTGGCGCTGCTGCGCTTCGCGCGCTAATCACATCCAACCCC
>PQAG01000203.1 GCA_003104895.1 Nitrosomonadales bacterium
GACTGCTTGAGGTCCTTCATCAGGCTCTGGTAGCCCGGGTTGTAGGAGATCACCAGCTGGAAGTCGGGGTGCGCCTGGATCAGCTCGCCCTTCTTGTCCAGCGGCAGGGTGCGGCGGTGGTCGGTGAGCGGGTGGATCACCACGGTGGTGTCCTGGCGCGCCTCGACGATCTCGTCCAGGTAGCAGATCGCGCCGATGCGCGCGGCGGTGGTGAGCGGGCCGTCGAGCCAGCGGGTGCCGTTGGCTTCCAGCAGGTAGCGGCCGACCAGGTCGGAGGCGGTCATGTCCTCGTTGCAGGCCACGGTGATCAGCGGCTTGCCCAGTTTCCACGCCATGTATTCGACGAAGCGCGACTTGCCGCAGCCGGTCGGGCCCTTCACCATCACCGGCAGGCGCGAGCGGTAGGCCGCCTCGTACAGCGCGACTTCCTTGCCCTGCGCCTGGTAGAAGGGTTCCTGGTGTACCTTGTATTGTTCCTTGTCAGTCATGGCGGTTTCTCCTGAGCTAGTCCACATTCAAACGCGGGCGCATCTCGCCGGCGCGTTTGGATGTGGACTGAGATCCACATCCGGAAGAAAAACGCCCCCAGTTGCGGGGGCGTTTCTCGCTGTCGTTGCCCTCTCCCCCAGCCCCTCTCCCGCCAGCGGGAGAGGGTGGCCAGAGGCCGGCAGAGGGTTGGGCTTACTTGTGCACGCCCAGCTTCTCGCGCCAGCCCGGGAAGATCTTGTCGGCGTCCTTGGGGAAGGACTCGAAGGCGCGGGCGAATTCCTTGTGCTCCTTGGCCCACTCGATCGGATCGGCGCCGGCTTTCCAGCACTCGTAGGATTGGCGCAGGGAGATCGCGCCAGCAGCCGGGGAGTCGATGTGGCCGTAGGAGCCGCCGCCAGCGGTGTTGATCACGTTGCCGTGGCCCAGGTTCTCGAAGAAGCCGGGCAGACGCAGGGCGTTCATGCCGCCGGAGATGATCGGGGTGGTGGCCTTCACGCCGTCCCACTTCTGGAAGTAGACCGGACCCTGGCACTCGTCGCGCTCGATCATGTAGGCGATGACCTTGTCGCCGCCCTCGCCTTCCATCTTGCCGTAGCCCATGGTGCCGACGTGGATGCCGGAGGCGCCCTGCAGGCGGCTCATCTTGGCCAGCACGAAGGCGGTGTAGCCGCGCTTGGAACTGGGGGAGGTGACGGCGCCGTGGCCGGCGCGGTGGTAGTGCAGGAACTGGTTGGGATACTGGCGGCGGGCGGTGGTCACCATGCCGGGGCCGCCGACGTAGCCGTCCACCAGGAAGGCCAGCTTGTTGGCGTCCGGGCCGAAGGTCTCCATCGCGAAGTCGGCGCGGGCGCACATTTCGTAATGGTCGTCGGCGGTGATGTTCATGGAGAACAGCTTGGCCTGGCCGGTCTCGTCCATGGCGCGCTTCATGGCGTCATAGACCAGGGGGATGGTCTTTTTCACCGGGGCGAACACCTGGTTGCCCTGCGGCTCGTCATTCTTGATGAAGTCGCCGCCGAGCCAGAACTGGTAGGCGGCCTTGGCGAACGGCTCGGGGCGCAGGCCCAGCTTGGGCTTGATGATGGTGCCGGAAATGTAGCCGCCATCCTTGACCGGGCGGCCGAGGATGCGCCACAGCTCCTCGATGTTGGTTGCCGGGCAGTCGAACTGGCGGATGGCTTCCGGCGGCACGTAGAAGTCGATCATCTTGGCGTGCTCGATGTCGCCCATGCCCTGGTTGTTGCCGATGGTCAGGGTGAGGAAGGAAACCATCATCATGCGGCCGTCGATGACGTTGCGGTCGAATAGTTCCAGCGGATAGGCGATGCGCATGTCCTCGGTGGCTTCGTCGATGTAATAGACCAGCGCGTCGACGCCCTTGGTGAATTCGTCGGTGGTGGACACTTCCACGTTGGTGCCGGTGGAGGACTCGGCGGCGAAGTGGGCGGCGGCTTCCAGGTAGCCGGTGCCGTCCTTGGGCTTCATCATGTAGGCGCACAGGATGTGCTTGCCGCCCTTGATCAGGTCTTCTTCTTTCAGATCGAGGTTTGCATAACGTGCCGATTGATCCATTGCTTTCTCCAGATAGTTATAAATGTATTCCCGGGGGAATGGTTGTGATGCGATGAGGGGCACTATACCCTCGTGTTTGTATAAGAAACATTAAATTGTTATGATCATTACCATAAGTTAAAGCTTATGCATGTAAAGATTGGAGCCTCATGTTACACCTCACCCTGCGCCAATTGAAAGTGTTTGAATCTGTGGCCAAAAACCGGAGTTTCTCGCGTGCTGCCGAGGCCCTTCATTTAAGCCAGCCAGCAGTGTCAATGCAGGTCAGGCAGCTCGAGGAGAGCGTGGGGCTGCCGCTGTTCGAGCAGATGGGGAAAAAGATTTTCCTCACCGAAGCCGGACAGGAAATGTTTCATTACAGCCGGGCGATTGCCGCGCAGCTGGAGGACATGGAAGGGGTGCTGGCGCGCATGAAGGGGCTGGATCAGGGGCGGCTGAAAATCACCGTGGTGAGCACCGCCAACTATTTCGCGCCGCAATTGCTGGCCAGTTTCTGCCAGCGCCATCCTGGGGTGACCGTCAGCCTGGATGTCACCAACCGCGAAGTGCTGTTGCAGCAGCTGGCCAGCAACGAGACGGATATGGCGATCATGGGCCAGCCGCCGGAAGGGCAGGATCTCAGCGCCGAATCTTTCATGGAAAACCCGCTGGTGGTCATCGCTTCGCCCAGCCACGTCCTGGCTGGCGTCAAGCAGATCGAACTGAAACAGCTCGCGGGAGAGACTTTTCTGGTGCGCGAGCCGGGCTCAGGAACGCGCAGTGCAATGGAGCGCATTTTTCAGGAGCATGGCATTGCCTTCAATGCCGGCTTGGTGATGAGCACCAATGAAGCCATCAAGCAGGCGGTGCAGGCGGGGATGGGGCTGGGAATCGTCTCTCTGCATACCGTGGCACTGGAGCTGGAGACCGGGAGGCTGGCCATCCTCGATGTGGAGTCATTCCCAATCCTGCGCCACTGGTTTGTGGTGCACCGCCAGAACAAGCGCCTTTCTCCGGTGGCGGCAGGGTTCAAGGCGTTCCTGCTGGAGGAGGCGGCAGCGCTGATGGCCAGGAATCAGGCTTCGCCACTGTCCTCCATGCCCAGCTCCTGAATCTTGCGGGTCAGGGTGTTGCGGCCAAGACCGAGCAATTGCGCCGCTTCTATTTTCCGCCCGCCGGTATGTTTGAGCGCCTGCGCAATCAGAACACGCTCGAACTGACGGGTGAGTCCTTCCGTGATGCCTTTTTCACCGCGATCAAAGGCGGTATTCGCTGCGGTCTCCAGCGCGCTGGTCCAGTCTGTGGAGGCAAGTGTCTGGCTTTCTTCGCGCAGTTCCGGTGGCAAGTCGGGTATTTCCACGTTCTGGCCCGGCGCCATGACCGTGATCCAGTGGCAGACGTTTTCCAGCTGCCGGACATTGCCGCTCCAGGGCAGCGTGGCCAGATATCTGAGCGCTGCTTCGGAAAGTTTTTTTGCCTCCACGCCCAGTTCCTGAGCGCTTTTCTGCAAAAAGAATTTTGCCAGCAGCGGAATATCCTCGCGCCGTTCGCGCAGGGGCGGGAGGCGCAGGCGGATGACGTTGAGACGGTGGAACAGGTCTTCGCGAAACAGACCCTGTTTGACACGCTGCTCCATGTCCTGATGGGTCGCGGCAATCACACGCACGTTGACTTTGATGGGAGAGTGGCCGCCAACGCGGTAGAACTGCCCATCGGAGAGTACGCGCAGGAGGCGGGTTTGCAGTTCGGGGGGCATATCGCCGATTTCGTCCAGAAACAGGGTGCCGCCATCTGCCTGCTCGAAACGCCCGCGACGCATTGCCTGGGCTCCGGTGAAGGCGCCACGTTCGTGCCCGAACAGTTCGGATTCCAGCAGGTCCCTGGGAATGGCTGCGGTGTTGATGGCGATGAAGGGTTTGTCGGCGCGCGGGCTGTGGCGGTGCAGGGCGCGTGCCACCAGCTCCTTGCCGGAGCCCGATTCGCCGTTGATGAGCACGGTGACATGGGATTGCGACAGGCGGCCGATGGCGCGAAAAACTTCCTGCATCGCCGGGGCCTGGCCGAGAATCTCCGGCGCAGTTTCGAGCGTCTCCTGTTCCCCGCTTTGCCGCATGCTTTCGTCAATGGCGCGGCGAATCAGGTCGACGGCATGGTCAATGTCGAAGGGCTTGGGCAGATATTCGAATGCGCCACCCTGGAAGGCGGAAACGGCGCTTTCCAGGTCGGAATGGGCCGTCATGATGATGACGGGCAGCGCCGGATGGCGCTGCTTGATGTGCTGCAGCAGTTCCAGGCCGGATTCGCCCGGCATGCGAATGTCGCTCACGACCACCTGGGGGGTGGAGGTTTCCAGGGCGGAAAGCGCTTCCTGGGCGGAGGAGAAGCTCTTGAATTCGATGCCGGCTCGCGTCAGGGTTTTTTCGAACACCCAGCGGATGGAACGGTCGTCGTCGATGATCCAGATTGGCTTCATAAAGTATTCGTCATTTCAGGAATGTTGGGCGGTTTCGGTCAACGGAAGCAGTATTGTAAAGCAGGTCCGGCCGGGTTTGCTTTCGCATTCGATGGATCCGCGATGTTGCGCCACAAACGTCTGGGCCAGCGTCAGCCCCAGGCCGCTGCCGCCATCCCGGCCGGATACCAGRGGATAGAAGATTTTTTCGCGGATGCTTTCCGGTACGCCCGGGCCGTTGTCGATAATCTGGATCATGAGAGCAAGCCGGTAGCGCTTTTTTGCCAGYGTGACCTGGCGGGCAATGCGCGTGCGCAGCGTGATTTCTCCCCGGCCCTGCATGGCCTGGGCGGCATTGCGGCTGATATTGAGTGCCACCTGGATCAACTGTTCATGGTCGGCGTAAATATCTGGCAGGCTGGTGTCGTAATCGCGCCGGATATTGATGCCCTGGGGATGCTCGGCCAGCAGCAGGCTGCGCACCCGTTCCAGCACTTCATGGATGTTCACCATGCGGTACTGGGGCGGGCGGTGCGGCGTGAGCAGGCGGTCCATCAGCGAGCGCAGCCGGTCTGCTTCCTTGATGATGACCTGGGTGTATTCCATGAGCTCCGGCTTGGTCAGTTCCAGTTCCAGCAACTGCGCAGCTCCGCGCAGCCCTCCAAGCGGATTCTTGATTTCATGCGCAAGATTGCGCACCAGCTCCTGGTTTGCCTGCTGTTGCAGCAGCATCCGCTCTTCCCTGGCGATTTTCAGCTGCTTGTCTATCTGATGGAATTCCAGAATAAGGCGAACGCTGCCGGCTTCCACGGGAGTGAAGGTGCAGCTGACGGAAAGGAGCGCATGACTGGGAGTGCTTAAAGCGAGTTCGTGCTCGGTAAAGCTGGTGTTGCCCGGAAGGATCTGCTCGATGGCGGAAACAAGCGGGCTGTCCGTGCCGAAAATCTGCGTCAGATCGTGGCCAACGATATTGTTCAGGCTGACTTCGAACAGGTTTTCAGCCGACGGGTTGGCATATAGGACATGGCCTCTTTCATCCAGCAAAAGAATTGCAGTGGAGAGATGTTCCAGGCCCAGAAAAAAGGGAGGGATCACTTCAGGTTGGCAAGCTCTTTTCTGAGTGCGGAGACGTTTTTCTCGTGGAGATCAATCTCTTCCCTGGACTGTCCCTTGGCGGCATCGGCCAGCAGTTTTTCTTCAGCGGCAAGCTCCTCTTCCAGAATCTTGCGCCGTGTGTCATCACGTTTCTTCTGTGTTTCGTTGTCCACCTTGGGGAAACCGGCGGGTGAGGGTGCGCTGGTCTTGGCGCGCGGAGCCGGCACGGTGGTCAGCGGCTCAAGATTGAGCTTGGTGGCGCCCTTTATCGGGACGTTCGAATAGGTCACGCGTCCCTGGGCGTCAACATGCTTGTAAATTTCGCCATATGCGGCAGTTGCCGCAAGGAGCGCCAACGCAGCAGTCATGCTCTGAAGGAGGCTGATTTTGCTTTTAATAAACAGCATATTAACTCATGACAAATAGGTTGCGGGCCAGTTTAGGCGATGCTGGCCAAATTTGCAATGCGCAACAACGGTTGTCAGGCCAGTTCCACGATCTCGAAGTCATGGGTGATTTCTGCGCTTTTCCCCAGCATGATGGATGCTGAGCAGTATTTTTCAGCGGACAGTTTAACTGCGCGCTCGACCTGCTCCGGCTTCAGATTTTTTCCGCTGACGATGAAGTGGATATGAATCCTGGTGAATACCTTGGGGTCGGTCGTCGCGCGTTCGGCTTCGATTTCGGCGACACAGTCTGTGATCTGCTGGCGGCTTTTTTTCAGGATGTGAACCACGTCAAAAGAGGTGCAGCCGCCCGTGCCAAGCAGCAGCAGTTCCATGGGGCGCGGCCCGATATTGCGCCCCCCCATGTCGGGCGGTCCGTCCATTACAATCGCGTGACTGCTTTCGGTTTCGCCGATGAAGCTGGCTTCTCCAGCCCATTTGATGCGTGCTTTCATGCGTGTCCTTTCTGCTC
>PQAG01000204.1 GCA_003104895.1 Nitrosomonadales bacterium
GTGCCGTTTCCGCCATCAAGGGTGTCGTTGTTCAACGTGCCGACGACATGCCAGCTTCCCTCCGGCAAATGTTCCTGCACGCCGCCGGGATCGTCGTCCGGGTTGCCGCTGAAATCGTCGATGCGGCCGCTGGCGAGGAATACGGCGTACAGGAAGTGGATGTTTTATTTGTTATAGAACGGGGCAGTTCTATGTGTTGCTAGCAGGCAGGGCAGCTCCGGGCCATAAGAGCTTTCAGGCGGGCAGCCACTTGGCGGGGTCGATGCCCCATTTTTCGAAGGCTTCGTGGCTGATGATCTTGTCCTGGCAGCCGGGGCGTGCCAGGTCGATTTCCTCGGGCGGGAGGTAATGCAGTTTTTCGGCGTGGTAAAACACCTTCACTTTCGGCTGCAGCATCTTTTCCGCATTCTGCTCCAGCACGATGCCGAGGCGGTTGTTGCTGAGCCGCACCAGTGAGCCGCTGGGGTAGATGCCAAGGGTGCGGATGAAGGTCTGCACCATTTCCGGCTTGAAGTGGAATTTGCTCCACTCCAGCAGTTTCTTGAGCGCCTCGGTGGGAGGCATGCCCTTGTGGTAGACGCGCTCGGAAGTGATGGCGTCGTACACGTCGACAATCGCGCCCATCTGCCCGTAGAGCGAGATTTCATCGCCCTTGAGCTTGTTGGGGTAGCCTGTGCCATCGAAGCGCTCGTGGTGCTGGCCCGCGACATCGAGCGCGATCTGGCTGATGCCGGGCGTGTTCTGCAGGATGATGATGCTCTGCACCACATGGGATTTCATTTTGGTGAACTCGGCATCGGTCAGCTTGGCCGGCTTGTTCAGGATGCTGTCCGGCACCTTGGCCTTGCCGACGTCGTGCAGCAGGGCGCCGATGGCGATTTCCTTGATGATGTCGCGGGAAAGCTTCAGGCCGCGGGCAAAGGCAACCATCAGCGCACAGACCGAGACCGAGTGCTGGAATGTGTATTCGTCGTGGGTTTTCAGTCGCGCCAGGGGGATCAGTGCGTCCTGGTGGCGGAAAATGGAGTCCACCATGTTTTCCACCAGCGGCTCCACCTTTTCCATCTCGATCTGCTGGCCCAGGCGGATATCGCTGATGATGCCCTTGACGATGCGGTTGGCCTCTCCGTGCAGCTTGCGCGCGCGTTGCGCTTCTTCGGCCAGGGAGACGGCGACGATCGGCGCAGGCTGTTCTTCTGCAATGTGCAGGATCTGTTCCTGGATTTCGTCGCTGATTTCTTCCTGGGTTCTGGCCTCGGCGATGTCCAGGCCCCTGCTGGTGTCGATATACAGCTCGTGAACGCCAATCCCGCGCAATTCCTGTGCGACCTTTTCATCCTTGACGGTAAAACGGTTGGCCGCAAAAGGGTGATCCATCCAGCTGCAGTTCAGGTCGTGGATGTACATGCCGGGAATCAGTTGTGCGATATCGATTTTCTTGATCATGCCGGGAGCGGGTGCAGAAATTGATATGTCATTGTAACGCCGGGACCCAAAACAAAAAAGGCGGCCCGCGGGCCGCCTTTTTCTTGCTGCTGAAACGCTGTCTTACTTGGCTGGTGCAGCTGCGGTGGCAGGCGCATCCTTGATCTCGATCTTGGCCTTGGCCTTCATGTCGTCAACCAGTTTTTTTAGGTTCTGCTGCTGCACCTGTTGAGCTAGACCGGGTTTGACCTGCTCGAATGAGGGAGCCTGCATCGGGCGGGAATCTTCCAGCATGATGACGTGGTAGCCGAACTGGGTTTTTACCGGCTCTTCAGTGAATTTGCCTTTGCCCAGCTTGGTGACGGCAGCGCCGAATTCCGGCACCATGCTGCGCACGTCAAACCAGCCCAGATCGCCGCCCTGGCCCTTGGAGCCCGGGTCCTTGGATTTTTCCTTGGCAAGCTTGTCGAATGCCTTGAGGTCTTTTTTCAGCTTGGCGATGATGTCTTTTGCCTCAGCTTCCTTTTCCACCAGGATATGGCGCGCCTTGTATTCGCTGCCGGTCATCTGTGCCTTGATCTTGTCATATTCGGATTTCAGCATGTCATCGCTGACCGGGTTGTTCTTGATGTAGTCCTGCACGAAGGCGTTGGCGAGGATGGATTGCCGGGTCAGGTCGATCTGGTCCATCACTTCCGGATTCTTGTCCAGGCCTTTCTTCAGCGCTTCCTGGGATACCAGGAGCTGCATTGCCAGCTGGTCGATGATGGACTTGCGGGTCTCGGCGTTGTCCGGCTGGCCCATGCCTGTCCGCTGCTTGACCAGCATTTCGACACGGTTCTTGCTGATGGCGGTGCCGTTCACAGTCGCTGCGGCTGCGCCATTTGAGGCGGGGGTGGCGTTTTTTGCGCTTTCGTCGGCGTTGCAGGCGCTCAGGGTGAACAGTGATGCTGCGCTGGCCAGCAGAATGCGAGATTTGATTGACATCATTTACAGTTCCTTAACGTGATTAAAGCAATGATAAAAAACACTAAACCAACCCGGCTTAAAGCTCTCCGGGCGCATAGGCCTTTATGCTCAGGGCATGGATTTTGGTTTGCATCAGATCGCCGAGGGCATTATATATCAGGCGATGGCGCTTGATGGTCAACAATCCGTCAAACCGGGGCGAGACGATGGTGAGATTGTAATGCCCCCCGCCACTCCTGGCGCCGGCATGTCCGGCATGGAGCGCGCTGTCGTCGCCGATTTCGACCGCTTCCGGGTCGAGCGCGGCGAGTCTTTGCTGCATTTCTTCTATCGTGGTCATGCTGGTAATACCTTTTTAAAAGGTTTGACACTGACCCTGGCATAAACGCCAGCGGCCACATAGGGGTCGGCTCCGGCCCAGGATTGCGCTTCCTGCAGCGAAGGAAATTCCGCCACGATCAGGCTGCCGCTGAATCCCGCCGGGCCCGGATCGTTGCTGTCTATGGCGGGAAAGGGGCCGGCCAGCAGCAGGCGGCCGTCCTGCTGCAGCTCCGTGAGGCGCGCCAGATGCGCCGGGCGGGCGGCAAGGCGCTGCGCGAGGCTGTCCGGCGCGTCCTCGCCCTGAATGACATAGAACATCAGGATCCCTTCTCTTCCTCAATATACCTGGACAGCAGCAGGCCTTGCAGAATGACGAATGCGAACATCAGTCCCATGCTGCCGAAGAGCTTGAAGTTGACCCAGGTGTCGGTGGAATAGTTGAAGGCGATATAAAGATTGAGCACGCCCATCAGCAGAAAAAACCCCATCCAGCTCAGATTCAGGTTGCGCCACACGAAATCCGGGGCGGAGAACTGCTTTTCCATCATGGTGCGTATGAGATTTTTGCGGAACATGCCCGCGCTGACCGCCAGCACCACGGCAAACAGCCAGTACAGCACGGTCGGCTTCCACTTGATGAAGGTCTCGTCATGCAGGAACAGGGTCGCGCCGCCGAACAGGGTGATGATGGCCAGGCTGACCCACAGCATGGTGTCCACCTTGCGGTGCCTGAGCCAGACCCAGCCGATCTGGCCGAAAGTGGCCACAATGGCCACTGCGGTGGCGGTGTAGATGCCATACAGCTTGAAGGCGGCGAAGAACAGGATGATGGGGAAAAAGTCGAACAGGAATTTCATTATTGAGGGGCTTCATTTCAATGGATCGAGCATTTTGCTATGATTATCCCCCCTCTTACAAGTTCCTCCTGCATGCCCAAAATTGACTTGCACAGTCACTCCACCATTTCAGACGGTTCCTACACGCCAGCCGAGCTGGTGAACTACGCCGCAGCCCAGGGCGTTGATGTCATGGCACTGACCGACCATGACGACGTGGCCGGGCTGGAACAGGCGCGTGCCGTGGCCGGAAGCCTGGGCGTGAGCCTGATCAACGGGGTTGAAATATCCGTGACATGGAACAAGCGCACCATCCATATCGTCGGCCTGCGCATCGATCCAGACCACCCTGAACTGCTGGCGGGCCTGGAAGCGATTCGCGCCGGAAGGCTGACGCGGGCCGAGGCGATTGCGGCGGAGCTGGGAAAGGCGGGAATTGCCGGCAGCCTGGAAGGTTCGCTCGCCTATGCCAGGGAGCGCATCATCAGCCGCACCCATTTCGCGCGCTTTCTGGTGGCGCAGGGGCACGCCAGGGATGTGAAAACGGTGTTCAAGAAATTTCTGGTTAAGGGCAAGCCCGGGCATGTGCCGCACCAGTGGGCGGAGATGGGTGAGGCCATTGGCTGGATCAGGAATAGCGGCGGCGTGGCGGTGCTGGCGCATCCGGGCCGTTACGACATGGGCAAGACCACCCTGCACGGGCTTTTTGCCGCGTTCAAGGAAGCCGGCGGAGAGGCGGTGGAAGTGGTGTCTGGCAGCCATACCGCCGACCAGTACCGCATTTTTGCCGAATACGCGCAGCTCTATGAGCTGCAGGCATCGGCGGGCTCCGATTACCATGGGCCGACGCACAATTATTTCGACATGGGCAGACTGCCTCCCTTGCCGTCCGGCTGCGTGCCGGTATGGCAGGGCTGGCCGGAGCTGGGCCGGTTTGGACCACAGTTTGAAACACAGCGCAGCAGCGTTTGATACCGGGAGCTTTTTTCAACTTGTCACAATTTTTTACCATTCATCCTGACAACCCCCAGCCGCGCCTGATCCGCCAGGCCGTGGAGATCATCAGGGACGGCGGCGTGGTGGTGTACCCCACCGATTCCTGTTACGCCCTGGGCTGCCAGATCGGCAACAAGGATGCGATGCAGCGCATCCGCGATATCCGCGGGGTGGACGAGCGCCACCATTTCACCCTGGTATGCCGCGACCTGTCCGAACTGGCGCACTACGCGCGCGTGGACAACCAGCAATACCGCCTGCTCAAGTCGAATACGCCGGGCAGCTACACCTTCATCCTGCTGGCCACCAAGGAGGTGCCGCGCCGCCTGCTGCACCCCAAGCGCGCCACCATCGGCCTGAGGGTGCCGGATCACCCCGTAGCGCTGGCCTTGCTGGAAGAGCTGGACGAGCCGCTGCTGAGCTCCACCCTGATGCTGCCGGGGGATGAGGAACCGCTGAGCGACGGCGAGGAAATCCGCGACCGCCTGGGAAAAAGGGTGGACCTGATTCTCGATGCCGGCAGCTGCTGCACCGGCATGTCCACGGTAATCGACCTGACTGGCAGCGAACCGGTATTGATCCGCGCCGGGAAGGGCAGCCTCGAACCTTTCGGACTGGAAGACTGATGGAACTGACGCTTGTTCAGCAAATCGCGGTTTATGCCCTGCCGGTGATCTTCGCCATCACCCTGCACGAGGCCGCCCACGGCTATGCCGCCAAGCATTTCGGCGACACCACGGCCTACATGCTCGGGCGCATCAGCGTGAACCCCCTGCGCCACATCGACCCCATCGGCACGGTGCTGGTGCCGCTGGCCACGCTGGCGCTGGGCGGCATCCTGTTCGGCTGGGCCAAGCCGGTGCCGGTGAATTTCAGCCATCTGCGGCATCCCAAAAAAGACATGCTGTGGGTCGCCGCTGCCGGACCCGCAGCCAATCTGGGCATGGCCCTGTTCTGGGCTCTGGTGATGAAGATCGGCCTGTCCATGCCGGAAAGCAGCCTGGCGCTGCCCATGGCGCTAATGGGCAAGGCCGGCATCACCATCAACACCGTGCTCATGGTGCTCAACCTGCTGCCCCTGCCGCCGCTGGATGGCGGGCGCATCGCAGTCAGCCTGTTGCCGCCGCCCATGGCTTATTCCTATGCGCGCCTCGAACCCTACGGCATGATCATTCTGGTGATGCTGCTGTTTTCCGGTGTGCTGAATGTCATTCTGTGGCCTCTGATTAATGCCGCCATGGCGCTGATCTCTTCTCTCTTTGGACTTCATTGACTAGGACGTTTGACTAACATGTATCAGGAACGTGTTTTATCCGGCATGCGCCCCACGGGCGGCCTGCACCTCGGCCACTATCACGGCGTGCTGAAAAACTGGGTGGAGCTGCAGCATGAATTCGAATGCCTGTTTTTCGTCGCCGACTGGCATGCGCTCACCACCCATTACGACACGCCCGAGGTGATCGAGCGCAATGTCTGGGACATGGTGATCGACTGGCTGGCCGCAGGGGTCGATCCGGCCAATGCCACGATGTTCATCCAGTCGCGCGTGCCGGAGCATGCAGAACTGCACCTTCTGTTGTCGATGATGACGCCGCTGGGCTGGCTGGAGCGCGTGCCGACCTACAAGGACCAGCAGGAAAAGCTGTCGGAAAAGGATCTCTCCACCTACGGCTTCCTCGGCTATCCCCTGCTGCAGAGCGCCGACATCCTGATCTACCGCGCCAACCGCGTGCCGGTGGGCGAGGATCAGGTGCCGCATATCGAGTTCACGCGCGAAATCGCGCGCCGTTTCAACCATCTGTATGGCCGCGAGCCGGGCTTCGAGGAAAAGGCCGAGGCCGCGGTGAAAAAACTCGGCAGCAAGCGCGCCAGGCTCTATGACGAGCTGCGCAAGCGCTACCAGGAACAGGGCGATGATGAGGCGCTGGAATCCGCGCGCGCCCTGCTCAACGAGCAGCAGAACCTGTCCCTGGGCGACAGGGAGCGCCTGTTCGGCTACCTCGAAGGCGGCGGCAAGATGATCCTGGTGGAGCCGGAGGCGCTGCTGACAGCAGCCTCGCGCATGCCGGGGCTGGACGGGCAGAAGATGTCCAAGTCCTACAACAACACCATCACCCTGCGCGAAGACGCCGAAAGCGTGAACAGGAAAATCCGCACCATGCCCACCGACCCCGCACGGGTGCGCCGCACCGACCCGGGCGATCCGGAAAAGTGCCCGGTATGGTCGTTCCACATGGTCTATTCGAACGATGCCACGCGCGAGTGGGTACAGCAGGGCTGCAAGAGCGCCGGTATCGGCTGCATCGAGTGCAAGCAGCCGGTGATTGAGGCGGTGCTGAAAGAGCAGGAGCCGATGCGCGAGCGCGCCCGCATGTACGAGGAGGACCCGACCCTGGTGCGCAACATCATCGCCGACGGCTGCGAAAAGGCGCGCAAGCTGGCAAACGAGACCATGCGCGACGTGCGCGAGGCGATGGGGCTGAGTTACAGCTGAGCCGTACACCTTGTTTCAGCTGGGTTTTGGGAGAATGCATGATGTGGACAAGCGCAAAATACCTACTGAGTGCTGCACTGGCCCTGGCAGCACTGACAGGCTGCGCAGCCAACCCGGTTACCGGCCGCTCCCAGCTGATGCTGGTTTCCGGGCAGGAGGCGGTGTCTTCTTCCTATCAGGCTTATTCGGCCATGACAGCCAGTTTGCAGCAGCAGTCGAAAATCAATCGCGACCCGGCAAAAGTTGCGCGCATTCGCGCCATTGCCGGGCGCCTGATTCCTCATGCCTTTGCCTGGCGCAGCGATGCGGCTGGCTGGAAGTGGGAGGTGAACGTCATCGATGGCCCCGAGGTCAACGCGTTCTGCATGGCGGGCGGCAAGATGGCGATCTACAGCGGCTTTTTCGACAAAATGAATCCGAGCGACGACGAGCTGGCGCAGGTGATGGCGCATGAAATCGCGCACGCCCTGTCCGACCACACGCGCGAAAAAATGTCCGTGGCCATGGCTTCCGATCTGGGCGTGGAGCTGCTCGCCACCGGCACCCGGGCATCCGCCGGCCAGACGCAGATGGCGCATGCGCTGGCGCTCTACGTGATCCAGATGCCCAACAGCCGCACCGCGGAAAACGAAGCCGACCGCATTGGCATCGAGCTTGCCGCCCGGGCGGGCTACAACCCCGCTGCAGCCATCAGCCTGTGGCAGAAAATGTCGCGCCAGGGCAGCGCCCCGCCCGAATGGCTCAGCACCCACCCCTCGCATGAAGCCCGCATCGCCGAGCTGTCGCGTCTGGCGCCGAGGGTGGAGCCGCTGTATCGCGAAGCCAAAAGCAAGCCGCAACCGGGCTATCGCTATTAGCCGGATGGCGGGCCAGACTCACGCCCCTGCATTTTTTCCGGACTCGTGGGACAATGCCCTATCCAAGCTGACAGGTTCGCCATGCCCTCCATCAAGTTACTTCCGCATCAACTTCGCCTGACGGTCGATCCCCAGGAACTGGGGTGCCCGGATACCTCGCTGCTGGTTTCCGAACCACTGCCGTGGATTGGCCAGGAGCGCGCCGAGAAGGCCGCGCGTTTCGGCCTGTCGCTGGATCAGCCGGGCTACAACCTGTTCGTGCTGGGTGAAGTGGGCAGCGGGCGTTCCTCGCTGATGGAAGTGGCGATGCGGGAAGCGGCGGCGCAGCGTTCCGCGCCGCCCGACCTGTGTTACCTGCACAATTTCGACTGCCCCGAGCGGCCGCTGGCCTTGCGTTTGCCCGCCGGGCAGGGGCGGGCGCTGCGTGACATGATGGCCGGGCTGGTCAAGAAACTGCGCGCCGAGATCCCCGCCCGCCTTTCCGGGCCGGAGTTCAAAACGGAAAGCGAAACCATCCAGAAAGCCTTCAAGGATGAGGAGGCGCAGGCTTTTGCCGGGCTCACCGCATTTGCCTCGGACCGGCACTTCAGCCTGCATCGCGAGGACGAGCGCATGATTTTTACCCTGCTGGGCGAGGGCGGGCATGCGGTGACCGAGGATGAGATGCTCTCGCTTCCTCCGCGGCAAAAAGCCGAGGTTGAGCGCGCCGAGCTTGAATTACGCGCCGAGATTTCCCGTTTTCTGGAAAAAATGCGGCCCAAGGAGCGCGCGGCGAACGAGGCGGTGGCCCAGCTCAAGCGCCGTGTCGTGAAATCCCTGCTGGAGCATGAGGCCGGCGCCATTCGCGCCGCCATGAAGCAGCAGATCAAGGATTCCGTCAAACTGGGCGGCTATCTTGACCGGGTGGGCGAGGACATTTTGAACCAGATCGACCTGTTTGGCGCGGAAGATGCACAGGACGAACTGGCCGCCGCGCTGGGGCGCGAGCGCGTGAACCTGGTGGTGGATAACGGCGGCCTCAGCGGCGCACCGGTGCTGATCGAGGACAACCCGCTGTTCCGCTCCCTGTTCGGCAGCATCGAGTACCAGGTGGAAAACGATGTGCTGATGACGGATTTCTCGCGCATTCGCGCCGGCAGCCTGCTGCGCGCCCATGGCGGTTTTCTGCTGCTGCACCTGAGGGATCTTCTGGGTGACCCGCTGGTGTGGGAGAAGCTGCGCCGTTTTCTGCGCAGCGGCCGACTGCAGATCGAGGAACCGGGCACGCAGTACGCGCCCAATGCGGTGGTGTCGCTGGAGCCGGAAGCCGTGGATGTGAGCGTGAAGGTGATCCTGGTCGGCACCCGCGAGCACTATTACGAATTGCAGGAGGCCGACCCGGAATTCGGCCGCCATTTCCGCATCAAGGTCGACTTTGCCGAAAGTTTCAAGGTTTCGACGGACTCCCGCCGCGCGACCGCCATCTTTGTGGCGCATACCTGCCAACGTCTGGGACTGCCGCATTTCACTGCGGCCGCAGTCGCGCGCCTGCTGGAGGAGATGCAGCGCGAAGCAGACGACCAGCGGCGCCAGTACGCGGTGTTTGCCTACCTGGAGCAGCTGGTGACGGAAAGCGCCATGCATGCATCCGGCGAACTGGTGCAGCGCGAAGATGTGGAAGCGGCGCTGGCGGCCAAGACCGGGCGCCATGATTATCCCGACCAGCGCCTGCACGAGTCCATTGCAGAGGGCGAACTGCTCATCGCCGTCCAGGGCGAACGGGTGGGGCGCGTCAACGGCCTGACCCAGGTCGATCTCGGCGACCACCGCTTCGGCATGCCGGTGGTGGTTTCGGCGCGCACCTTTCCGGGCAAGGAAGGCGTGCTCAATATCGAGCGCGAAGTGCAGATGTCCGGCCCCATCCACGACAAGGGCATGTTCATCCTGCAGACCTATTTTGCCGCGCTGTTTTCCCATCTCGGTCCGCTGTCGGTGAATGGCGCGCTGGTTTTCGAGCAGGAATACCATGGCGTGGAAGGCGATTCCGCCTCCTGCGCCGAACTGTATGCCCTGCTTTCCAGTCTTTCAGGGCTGCCCGTCCGGCAGGGGATTGCCGTCACCGGCGCGCTCAACCAGCATGGCGAGGTGCTGCCCATTGGCGGCATGAACGAGAAAGTTGAGGGGTTCTTCCGCGTCTGCCATGCATCCGGTCTGGACGGCACCCAGGGCGTGATCCTCCCCGCGCGCAACTGTTCCCACCTGATGCTGAACGCGGAAGTGGTGGCGGCCGTGGCGCAGGGGCAGTTCCACATCCATGCCATCGAGGGTGTGATGGATGGCCTGGAATTGTTGCTGGGCCTGCCGGCCGGCGAACTGGATGAAAGCGGGGGCTACCCGCACAACAGCGTGCTGGGGCAGGTGCAGAAAACCTTGCTTCACTACCGCCGCATCTGTCATCTGTCCGAGCATCCTAAACCGGCGCGCAAATCGCGCCATGGGGCCTTCTAGAGCGCTATGGAACTATTTTTAAGCGGATTGCTATTTGCGCTGGGCTGGTTCTGGATCGACAGCATGGCCGCAAGGGAGCGGGCGGAGCTGTCAGGCAAGCGTGCCTGCCGCGAGGAAGGGGTGCAGTTTCTCGATGATACGGTGGCTTTTTCCGGGCTGGGGTTCCGCCGCGACGGATATGGCCACCTCAAGCTCCGCCGCACCTACCGCTTCGAATTTTCCGACACCGGCGATAACCGGCTCAAAGGCATGGTGGTGATGCTGGGGCGCGAGGTGGAAACCCTGGATCTGGAAAAGCGCTTTATCGAGGTCAAAGCACCTTCAGCAATTCCACCTCAAATACCAATGTGGCGTTGGGAGGGATCACACCACCTGCGCCACGGGCACCATAGCCAAGCTGAGGAGGAATCGTGAGCTTGCGAACGCCGCATGTTTTGTGCTACCCAGGCTATATCCAGGTCAATCCTGATGAACCGGTGTCAATTCGGCGGTCCCTTTCCGGCAACATATTTCGCGGATTCCCAATATGCCCAATTTTTTCATCCACTCGTCTTTTTGCCGTAGACGCTGGTTTTCCAGACTGTTAAGGAGAAGGGTGTTACGTAAACCGCCTTTACTCGTGGCATCGGCATAGTTCTGCCTCGCGCGGGCCTCATCTTCTTCCAGAAAGCAGTGTCCCGTCGCGCATTGGCATAAAACCTTCTCTTGTTTTTTCACGCTTCAGTCTATTCCATTGTCGTTCCTCATAATTTTAACTATTAGTTAAACGGCTATCAATAGCCGATATTAAAAATGACATTTTTTACTATCGGCTATAAATTTCTCGCGTGAAAATAATTGGCCTCCGGATCAAAATGGCACGCGAAATGCGGGGTTTGAGCCCCTCCGAGCTTGCGCGCCGTATTGGCGTCAAGCCTGCGTCCTGCTCTCACTGGGAATCTTGCCGTTCCGATCCCAGTGTTACCAACCTTTCAAAACTTGCCGTCATTCTCAATGTGGATTTCGATTGGCTGGCTACCGGTCGTGGCAACATGCGCTCCGGGGTGGAGCAACGCATTCCCCCATATGCGGCTGATGTCATCCCTGCCGATCAGCAGGAACTGCTTGATATTTATCTGCGCCTGAAACCCCAGCGTCAAAGAGCACTACTCGATTTTCTTCGCCACTGGGGTTAGCGCCATGCGGCATTACATCAAGGTCATGACGCCTGCAGCAGTTCCACTTCGAATACCAGCGTGGCGTTGGGAGGGATCACACCACCCGCGCCACGGGCACCATAGCCAAGCTGAGGAGGAATCGTGAGCTTGCGAACGCCGCCTTCCTTCATGCCCTGCACGCCCTCGTCCCAGCCCTTGATGACATGGCCGGCGCCGAGCGGGAAGGTGAAGGGATCATTGCGGTCCTTGCTGGAATCGAATTTGCTGCCGTTGGTCAGCCAGCCGGTATAGTGCACCGACACCATGCGGCCGGCGGCGGCCTCGGTGCCGCTGCCAAGGGTGATGTCTTCATAAATCAGACCGCTTGCGGTGGTGATTTCAGCCATGAACATGCTCCATAAAAGGGTTGTTAAAAACGGGCATTATGCCAGTTCTTGCTCCTGCCCAACAAAATCCTTTAGGATTGCGGGATTATGACGATTATTGCAGTTTTCAATCAAAAAGGCGGTGTCGGAAAAACCACCACCAGCCTCAACCTGGTTGCCGCACTGGCGCGCGGCGGCCTGGATCCGCTGGCAATCGACCTCGATCCTCAGGCCCATCTGAGCACCATTGCCGCTGTGCCGGCCGCTTCCGGCAGTGACAGCATATTCGGGTTTTATGCCGGATCCAGGGCGCTTTCAGATCTGGTGCGGAAATTCGCCATCGGCGGCAACATTATTCCTTCGCACGTGGAGCTGTCCAAGGTGGATGCGCTTCACGGCAAGGGGCTGAAATCGGTGATGCGCCTCAAAGCCGCGATCGAGGCAGAAATGCTGGAGCAGGAGGGCGCGCCGATCGTGATCGATTGCTGCCCCATGCTCAACGTGCTGTCGCTCAATGCGATTTTTGCCTCTGGCCGGGTGCTGGTGCCGGTCTCGGCGGATTTTCTTTCGGTCAAGGGCGCGCTCCAGCTGGAGAGCACCCTCAAGGCGCTGGAGCATGTGGTGAAAAAGCGCATCGAGCGCCGCTATGTGCTGACCCGCTACGATTCGCGCCGCCGCATGTCGCGTGAAATCGAAGCCCAGCTCAGGGAGCGTTTTGGCGCTGAACTGTGCGCCACGCGCATCAGCGAAAACGTCAGCCTGGCGGAAAGCCCTGCCTATGGCCGCGATGTCTTCAGCCACGCTCCGCACAGCCAGGGTGCGAAGGATTACGATGCCTTGCTGACAGAACTGACGGAGAAGGGCTTCATCTGATGCAGCCTTGGGTGTTTGCTCTGCCTGCGATGCCGTTTCATGTTTAAACAGAATTCCAGGACGGTCATCGCTATCGGCTTTGCAATTGCTGTGGCATTGATGCTGGCGATCACCTTCATCGGCATCTCCCGCATGCATTCGATCAAGGGGCAGATCGAAACCATCGTGCGCCAGAACAATGTCCAGACCGAACTGGTATCGGCCATGCGCACCATCGCCCGGGAACGGGTGGTCAACCTGTATTCCATGATATTGCGGGAGGACCCGTTCGAGAAGGACGAGGCATTCCAGCTTTACAAAAGCTACGCCACTGAATTCGTCAAGGCTCGCGACCAGCTTCAGGGGATGCGCCTGAGCGATGATGAGCGGAAAGTCTTGCAGGAATCCCTGCGCATGATCGCCCAGACATCGGCGTCCCAGGATCAGGTGGTCAAGCTGGTGGAAAGGGGGGATACGCTGGCCGCGCAGCATGTCCTGCTGGAGGAGGTCATCCCTGCGCAGGACAAGGTGTTCGTGCAGTATTCCCGGCTGCTCGAAATGCAGCGTAATTCGGCGAGCCAGTCCATGGCGGAAGCCGATGTTTCCTTCCGCTTTGCCACCCTATTCATGCTGTTGAGCGGCGCATTTGCCATGCTGGCCGTGATGGGGGTGACCGCTTTCGTGGTCGGCCGGACCCGGGAAGTCGAGAATGCCCTGTTCCAGGAAAAGGAACTGGCGCAAGTGACCCTGCATTCCATCGGCGATGCCGTCATCACCACCAATGAAAGAGGGCAGGTCGACTTTCTCAATCATGCCGCCGAGGTGCTGACCGGCAGGACACTGGCTGAAGCGCGCAGCAAGCCGCTGCGCGAGGTTTTCTGCGTGCTGGATGAGAGCACGCGCGAACAGGCTTCCCATCTTGCCAGCCATGCTCTGCCCGATGGCCAGGTGGTCGGCCTCAAGAAGCATTCCCTGCTGCTCCGTCCCGATGGCAGCGAGGCGCTGGTGGAAGACAGCCTTTCACCCATTTGCAACCGCAATGGCGAAATCATTGGCGCGGTGATCGTGTTCCACGACGTGACCGAGGCGCGTCATATGGCCAAGCAGCTTTCCTGGCAGGCAACCCATGATGCCCTGACCGGGCTCGTCAACCGGCGCGAGTTCGAGCGTCTGCTGCAGGAGATGATTGACAGCGCGGCGGGGGGTGGCAAGCACCATGCCGTGCTGTTCATGGACCTCGACCAGTTCAAGGTGGTCAATGATACCTGCGGCCATATGGCGGGAGACGAGTTGCTGCGCCAGCTGGTTGCGGTCTTCGTGGCACGCAGCCGCGATTCGGACGTGGTGGCGCGCCTGGGCGGCGACGAATTCGGCATGCTGCTTTACGGCTGCCCGCTAGAACCTGCGCTGCGCCTGGCCAACGAGGTGCGCGAGGCGGTGCAGGATTTCCGTTTCATGTGGCAGGACAAATCCTTCGAGATCGGAGTGAGTATCGGGCTGGTGGAAATCTCGTCGGGAAGCGGCAGTCTTGCCGCCGTGATGAGCAATGCCGATGCCGCCTGCTATGCAGCCAAGGAGGGGGGGCGCAACCGGGTCCACGTCTATCTGGAGAATGATACCGGCCTGGCCCGGCGCCATGGCGAGATGCAGTGGATTTCGCGCATTACCAAGGCTTTCGAGGAAGACCGCTTCCGCCTGTATTATCAGGAAATCGCCGCGGTGATGCCGCACCAGCGAGGTTTTCAGCATTTCGAGGTGCTGCTGCGCATGGTGGATGAAAACGGAGAAGTGGTTCCGCCCGGCGTCTTCATTCCTGCTGCCGAACGCTACAATCTGATGCCGACGGTGGACCGCTGGGTGATCCGTACCCTGCTCAGTTCCAGAAGCAAGGAATGGCGCCGCTTGTGGGAGGAATATGAAGACCGTCTGGATCCGTTCCCCATTCTATGCGCGGTGAATCTTTCTGCCACCAGCCTGAATGATGAAATGTTTCTGACCTTTCTCAAGGAGCAGCTCGAATATTACGGCATGCCGCCCCAAGCGCTGTGTCTGGAAATCACGGAAACAGCAGCAATTGCCAATCTCAACAAGGCCTCGCACTTCATGCACGAACTTTCAAAGCTGGGCTGCCGCTTCGCGCTCGATGATTTCGGCAGCGGCATGTCGTCCTTCGCCTATCTCAAGGATCTTCCCGTCCATTACCTGAAGATTGATGGCGCCTTCGTCCGGGGCATGGATCAGAATCTGGTCAACCATGCGATGGTCGAGGCAATCGCCCATATCGCCGGCGTCATGGGAATCGAGACAGTGGCGGAATTTGTCGAGGACCGGGCGCTGATCGAGAAGCTGGCCGTGCTGGGCGTGGATTACGCGCAAGGCTACGGCATTCATAAGCCGGTTCCGATGGAGGGCATTCGCTATGGCTCGGCACGCACTTAAGAAACGCTCCAGAAAAGCCGGCTTGCCTCCGGGCACCCTGGTGCATATCGGGGAGCGGAAAACCGATGTCATAAAAGCCGTGGTGCTGGATTACGACGAGCAGAACTGCAGCGAATCCGTGCTCACCGACTATGCCCAGTGCATTGCCTTGCGCGGTAAACCGACCGTAACCTGGGTGGATATCGAGGGTGTGCACGACATAGAGGCGCTGGAAAGGATGGGCCACTGTTTCGGCCTACATCCGCTGGTGGTGGAGGATATCCTCAACACCGACCAGCGCCCCAAGATCGAGGATTACGGCGAATATCTCTATATCGTGCTGCGCATGCTCACCAACGGCAGCGAGAGCGGTGAAATCAGCTCGGAGCAGGTGAGCCTGATCCTGGGAGAGAATTTCGTGCTTTCCTTCCAGGAAGGCGCCAAGGGGGATGTGTTCGAGCCGGTGCGCACCCGCATCCGCAACAGCAAGGGGCAGATTCGCAAGCTGGGCGCGGATTACCTCGCCTATTCGCTGATCGACGCGGTGGTGGACAATTATTTCATCATCCTGGAAAAAACCGGCGAGCGCGTCGAATTGCTGGAAGAAACCCTGATCAGCGACCCCGGTCCGGAAACGCTGCGCCTGATCCACAGCCTGAAACGCGAGATGGTCTACCTGCGCAAGTCGGTGTGGCCGCTGCGCGAGGTGGTGAGCGGCATGCAGCGCCGCGATTCGATCCTGATCCGCGAGAGCACCGGCTTCTATCTGCGCGACGTGTACGACCACACCATCCAGGTCATCGACACCATCGAGACTTTCCGCGACATGCTGTCGGGGATGCTCGACATCTACCTCTCCAGCATCAGCAACCGCACCAACGCAGTGATGAAAGTGCTCACCGTGATTGCGACCATTTTCATCCCGCTGACCTGGCTGGCGGGGGTGTATGGCATGAATTTCAAAAACATGCCGGAATTGTCCTGGCAGTATGGCTACCCGGCAGTGTGGCTGGCGATGCTTGCCATTGCGGCGGGCATGGTGGTGTACTTCAAGAAAAAGAAATGGTGGTGAAGCTGTGGATAAACTGGTTCTGGCAGGCGATATCGGCGGCACCAAGACGCTGCTGCAGCTGGCGGAGGTGCAGGATGGCGCCTTTCACCCCATCTGCGAGCGCCGCTTCGACAGCGCCGCCCATCATGATTTCAGCTCGCTGCTGGGGGAGTTCATGCGCGCCGCTGCACGGCCGGTTGATGCGGCCTGCTTTGGGGTGGCCGGCCCGATTCATGATCAAAGCGCGAAAATCACCAACCTCGGCTGGATCATCAATGGGGGCGCTGTGGGCGCTGAATTCGGCATTGCCAATGTCCGCCTGATCAATGATTTTGCCGCCGTGGGCTATGGCATCGAGGCGCTGCATGAGGACGATGTTGTGCCGCTGCAGGCGGGAGAGCCCGAACTGCGCGGCACGAGAGCGGTGCTCGGCGCCGGGACCGGCCTCGGCGAGGGCATCCTGGTATGGCAGGGCGATCATTATCAGGCATTGCCTTCCGAAGGGGGGCACGTGGATTTCGCTCCTGCGGATGAAGACCAGGACGGCCTGCTGCGCTACCTGCGGCCAATTTTTGGCCACGTTTCGTACGAGCGCATTCTCTCCGGTGACGGCCTGGTGAAGATTTTCGAATACCTGAGCGGGAGCGGGCTCGAAGCGGCCACGGTCCCGCTGCGCCAGGCCATGCTGGAAAAAGATCCGGCGGCGGCGATTTCGGAGTTCGGACTCGATGGCCGCGATCCGGCGGCGGTACGGGCGCTCGACCTGTTTGCCGCCATCTACGGGGCGCAGGCCGGCAATCTGGCGCTCACGGCGCTGGCCAGGGGCGGTGTTTACGTGGCGGGCGGAATCGCGCCCAAAATCATTGCCAGACTCAAGCACGGCGGCTTTGTGCGCGCCTTCAACGGCAAGGGGCGTTTTTCAGGACTGATGCAGCGAATCCCGGTGTGCGTGGTCATGAATCCGGAAGTTGGTTTGATCGGCGCAGCTCTGGTGGCAAGCAGATTATCCTAGAAACCTCAGTTGGACAGGCTGGAGTGTGCGGTTTTTCGGGTGCAGGGCAAGGCGTAACGACGCGGAATGGTCATTCCATTCCAAGGAGTTACAACGCAGCCATGCGCCCGAAAAACCGTGCAATCCAGCCTGTAGCAATGCCACCCAGCGGGTGAAACGTAAAAACATAGGAAAGTCATTTAGAACTATGATGTTAACTAATCAACCAAGCGGTCAACTGAGGTTTCTAGGATTATAGGTGGGCTGACGGCGCTGTCAGGTTAGAATGGCGCCTGATTACGAATACGGAGAAGCACATGAGCGAAGAGATTTTTGAGCCCAGGAATGATCTTGAGCACAAGCTGCTGGCGGCGGCAAATGGCGAGCTGGACGCTGATGAGCTGATCAGCGGACTGCTCGATGACCAGGTATTCATGCCGGTGGAAGACGAAGATTCCGGCATCCAGGGATTCCAGCGCTCCGTTCACGCCCGCCCCCTGGTGGTGCAGGACGAGGAAGGCACCCATGTGCTGGTGCTGTTCAGCAGCCCGGAGCGGGCCAGGGTCGTGATGGATGAATTCCCCAGGTTTGGCGGCGGCTTGCTGGCGGATTTTCGCTGGGTGCTGGAGCGCATAGACGCGGGCGCCGGTGTGACCATCAATCCGGGCTGGGATGTCGGCATCGATCTCGATACCGAAACCGTGGCGGCCTTGTCCCGGCAGCTGGCCGAGGAAAAGGGCACGCTGCAGTAAGTTCTTGAGGGCGGGGGTTCCCCCGCCCCGAAAATCAGCCCAGGGCTTTCTGGACCACGGCCAGCATTTCCGGCGTGAAGTCGAGCTTCAGCGCCGCCTCGTGGCCTTTTTCTGACATCTTTTTCCACGTCTTGCGCACGATGTCGAGCAGCTTCTCTTCATCGTACTGGCTGCTGTATTTCTGCACAAAGGCTTCCAGATAGTATTGCAGGAAAGTCAGGTCCACGACGTCCTCGAGCAGCTGGGTTTCCGGATTGAGCTTGAGCTTTTCCTTGCGCAGCAGGGACTGAAGCTTGGCGATCGTTTCCTCGTCATAGCCCGCTTCCCGCATGATGGCGCCGGCGGTTTCACCGTGGAACTTATACAGATAGGTGCGCCATTGGTAGTAGCCGGTCTTGTCCATCGGATAGTCCGCGCGCGGCACTTTCCAGCGGCAGATATGCTGGGCGCGGGCGGCGAGCTGGACATGCTCGGGCGCGTCAGGGGCGAAGCGCTTGAGCATGCCGGTCATGCGCTGGGCGTAGAGCAGCTCCTTGGGGTATTCCTTGCCTTCAAACACTTCCTTGTTGGGGTCTTCCGCATTCGCGGCGTCAAACTTGGCGATGGCCTGGTCAAAGCGGGCATTATCAGAAATCATTGTGCTTATCCTTGATATGGGTCAAGACAAATAAAAAGTATATCATCAACTCCTGATGGAGGTGGTATTGCAGGTATCAAGGGTGAGAAGGGCGATGGGAAGGGCCGGCATCCGGCGTGAATGCCGGG
>PQAG01000205.1 GCA_003104895.1 Nitrosomonadales bacterium
ATCGTACGAATCTTTCCGTACTTTGCGTATTACGGAGCAATCCGTACGGCCGCACGACGCGAAAGCGTACGGGGTTACGATTCAAAGCGTACACCGATCCGATGGAAAGCGAACAGCATTCCGACCGAAACCGTACGGTTTTGAGGGCACCATCGTAATGGTGTCCGAAATGGTTCGTAACGGTGTCCGGTTTGCTCGGGCGGTTGTCCGGATTGGGTCGTAATGGTGTCTGGATTGGTCCGGAGAGCTGTTCGGTGCGGATCGGAATCGTGTTGGACCTGCGCCGGGAAGAGCCGGCGTAAAGGAGTGGAGTGACGCTGGGAAAGCGATCAGGGTTTCGCCCCGACTCCAAGCGGCCATTGGCCCACGGGAGTCGAGAAAGGAAACCCTCGATGGCTCAAAAGAAACTACCCATGCGTCAAATCCAAGAAGTCCTCCGACTCAAACATCAAAACCAACTCTCCATCCGGGAGATTGCGGGCAGTTGTCGGCTGCCCGTCAGCACGGTCTGGGAGTATTTGAAGCGAGCTCAGAACGCCGAACTCGCCTGGCCTCTACCCGAGTCCATGAGTGAGGCCGAACTCCATCTCCGCCTTTTCGGGCTGAGTGCTCAACCTCCGGCGCCAAGCCAGCCGATGCCCGACTGGGCCTATATCCACCAAGAGCTGCGACGTAAGAACGTGACCCTCTGCCTCCTGTGGACCGAATACCACAAGGAGCATCCTGAAGGCTACAGCTATAGCCGCTTCTGCGAACTCTACCGGGAATGGCGTCAGACCATCGATCCGCCCATGCGCTTCCAGCACGTGCCCGGAGAAAAGATGCTGGTCGATTGGGCCGGTCAGACCGTGCCGATCTACCATGACGATGGCACGGTCACCGAGGCTTCGGTGTTTGTGGCTGCCTTGGGCTTCAGCAACAAGGCCTTCGCCCGTGCTTTCGAAAACCAGCAGCTTCCGGCTTGGATCGAGGCTCACTGTCGGGCCTTCGCTTACTATGGCGGGGTCGCCCGAGTCCTGGTCCCAGACAATCCTAAGACGGCGGTCATCAAGCCCTGTCGCTATGAACCAGGGCTCCATCGCACCTACCAGGAAATGGCCGAGCATTACGGCACTGTCATCATCCCCGCACGCCCCCGCAAGCCGCGCGACAAACCTCAGGCCGAATCAGCCGTGCAAGTGGTGCAGTGGCACATTTTGGCCGCGCTGCGTGACTATCGCTTTTTCAATATGAGCGAGCTCAATGACGCCATCGCTCTGAAGTTGGCCGAACTCAACGCCAAGCCGTTCCAGAAAATGGAAGGCTCGCGTGACAGTTGGTTTGCAGCCCACGAACAAGCGACGCTCCTACCCTTACCGCCGGAGCCTTTCGAGATGGCCCTCTGGTCCAAGGCCAAGGTCAACATCGACTATCATGTGTCGGTGGAAAACCACCTCTATAGTGTCCCGCACACGCTCATCCACCAGCAATTGGATGTCCGCTTAACGGCCAGGACCGTGGAACTGTTCCTGGGTGGCAAACGAGTCGCCGCCCACCAACGCAGCTCTCAGCCAGGGCAGCCCACCACCCTGGAAGAGCATCGGCCCAAAGCCCATCAGAAATACCTGCAGTGGACGCCCGGCCGCATGATTGATTGGGCCAAAAACGTTGGTCCGGAATGCGCCCAAGTCGTGGAGAAAATCCTCCACGATCGGCCTCATCCCGAGATGGGCTTCCGTTCTTGCCTGGGCATCATTCGTCTGGCCAAAGCCGTCGGAGTTCCGCGGATGGAAGCGGCCTGTCGCCGGGCCTGGCACTTCGACACCTGCTCCTATACCAGCATCAAGTCCATCCTGGATAAGAAATTGGATGCCCTGCCGCTGGAGCAGGAATTACCCTTGCCCAGCCCCACTCACCCCAACCTCCGCGGTGGACCTTACTACCAATGAAAACCTCCCACCTCAGTAACCCTATGCTTTACACACAGACTCTGGAAAAACTCCGTACCTTGCACCTGGAAGGAATGGCCCAAGCCCTGGAAGAACAGCGTCAGCAGAAGGACATCGTCCAACTGGACTTTGAAGAGCGCTTCGGCCTTCTGGTCGAGCGCCAAGCCCTCTGGAAAGACAACCGCGGCCTAGTCCTGCGCCTCAAGAACGCCCAGTTCAAAATCTCCACCGCCACTCTGGAGGACTTGGACTACCGGCCTTCGCGCGGTCTCAAGCGCGCTCAGATCGAGCAAATGCGCGCCTGCCCATGGGTGCAAGCCCATCGCAACTGCCTGATCACCGGTTGCGCCGGCACCGGCAAAACTTATGTGGCCTGCGCCCTGGGCCATCAAGCCTGCCGGGAAGGCCACCGAACTTATTACTATGTGGCGGCCAAACTCTTCCGGGCTTTGGAGAGCGCCCAAGCCGACGGAAGCCTGTCCTCCTTGTTCAAACGCCTGGCCCGGGCCCAGCTTCTGGTCGTCGATGATTTCGGCATCTCCGGCATCTCCGGGAAGCTCTACCGCCAGTTCCTGGAAATTATCGATGATCGCCACGGCTCTGGAGCCACCCTCATCACCAGCCAGTTTCCCGTCGACCAGTGGCACGAGGTGATCGGCGATCCGACAGTCGCCGACGCGATCCTCGACCGTCTGGTGCACAATGCCTATCGACTGGAGTTGACCGGCAAGTCCATGCGCGATCCCAGGAACCTTCCAGAAAAAGGGTAGGCCCTCAGCGCTGGCCACGCCCATTCAGCCCGGCAAGATCAGTCGCATCGCCAAAGCGGGCGGCGGTGAGCTAAAGCCCTCTCCGCTGCTCGCCTCCTTGTCCCACCGCGGAGGCTTCGGAAAAAGGAAACTCACCCCAACCAGATCACGGGCCGAGCATTCCGGCTTGGCCGGAGAGTTTGGCTGCGGTCAGTCCAACAGTCTCCAAAAATCCTACGGACAAACCCCAGTTTAAGTGGCGCCCTGGGCCGCGCCTATTCGGGCAGGCCAGGCGAGTCCGTTACGCGTTGCGACCGGCGGCGAGGCGAGCTTTGGGCTCGAAAGCCCTCGCCGCCGCTCGCCGGCCTGCCCGAATAAACGGCGCGGGGGAGCATCGCCGAGCGTCGCCCTCAGAAGGGCTCCGAGAAAAAGCAGCGATTGGAACCCGAAATCCTTGACTCAATCCGTACACCTCATTATGAGAGAGCCCGCAGCGTCGCTTCGCTCCGATTACTGTACGGAATCATCGTGCTGCTGTTCGGTATGGATCGGAATGAGTGTACGCTTTCATCGGAATCCGCACGATGGCCTCCGTCATGTCTTATCAACTGATGTGTCGTTCTTGCTTTTCTCAAGGTGCCCTTTTTAACCCTGCCCAATTCACTTTCCAAATGAAAGGAAAT
>PQAG01000206.1 GCA_003104895.1 Nitrosomonadales bacterium
GGCAGGACAAGGTCGAAGGACTGGAAGCCGGGGCCGACGATTACCTCGCCAAGCCCTTCCACATGGAAGAGCTGCTCGCACGTCTGAAAGCCCTGCTGCGGCGGGCTGCCGGCAGCAGCAGCCAGACCTTGCGCGGCGGCCCCGTCAGCATTGACCTTGCCGCGCAGAAAGCATCGGTGAACAGCCAGGAAATTGACCTGACGGCCTTCGAATACCGCCTGCTGGAATACCTGATGCAGCAGCGCGGCAAGGTCATCGCCAAAAGCGAACTGGCCGATTACCTCTACCCGCACGACGAAGACCGCGACAGCAACGTGCTGGAAGTCCTGCTCGGCCGTCTGCGGCGCAAGCTCGACCCGGATGGCACCCTGCAGCCGATTGAAACCCTGCGCGGCAGGGGCTACCGGTTTGCGCTGCAATAATGTCCCTCAACGCCCGCATCATCCTCGCCGCTTCCATCGTGCTGGCGGTTTTTCTTGCCCTGACCGGCATCGTTCTTGACCAGGCGTTCCGCGAAAGCGCGCGGGCGGCCAGGGAGGAGCGGCTGCAGGGGCAGCTTTACATGCTGATTGCGGAAGCGGAAGTTGACCAGGCAGGGCGCCTTGAAATGCCGGCGAAATTGCAGGAACCGCGCCTTGATCAGCCCTTCTCCGGGCTTTACGCCGCCATTGCCGACGGCAAAGGCAAAATGCGCTGGCGCTCGCCCTCGGCGCTGAATGTCGAACTCCCGCCAGAAACCACGCTGGCAGCAGGCAAAAGCGTCTTTTCCCGGCTGCCTGACAGTTCCGGCACGGATTATTTCGTTTACCGCATGGGCGTGAGCTGGAGCGAGGGCAAGCGGAAATACGCCTTTACCTTCAGCGTGGCCGAAGACCTGTCCGCCTTCCATGCCCAGCTTGCCCGCTACCGCCGCAGCCTGTGGGGATGGCTTGGCGCCATGGCCGGGTTGCTGCTGCTGGCGCAAGCCATGCTGCTGCGCTGGGGGCTGCGGCCGCTGCGCGATGTGGCGCAGGAAATCCGCGCCATCGAGGCGGGAGAAAAGGAACAGCTCAGCGGCACCTATCCTGCCGAGCTGAGCGCGCTGACCGGCAACCTGAACGGCCTGCTGCTGCGCGAGCGCGCCCAGTTGCGGCGCTACCGCGACGCGCTGGGGGACCTCGCCCACAGCCTGAAAACGCCGCTGGCAGTCATGCGCGGAGCGCTTTCTGAACAGCAGCATGAGCCGGAAAGCCTTCTCGCCGCCACGGTGGCCGAGGAAACCGGGAAAATGCAGCATATCGTCGATTACCAGCTGCAGCGCGCGGCCACCGCCGGGCCGGCATCGCCGCTGGCCGCCCCGCTGCCGCTCAGGCCGCTGGCCGAGAAGATCGCCGCCTCGCTGGAAAAGGTCTATCACGCCAAGCAGGTCAGCCTGCAGCTCCACATCGCGCCCGGCCTGAACTTTCGCGGCGACCGGGGCGACCTGCTGGAACTGCTCGGCAACCTGCTCGACAACGCCTGCAAATGGTGCCATGCCAGAGTGGAACTGCATGCCGGAAGCGAGGCGGGCCACCTGGCGCTGGCCGTGGAAGACGACGGGCCGGGCATCCCGGCGCAGGAGGCTGCAAATATCCTGCAGCGCGGCGTGCGCGCCGACCAGTCCACGCCCGGGCAGGGCATCGGACTGGCAATGGTGGCCAGCATCGTGCAGGCCTATGGGGGAGAAATCCGCATCGGCGAGAGCCCGCTTGGCGGCGCCAGAGTGGTGATCCGGATTCCTTGCTAGATTTTCTTGCCCCCGTGCTTAGTGTTTTTCCCGCTCCGGGTCATTGCCTTCTTTAGCCGGATCAGTTCGGCCACGCGCTTCTCCACTTTGGCATTCACATCCGCAGCGGGCTTGCCGGTCAGCAGCGCCAGCACTTCATCGACGTGGCTCACGGCGTAGATATGGAAGCGCCCCTGTTCCGCCGCCTGCCGCACTTCCTGGCGCAGCATCAGGTGCGGCAGGTTGGCGGCCGGGATGATCACCCCCTGTTCCCCGTCCAGGCCGCGCGCATTGCAGATGTCGAAGAAGCCCTCGATTTTCTCGTTCACCGCGCCGATGGACTGGATCTGGCCGAACTGGTTGACCGACCCGGTCACCGCCAGCGACTGCCTGAGCGGTTCGGCGGCCAGGCTGGAGAGCAGGGCGCAGAGTTCGGCGGCGGAGGCGCTGTCGCCTTCAACCTCGCCATAGGACTGCTCGAATACCAGGCTTGCAGCCAGCGGCAGCGGGCGGTTCTTGGCGTAGCGTTCGGCCAGGAAGGAGGCCAGGATCAGCACTCCCTTGGAATGGATGGCGCCGGAAAGCTTGGCCTCGCGCTCGATGTTGACCAGCTCCCCTTCACCCAGGCGGGTGGTGGCGGTGATGCGCGCCGGCTGGGCAAATGCGGTATTGCCCAGCGCGATCACGGAAAGGCCGTTCACCTGCCCTGCCCGGCGGCCATCCGTGTCGATCAGCACGGTGCCGCGCAGGATCGCTTCCTGCACCCGTTCCTTCAGGCGGCTGGCGCGGTGCAGCTGGGTGTCCAGCGCATGCTGGATGTCCTCCAGCGCCACGGCTTCATGCCCGGCCTGGCGCGCCCAGTAATCCGCCTCGCGCAGCAGATCGGCAATGCCCTGCATGTGGGCGGACAGTTTTTCGGCATCGTCCGCCAGGCGCGCGCCATGCTCGATCACCCGCGCCACGGCGCTGCGCTGCAGCGGCAGCAGCTGCTCCTTGCGGGCCACAGTGGCGATCAGGCGGGCATAAAGCAGGTGCGCCTCGGGCGTGCGTTCGAAGCTGTCGGCAAAATCCGCCTCGACCTTGAACAGCTCGGCGAACTCGGGGTCGTAGGCATACAGCAGGTAATACAACAGGCGCTCGCCAAACAGCACCACCTTGATGCTGAGCGGCACCGGTTCCGGCTCCAGCGACACCGTGCTGACCAGGCTGAGTATCTGCCCCAGCGATTCGATGCGGATCTGGCGCGAGCGCAGCACCCTTTTCAGTCCTTCCCAGGCATACAGCTGGGTCAGCACCTGGCGCACGTCCAGCAGCAGGTATCCGCCATTGGCGCGGTGCAGGGAGCCGGGCTTGATCAGGTTGAAATCTGTCACCAGATTGCCGAACTGCGCCTGGTGCTCCACCCGGCCGATCAGGCTGTGGTACATGGGGTTGTCGTCGAACACCACCGGCGCGCCCTTCGATGCGGTGTGGTCTACCAGCACATTGACCCGGTAGCGGCGGAACTGCGGATGGTCGGAGCCGATCTGCCCCCCGCCCCCCTCCTCGCTGCGGCGGAAATCATTCACATTGTCGATCACGTCCTGCTGCACCGAATCGAGATAGGTCTGGATCACCGGAATGGCGGAATAGGTGCGCCGGAGCTCGTCCACCAGATGCTCCACCGCGGCCAGGGTGGTCATGCGGTTGAGCCGCTTCAGCCGGTCGCGCGCGTCCCTTTTCCACTCCGGAATGTCGTGGCGCAGGATGCGTTCCAGGTGCGCCTGCAGTTCGGCGATTCTGGCCTCGATGTGCGCCTTTTCCACTTCAGGCATCTGGTCATAGTCTTCCGGCTTGATGACCTCGCCGTCTTTCATCGGCGCGAAGCCAAAGCCGTTCGGCGTGCGCAGCAAAGTGATCTGGCGCGCCTGGGCCTCGTCCCCCAGCTCCTTGATCGCCTTCTCTTCGCGGGCGGAAAAGTCGGTCTGGACTTCCTCGGCCTTGGCGCGGTACTCGTCAGTCTCGAAAGCAGCCGGAATGGCGGCGCGCAGCTCCTCCACCAGGAGGCGCATCGACTGGCACAATTTGACCCCGGTGCCGGCCGGCAGCTGCAGGGCAAGGGGCATGTGCGGCTGCGCGAAATTGTTGACGTAACACAGGTCGGTGGGCACCGGCTCCTGCGCTGCCTTCGCCTCCAGGAACTGGGCGACGAATGTATGCTTGCCTGTCCCCTGAGGACCCATCACGAAGAGGTTGTAGCCCTCGCGCTGGATGCCGCTGCCGAAGCGGATCGCATCCAGGGCGCGCGTCTGGCCGATGATCTCGGACAGATCTTCCAGCTCGGCGGTGGTGGTAAAGGCAAACTGATCCGGATCGCAGCTGCGGTAGAGCTGCGCCGGGGAAAGAGGTGGAGTCGTGGACACGGAAACCCTCGCTTTGTTTTTTCTTACTAGAAACAGTTTCTCACAAATCGGCAAAAAACGGTTGAACCGCAGGGGCTGCCAAACGCGCCCGCGCCGTTACTCTGCCTTGGCCCGCCCTTCCCGCTTTGCCTTTGCGGGCTTTCGCATCCCTCGTGCCCTTTGGGTATTAGCGGTGAAATGCCGTTTTCAAGGATTAATTTTCGTTAAGCTGGCGTTAAGCTTCGCCGTTCTACAATTTGCCTACCTTGACAAGCAAAGGAGACAAACCATGAAAAAGATTACCTGGATTGCCGCGTTGACGCTGGCCCTGGCATCCCAGGCGCAGGCTTCCGGCTGGGACGGCGACGCCGCAGTGGGCGGCGCAATCGGGGGCGCAACGGGCGCGGTGATCGGATCGGCCATCGGCGGTCGCGATGCCGCCATTATCGGCGGACTGCTGGGCGGCGCCACCGGCGTGGCCATCGCCACCAACGACCGTGGCTACCGCACCGTGGAACGTGTCCATTACCAACCTGCCCCGGTCTACTACCGCCCGGAGCCGGTCCGGGTGTATGAGCGTTACGGCTATGCCCCTCCGCCTCGCTACGGTTATGCAGAGCGCGTGGTTTATTACAACGACAGGCCGGGTTATGGCCGCGGCTGGGGTCATGAACGGCATCACCGCCATCGCCACGACCACGATCGCTACGAGTACCGCGGCTATCGCGACTAAGCTTTCATAGCACGGCAGCGAAACGGCACGCCACCATCGTGGCGTGCCGTTTTTTTTCAGGCCAGCGCTTCGGCGCTGTAAATCGCTACCAGGCGGTGTTCCTCGCCGGGCTTCACGGTCACCACGTTCTCGGCCGCATTGGCGGTTTCCACGCACACCATGCCGCGGTAGCCTTCGGGGCCGAAATCGCCCATCTTGCCGGCCTTCTCGATCCACGGATTCCACACCACCGCGGAGCGGGCATTCTGCCCGGCAACGCGGATGCGGCGCTTGAGGCCGTTGTCCTCGATCAGGCAATCCGCGCTGGTGTTGAGATACACCCGGTCCACTTCGCTCCCGATCACGATCGCGCCCTGCTGGGTCTTGCGCGAAGCGCCGCCGGCCTTGTCGAGGTAGTCGCAGCCATCGAGGCCGGTGATTTGCATGTTCGCCACATCGCTGATATGGAAGTAGGTGTGCAGCGCCTCGCCCAGCACGAAAGGCTCTTTGCCGGTGTTGCGCGTCACCAGTTCGACGCGCAATGCAGAACCCACGGTCACTTCAAGCTGGACGGTGGAGGCATGCGGCCACTGCGCGCGCGTCGCCTCCGTTTCGACCAGGCCGAAGCGCAGGAAGGTCGCGCCATCGGCCATGGCGCGGGTTTCCAGCACGTCCCACAGCACCGTGCGCGCAAAGCCGTGGCCGGGCAGGGAGGCATCCGTGGCGTGCGGCCCGAACCACGGCCAGCAGACCGGCACGCCACCGCGGATGGATTTGCCGGGCGCGAACTTGGCGAATTTCGACAGCCACACCACCGGCGCCTGGCCACGCGGCGTGAAGGTCATGATGTGGGCGCCCTGCAGCGCGATGGCGGATTCTGCCAGGCCGTTGGCGACCTCCGCCACCGTCAGCCCGCCCGGGCCTTCCTTGAAAGCGACATGGCCGGAAATGGCGAATTTTTGATTCAGCTCGGAAATGCTCATAAATAGCTCCTGATCATTTAGGGGGCAGGAAACAGCTTGCCGGGGTTAAGAATCTGATTGGGGTCGAAAACCTGCTTGATGTCGCGCATCAGCTGCAGCGTCACGGGGTCGATCTCGCGCGCCACGAAAGGCCGCTTTTCCCGCCCCACGCCATGTTCGCCCGAGAGCGTGCCATTGAGCCGCAGCACCAGCGAGAAAATTTCGTCCAGACAGGCTTCGGCGCGCTGTGACTCCTCCGCATCATCGGGGTTCACCAGCAGGTTGACGTGGATGTTGCCGTTGCCGGCATGGCCGAAATTGGCGTTGGCAATGCCATATTTCGCGCTGAGGGCAGCCAGCCCCTGCAGCAGTTCGGGCAGGCGGGACACCGGCACCGCCACGTCCTCGTTGATCTTTTTCGGCGCGATGTCGCGCAGCAGGGGGGAAAGCGCCTTGCGTGCCGCCCACAAGGCCTTGAGATCGGGCGCGAGTTCGGCCCGGATCAGCCCCTCATTGGCGCAAGCGGCGCGAATGGCCCCGGCATTGGCCTGCACCTCGCTGGCCGAGCCGTCCACCTCGATCATCAGCAAGGCCTGGGTTTCTTCCGGCAGCAGACCGGGGTGGCGGGCGCGAATCAGATTGAGCGAGGCCTGGTCGAGAAATTCCAGCGCGCTGGGCAGGGCGGGCTGCGCCATGATGGCGGCAATCGCCGCAGCGCAGCTGGCGATGTCGCGGTAATGCGCGGTCAGGCCGCCCACGGCGGCGGGCAGGGGGGTCAGCTTGAGGGTGGCTTCGGTGATGATGGCAAGCGTCCCTTCGGAACCGACCAGGAGCCGGGTCAGATCGTAGCCCACCACGCCCTTGGTGGTGTAGCAGCCGGTCCTGATGATCTCGCCCTTGCCGGTGACTGCCGTCAGCCCCAGCACGTGGTCGCGCGTCACCCCGTATTTCACTGCATGCGGGCCGCCGGCGCAGGTGGCGAGATTGCCGCCGACGCTGCAATAGGGCGCGCTGGAAGGGTCCGGCGGCCAGAAGAAGCCGTGCGGGCGCGCGGCATCCTGCACTTCCTGGTTCAGTACCCCCGGCTCGCACACCAGCACGCGGTTGGCCGGGTCCACGGCCACGATGCGCCGCATGCGCTCCAGCGACAGGGCGACGCCGCCCTGCTCCGGAATGCTGGCCCCGGCCGTGCCCGTGCCGCGCCCGCGCGGCGTGAGCGGCACCTGGAATTCGTTGCACAAGAGGATGATCTGCTGCACATCCGCGGTGCTGGCGGCAAACACCACGGCCTCTGGCGGAAAGATCTTGCGGCTGTTGTCATAGCCATAGGCCAGGCAGGAGGCCGCATCGGTGAGCAGGTTCTCCGCACCCACGATGGCGCCGAGACGGGTCAGGAATTCTGCAGGCAGCATGACCAACCTTCTCTCCTGGCTCTCTCCCGTTGCCTGAGCGTAGCCGAAGGCTGGGAGAGGGGGACACAGGCTCGCTGCGCGAGTTTCTGCTTATAACGCACGGATCTTGGCGATGGTGGAGGTCGTCGAGCGCTCGAACAGGAAGGGAATGGAATGAACCTGCCCKCCCCAGCCCTGCACTTCCCGCGCGCCGACGATMTTKTCCRCCGTCCAGTCGCCGCCCTTGACCAGGATGTCCGGCTGGCAGGCGAGGATCAGTTCGAGCGGSGTGTCTTCGYCGAAAAAGGTCACCAGGCTGACRCTYTCCAGCGCGGCGAGCACGGCCATGCGGTCATGCTGGCTGTTTACCGGGCGGTCTTCGCCCTTGCCCAGACGCCTGACCGAAGCATCGGTATTCACCCCGACAATCAGGCTGGCGCCCAGTGCCCGCGCCTGGGCCAGGTAGGTGACATGGCCGCGGTGCAGGATATCGAAGCAGCCGTTGGTGAATACCAGCGGGCGCGGCAGTTCACCGGCGCGAGCCTTGAGTTCGGCTGGCGTGCAGATCTTGCGCTCGAAATCGGGGGGAGAGAAAGTCACAGCGCCCTCAGTCGAGGTATTCGAAAACTTTGACGACTCTGCGCACATCGGTGGTGGTGCGCGCGATTTCCGCCGCATCCTCGGCTTCCTTGCGCGTCACCATGCCCATCAGGTAAACCACGCCGTTCTCGGTCACCACCTTGACGTGGTAGGGCGCAAAGCGGTTGGCGTCAATCATGCG
>PQAG01000207.1 GCA_003104895.1 Nitrosomonadales bacterium
TCGAAAAATCTGGCGGATGATGTTCGCCCCCGCGAGATCTGGGCCTGGGCGATGTACGATTTTGCCAATTCCGGCTATACCACGGTGGTGATTACCGCCATCTTCAATGCCTATTTCGTGGCGGTGGTTGCAGAAGGAAAAGACTGGGGCACATTTGCCTGGTCGCTGGCGCTGGCGGTGTCCTATTTCCTGGTCATGGTGACGGCCCCTGCGCTGGGCGCTTACGCCGATGCCTATGCCAGCAAGAAGCGCCTGCTGCTGGCCAGCACCATTGGCTGCGTTCTGTTCACCGCCGGACTGGCGCTGGCGGGCAGGGGCGATCTCCAGCTTGCCATTCCGCTGATCATTCTCAGCAATTTCTTCTTTGGCGTGGGGGAAAACCTGATCGCCGCCTTCCTGCCCGAGCTGGCCAGGGGCGAGGCCATGGGCAAGGTTTCCGGCTGGGGCTGGAGCATCGGCTTCATCGGCGGCCTGCTAAGCCTGGGCGCTTCGCTGGCTTACGTGACCTGGGCCGAAGGGCAGGGGCAGGCCGCGGCCCAGTTCGTGCCCGTCACCATGCTGATCACGGCCGGGCTGTTTGCACTTGCCGCGCTGCCCACGTTCCTGATACTCAAGGAGCGCGCCATTCCCCAGCCGCACTTGCAGGGGCGCGGCATGCTGGGCGAGGCATTCACCCGGCTGGGCGATACGCTGCATCATGCCCGCCGCTACCGCGATCTGGGGCGCTTCCTGGTCTGCCTGGTGTTCTATCAGGCAGGGATTCAGGCGGTGATCGCGCTGGCGGCCATCTATGCAGAACAGGCCATGCATTTCGGCACGCGCGAAACCATCATGCTGGTGCTGCTGGTGAATGTGACCGCGGCAGCGGGCGCTTTTCTGTTCGGCCAGATACAGGACCGGCTGGGCCACATCCGCACCATTGCAATCACGCTGCTGGGCTGGATACTCATGATCCTGATTGCCTACACTGCAGACACGCCGGGCCAGTTCTGGCTGGCTGCCAACATCACCGGCCTGTGTCTCGGCGCATCCCAGTCGGCGGGGCGGGCGCTGGTCGGTTATTTGAGCCCGCCGGCGCGCAGTGCGGAGTTTTTCGGTTTGTGGGGGCTGGCCGTGAAACTGTCTTCCATTCTCGGCCCCCTCACCTATGGGCTGGTGAGCTGGATGTCGCGCGGCGACCACCGCCTCGCCATGCTGCTGACCGGCAGCTATTTTCTCGCCGGCCTGGTGCTGCTCATGGGCGTGAACGCCGAACGCGGGCGGCGCGCGGCCTTGTTTCCGGAAGATTCCGAAGCTTCAGTGGCTTGACCCGGCTTCCTTGAGCTTGCGGTACAGGGTGCGTTCGCTCATTCCCAGCTTTCCGGCCAGGGATTTTCGGTCGCCGTGGAAATTTTCTGCCGCCCAGGCGAGGTAGCGCCTTTCCATCTGTTCGACGGGGATCATTTCATAGAAGGGCATGGCTGCGGGAACATCCTCCCTGCTGCTTTTCATGTTGCCCAGGTGGAGATGCCGGGGCAGGATGGTATTGCCGTCCACCATGATCAGCGCACGCTCCAGGATATTGCGCAATTCCCGCACATTCCCGGGAAAGTCATGGCGCATCAGGAGCGCCATGGAATCCTCGGCGAGTGCGATTTTCTTTCCCGGCTCCAGACGGGAGAGCAGGCGCTCCACCAATATTGGCAGATCTTCCATGCGTTCCCGCAGTGGCGGCAGCTGGATGGGGAAAACATTGAGGCGGAAGTAGAGGTCCTGCCTGAAACTGCCCTCCTGTACCATTTTGGCCAGATCGCGGTGGGTGGCGGCAATCAGCCTGAAATCCGCGCTCAGCGGTTCGATGCCGCCGACACGGCGATAAGTGCCTGCCTCCAGCAGGCGCAGCAGCTTGACCTGCAGCGGCAGAGGGATGTCTCCCACCTCGTCCAGGAACAGGGTGCCGCCATAGGCCGCCTCCACCAGTCCGGTCTTGCGGCCAATCGCGCCGGTGAAAGCCCCTTTCTCATAGCCAAACATTTCGCTCTCGAACAGGGTCTCGGTCAGTCCGGAGCATTCCACTGTCACGAATGGCGCTTCCGCACGCGGGCTCATGCCGTGGATGGCCTGGGCCACCAGTTCCTTGCCGGTGCCTGATTCTCCCAGCAGCAGTACCGAGCTTTCCCGGGCGGCAACCCGCCTGGCGAGCTCGAGCATGCGATTGAACGGCCGGGAGTAGCCCACCATCTCGTGATCTCGGGCGCCTTCATGGGCATGGCGCAGGACGTGCATGGTTTCCATGAAATAGGTCATGCTTCCGGCCTTGTTCCTGACCGGAAGGACTTCCACTTCCACATGCTCCCTTCCTGCGGAAGTGTGATGCACGTGGAGCACGCGTCTGGGTTCGCCGCTTTCCATGGAATCCCGCAACGGGCAGTTTTCGCCAGCCTGGTCGCAGGGCTTGTCGTAGTGATGGGAGAGTTCGTAGCAGAAACGCCCGTCTATTTTCCGCCCGGCGCCGAATTCCCGCCGGTAGGCTGCATTGGCGGCGAGGATGCGGTAGTGTTCGTCAAGAAGAATCTTGGGCTCCGGAAAGCTGTCAAGAAGCGTGACCAGTTCGGGCGGGACCTTGGCAATCGTCATTGAAATGTCATCCATGGCGGTTGTGATTGGCGTATTATGCCATTTATGGCGTAATGAGTTCAATTCCAGGGAGAGCGGATTTTCTTCAATCTGCCGGTAGTATCATGATAAAAAGCATTATTTCCGGTTTTATGGATTGGTGGCATGGGTTTTGCTAAATATAAATTGCTGATTGGCCGGGACAGAAGTTGTGCCGGCTAAACTCCTCCCTGACGGAATCCCCTCAGCCGTCAGCCTCCCCTGTGGCGCCTCGCGCCACAGGTTTTTTTTTGTGCGATAGCCTGTCAAGCTTGATCAATCAAAGCGAATGAAATGCGCGGCATGTTGAATCTGATGTTGATTCTGGCCGGTTGCGGCCTGGTTATTATGGCTTTCCACGTCCTGATCCGCTGGAGCTTGCGCGCGCCGAGAATAGTGGAACAATCCACGCCCGAGGCGGTGGGGCTGGAATACTCTGAAAAGCTTATTCCGGGCGCCAACGGCAAGCGCCTTTTCGCCTGGTTCATTCCAGCGCCAGGTGCAGGGAAGGCGCCAGCGCTGGCAGTTTTGCACGGATGGGGCGGCAATGCGGAAACGATGCTTCCTCTTGCCGGGCCACTGCATCGTGCCGGTTATGCCCTGCTGTTCATCGACGCCCGCAGCCATGGCCGCAGCGACATCGATACCTTCTCGTCCATGCCCCGTTTTGCCGAGGATCTCGACCACGCCTTGCACTGGCTCAAACGGCAGCCTGACGTGGACCCTGAACGGATAGGGATAGCCGGCCATTCCGTGGGAGCCGCCGCAGCCCTGCTCGCCGCCTCGCGCCGGGACGATCTGGCGGCGGTGGTCTGCATTGCCGCTTTCGCCCATCCCAGGACGGTCATGCGCCGCCTGCTTGCCTCCTGGCGGGTGCCATATGTTCCATTCGGATGGTATATCCTGCAATACGTTCAGCACGTGATCGGCCGCCGCTTCGATGACATCGCGCCGCTCAACACCATAGGGCGCCTGCGCTGTCCGGTCCTGCTGGTTCATGGCAGCGAGGATGCAACGGTTCCCGTTGCGGAAGCGCAAGCCTTGTATGCCAGACATCGCGGTGCAGCGGACAGGCTGCTGGTGGTGAAGGGGAGCCATGACAGTTACGATGACCTGGAACGCCAGATCGGCGGCCTGACCGGTTTTCTCGCCGAAGCCATGAATCGCCAAATGGCCCATTAAAGGGATTCTGATGATCGAACTGCACCAGTTCCGCCCCTTCTGGGGACTGCCCAATGCCAGCCCTTTCTGCATGAAGGCGGAAACCTACTTGCGTTTCCGGCGCATTCCGTACCGGGTGGTGCCGAGCGGGCCGCGCAAGTCTCCGACCGGCAGGATTCCCTTCATCGTGGAGGACGGCCGGACCATAACCGATTCCGAGGCCATCATCGCCCACTTCGAGAGCCGGCAGGCGGCGCGCCTGGACGATGGCTTGAGCGAGGCCGGCCGGGCGCTCGCCTTTTTCGTGCGCGAACTGGTGGAGGAGCGGCTCTACTGGCAGATCACCTACATGCGCTGGGGCGATCCGGCCGGCTGGGAGGTGTTCAGGCCGGATCTGGTGAAATACCTGCCCCTGGGCATGCGCGGCCCGGTGCTGTTCCTGCTGCGCCGCATGCTGCTGCGTCAGATGCGCCAGCACGGGCTGACTCCCGCCGACCCGCAGGGCGCCTACGCCAGGGGCAGGGCCGTGCTGGATGCGCTGGCGGGCCTGCTGGGCGGCAAGCCCTTTTTTCTCGGCGCTGAACCGCGCAGCCTGGACATGAGCCTGTATGCTTTTCTCGCCAATATCCTGGATCAGCCCCACGGCAATCCGCTCCAGGAACACGCCAGGACGCTCGCCAACCTGGTGGCCTACTGCGCGCGCATGAAGGCGCTGTGCTGGCAGGGCTGGACAATGGAGCATGCTCCGGGGAAATAGCCTGTTGTGCGCAGGGTGAATAGGCTTCAAAATCGAAGCTGCATTTGATTACACCGGCGATTCCCAAGATTTCATGATCCCCTGGCTCTACCCCGGCGACGCCTTCCCGCCCGTTACGCAAGCCCTGCGGGAGCCCAACGGCTTGCTCGCCGCCGGCGGCGATCTGTCGCCGCAGCGGCTGGTCGACGCCTACCGCCACGGCATCTTTCCCTGGTTCAACCCCGGCGAGCCGATCCTGTGGTGGAGCCCCGATCCGCGCATGGTGTTGTTTCCCCGCGAACTCAAGGTTTCGCGTTCCTTGCGCAAGACGCTGAAGAAGCGTGATTACGAGGTGCGCGTGGATATGGCCTTCATGGATGTCATGCGGAACTGCGCCGCGCCCCGCGCCGGGCAGCCCGGCACCTGGATCAGCGAGGAAATGGTCGCGGCTTACAGCCGCCTCCATGCAATGGGCCTGGCCCATTCGGTCGAAACCTGGCGTGCTGGAGAACTGGTTGGCGGGCTGTATGGCATCGCGCTGGGGAAAATGTTCTATGGGGAGTCGATGTTTTCCCGCGCCACGGATGCCTCCAAGATCGCCTTTGTGCATCTGGTCCGGCAGCTGGAGCGCTGGAGCTTCGGAATGATCGACTGCCAGATGAAGACCGCGCACCTGGCCAGCCTCGGGGCGCGTGAAATTCCCCGCGCCGGGTTTGTGCAGCATTTGAACCAGCTGTTAGAATTGCCCAACGAATACGGCCGCTGGCAGTTTGACCATGACCTCCCTGAGTGACTTTCCCCCGCACCAGCTCCAGTTCTATCTCACGGCGCCTTATCCCTGCAGCTACCTGCCTGACCGGGAAGCGCGCTCCGAGGTGGTGACACCCAATGAGCTGGTGGATGCTGCCGTCTACAGCCGGCTGATCCGGGCCGGATTCCGGCGCAGCGGGCTATATACCTATCGCCCGCAGTGCGGCCAGTGCCATGCCTGTGTGCCGGTGCGGCTGGTGGCTGAGGATTTCAAGCCCAGCCGTTCGCAGCGCCGCGCCTGGTCGCGCAACCAGCACCTCCGGGCGGATTTGCGCGAGCAGGTTTTCGAGCCGGAACACTACCAGCTCTATCGCCGCTATCAGGCGAGCCGCCATGCCGGCGGCGGCATGGATCAGGGTGGCGAGGAGCAGTACCGTTCGTTTCTGCTGCAGAGCGGCGTGACCTCCCTGCTGGTGGAGTTTCGCGATGAAACGGCGCTGCGCATGGTGAGCCTGGTGGACGTGGTGGAGGATGGCCTGTCTTCCGTTTACACCTTTTTTGATCCGGAGCTGCCGCAGGCCGGTTTCGGCACTTACAGCATCCTGTGGCAGGTGGAGTTGTGCCGCAGGCTGGGCTTGCCTTATCTCTATCTTGGCTACTGGATTGCTGAGAGCGGCAAAATGGCTTATAAAGCCAGCTTCCGGCCTTTACAGGGGCTGGTGAATGGAGCCTGGCAATTTCTAATGGATAAGCTCTAAGCATGAGTGCACCTGACAATACGTTTTACGTTGCGCCGGAGCAACTCTGTGCCGGGCTGTACATCCACCTCGACCTGAGCTGGATGGATCACCCCTTCCCCTTCAGCAGCTTCAAGATCAAGAATGACGAGCAGCTTGCAACCATACGCCAGCTCGGCCTGTCTCGCATCCGTGTCGAGCCGGGAAAGAGTGCCTGCAAACCTCTCCCTCCTGTTTCGCGGGATGAGAAAGCCAGTATGCCTGCTGTCGCCGTTGTACCCGCAGATTCCGAAGCGACGAAGGAAAAGAAGCAACGCATCGAGCAGCTGAATCGCATCAAGCGTGATATTGCCGAAGTGGAAAAAGAATTTCAGCAGGCGGCGGAAACGGTCAGGAATATTGCCCGCAACATTTACTCACGGCCCCAGGAAGTCAGGCAGGAAGCCGAAAAACTGGTGGGAAAGATGGTGGAATCCATTCTTTCCAGGGGCGATGTGATGGTCCATGCAATGAGTGAAAAACTCGGCGAGGATGCCTACTTTCATGCCCTCAACGTGACCGTGCTTTCCCTGATCCTGGCCAAGGCGCTCGGCATGGGGGAAGAGGAGAGCAGGCATCTTGGCGTGGGAGCCATGTTTCACGACATCGGCAAGCTGGAGATCCCGCCGAAAATACTCATGAAAACCGATCCGCTGACCAAATCGGAACAGTCGTTTTTCGAGATGCACTGCGAATATGGTCTGGACATTGCCAACAAAACCGGTTTGCCGGAACAGGCTGCCGAAATCGTGATGCAGCATCACGAATACATCGATGGCAGCGGTTATCCGGGCAAGCTCAAGGCAGAGAACATTTCCCCGTTGAGCAAGATCGTCAGCATCGTCAATGTTTACGACAATCTGTGCAACCCGCACAATCCTGCCGAAGCACTGACTCCGCATGAGGCCTTGTCGCAGATGTTCGCCGTCAAGCGGAACAAGTTCGACGCGGCTGCATTGAAGGCTTTTATCCATTGTCTGGGCGTCTACCCGCCGGGGAGCATCGTGCAGCTATCCAACGAGATGCTGGGCATGGTGATTTCGGTGAATTCGGCCATGCCGCTCAAACCCAATGTCCTGGTTTATGATCCGGGGATTCCCAAGGACGAGGCAGTGATCATCAGCCTGGAACGGGAAGCCGACCTCAATATCAGCAAGAGCCTGAGGCCTGGCCAGCTGCCGCGCGAAATATATCAGTACCTGAATCCGCGCAAGCGGGTGACCTACTATTTCGACCCCAAGAAGCAGAATGAACATGCCTGACGGGAGCCCCGCCCCGTCGCGCCAGGATTTTGCCCTGGGCGTGTTCGACCATGATCGTGAAGCGGTCATGGTGGTGGACCCGCGCTCGCTCAAAATCGTCGAGGCAAACCAGCAAGCGTGTGCCAGCCTGGGGTATGAGCATCAGGATCTGGTCCAGTTGCCGGTAACCGATATCGAGGCTTCCATACAGGACATGTTTTTCTGGGACAGTGTCAGTGCCGGGATCTGTTCCGATATCGACGATATGGAAAGTCTTTACCGGCGCAGCGATGAAAACTTTTTTCCGGTGGAAAAATCGCTGCGCCGCGTGCAGATCAAGGGCCGGGACTGGCTGCTTCTCCTGTTTCGCGATATCTCGGCAAAAAAAGCGCAGGATGAGGCGCTGGAGCACTCCTCCTCGCTCATCGCCGCGACACTTGAAGCGACAGCGGACGGCATACTGGTTACACGGCCTGATGGCCGTATCAGCCACATGAACCGCCATTTTACGCGCATGTGGAAAATCCCGCATGAGCTGCTGGCGGAGGGGGACGACCAGAAAATCCTTGAATTCATGGAGAGCCATGTGCAGGATTTGGCGCTCTACCGGCTGCGCCTGAATGGAACGCTGGGCGGGGAAGATGCGGCTGAATTCGACACCATCGAGCTCAAGGATGGCCGCTTTCTTGAGCGATACCTGGTGCCGCTCAATATCAGCGGAAAATTGAGTGGAACGGTTTTCAGTTTCCGGGATATCACGCAGCGCCGGCAGGCGGAGGAGGAGCTGCGCCGTGCCAAGGCGGAGGCGGAGGCGGCCAGCCGGGCCAAGAGCGATTTTCTGGCCGTCATGAGCCATGAGATCCGCACCCCCATGAACGGCATCCTGGGCATGATGGATCTGGCGCTGGATACCGGCCTTACAGCGCTGCAGCGCGAATATCTGGATATCGTCAAATCGTCGGCCGATTCCCTGCTGACGATCATCAATGACATCCTCGACTTTTCCAAGATCGAGACCGGGAAGCTGGCGCTGGAAAGCATTCCATTCGATCTCGCAGCGGCCCTGAACGATGCAATGCGCTTGCTGGCTTTCCGGGCGGAACACAAGGGGCTGCAGTTACTACTGGATATTCAGCCCGGAGTGCATACGCATGTCCTGGGTGACGCTGGCCGGCTGGGCCAGATCATCACCAATCTGGTGGGCAATGCCATCAAGTTCACGGAGCATGGAAATATCGAAGTGCGCGTCTGGCCAGAAACGCCAGGCGGCAATGACGGGCTGCTGCATTTCAGTGTCGCGGACCAGGGGATTGGCATCCCCAAGGAAAAACAGGCCGCCATTTTTGATGCCTTTACCCAGGCGGATGGCTCGATCTCGCGCAAATTCGGGGGCACGGGGCTGGGCCTGTCCATCGTGCTCAGGCTGGTCGGCATGATGGGCGGCAAGCTGTGGGTGGAAAGCGAAGAAGGGCAGGGCGCAACATTTCACTTTACAGCGCATTTTTCGCCCGCCCCGGCCGCTGCCGCCGGGTCTGCCGGCGAGCATTACTGCGAAATTCCTGCTTTCCGGCTGAGCGGGCTGAACATCCTTCTTGTGGAGGATAATGTCATAAACCGGAAGCTTGCAGTGACCCTTCTGGAAAAGGGGGGCTGCAGGGTCAAAGTTGCTTCAAACGGCGTCGAGGCACTGGACGCACTGGCTGCTCAGACCTTTGATCTGGTATTGATGGATGTGCAAATGCCGCTCATGGGGGGTATCGAGGCAACGCAGGCTATTCGCGAACGGGAAAGCAAGAACGAAGCTCATACCCCGATTATCGCAATGACTGCGAACGCCATGCAGGGCGACCGTGAGCGCTGCCTTGCGGCAGGCATGGATGGCTACATCAGCAAGCCGCTGAACAAGACCCAGATGTTCGCCACCATCACGGAAATCGTGCGGCGCTACAAGATTGAACCGGTTCCCGCTGAAACCGCTGGCAATATCCTGATCCCCTTCGACTATGCTCGGGCGCTGGACAGTGCCGATCGAGATGTCATTGAAATCATTGGCCAGCTTTTTCTTGATTCCTGTGCGGATTATCTGGCCGGCTTGAAAACGGCCATTGACGAAGGCCAGGCGGAACAGCTCGGACTGGCGGCGCACACCTTCAAAGGGCTGCTCGGAAGTTTTGCGGCCGAGCCTGCGATTCAGCAGGCGGCCAGGCTGGAAATCCTGGCGAAGCAGGCTGACCTGGCCGGGGCATCCTGTTGCCTGGCCCGGCTGGAACAGGAAATCGCCATTTTCCTGCCCTGTCTCAAAGCTTTGCTCGCAAGGGAGGCCCATGCCTGAATTGGCATTCGTCTTGACAATATAAGGGTTAATTCATATGCAGCAGTACCTTGATCTCATGCGCCATGTCCAGATGCATGGCAACCAGAAATCCGACCGCACCGGCACGGGCACGGTGAGCGTGTTCGGCTACCAGATGCGTTTCGATCTGGCGCAGGGCTTTCCGCTGGTGACCACCAAGAAATGCCATCTCAAGTCCATCATCCACGAACTGCTATGGTTTCTGCAGGGCAGCACCAATATCAAGTACCTCAAGGACAACGGGGTTTCGATCTGGGACGAATGGGCGGACGAGAACGGCAACCTAGGGCCGGTCTACGGCTACCAGTGGCGTTCCTGGCCAACGCCGGACGGACGCCACATCGACCAGATCGCCCAGGTGGTGGAACAGGTCAGAAACAACCCGGACTCGCGCCGCCTGATTGTCAGCGCCTGGAACGTGGCCGACGTCGACAAGATGAAGCTGCCGCCGTGCCATGCCTTTTTCCAGTTCTACGTGGCGGATGGCAAGCTGTCCTGCCAGCTCTACCAGCGCAGCGCCGATATTTTCCTGGGCGTGCCCTTCAACATCGCTTCCTATGCGCTGCTGACCATGATGGTGGCCCAGGTGACGGGCCTCAGGCCGGGCGATTTTGTCCATACGCTGGGCGATGCGCATCTCTACCTCAATCACATGGAACAGACCCGCGAACAGCTTTCGCGCCAGCCTCGCGCGCTGCCGGTGATGAAAATCAACCCGGATGTGAAGAGCATTTTCGACTTCAAATATGAAGACTTCAGTCTCGAAGGCTATGACCCCCATCCTGCGATCAGGGCGCCGGTGGCCGTATAGGGGTGGCCAATCAGCATAAATCGGGTTAGAGTCTGGCGGATAATAAATATGGAGGGGGAGAGCAATGAACTGGATTACACATAGCATCCGCAACAAGCTGCTGCTCATTTCCGGCGGGGGTACGGTATTCCTGCTGGCGGCAGCCCTGCTGGGTCTTGGGCTTTCCTGGAACAGCATTCAGTTTTTTCAGCATCAGGTTGAAGCGCGGCGGGCAGAACAGAACCAGATTCTGGCTATCCAGGGGGAATTCAAAATCCAGGTGCAGGAATGGAAAAACGTTCTGTTGCGTGGCAGCGATCCGGCATCCCTGGAAAAATACTGGAATAATTTTGAAAAGCAGGAGGGCAAGGTGCGCGACGGAGTCGGCGCCTTGCTGCAACGGATTGATGATCCCGCAGTGAAGGATTCGCTCAAGCAATTTCAGGCGGAGCATCAAAAAATGGCCGATGCCTACCGCAAGGGGCTGCAGGCCTTCAGGGATGCCAATTTCGACAGCAAAGCTGGAGACAAGGCTGTCAAGGGCGTGGATCGCGTGCCCACAGAGCTGTTGATCGCAGCGAGCGAGAGTTTGTCTGCCATTGCCGATCGAGAGTCTGAGCAGACTGCCGCCCGGGCGCGTTCGGGTGTCATGTGGAGCCTGGGGATGATGGGCATGGCCATCGTGATGGCGCTGGTCACTTTTTTGTGGATGGTGCAAAAAACCATTCTGACCCCGGCAAAAAATCTGGTCCAGGATTTCGAATCCATCGCCAGGGGGGATTTTTCCCATTCCATCCGCCAGTCCACCCAGGATGAAATCGGCACTGTTGCTGCATCGGCAGAGCGGCTGCGCACGGATGTAGCCAAAATTCTGGCCGATGTGGAACAGTCGACAGTGGACTTGCACGCCGCTGCCACCCGGCTTGCAGCCTCTTCCACCCGGGTGGCTTCGGGATCCCAGCAGCAGAGCGATGCTGCTGCAACGACTGCCGCCGCGGTGGAAGAGATGGCGGTGAGCATTGCATCGGTGGCAGAGAGCGCGGAAAACGTGAACCAGCTTTCCCGGCAGAGCCTGGAGCGCACCGTCACGGGTAATGAGAAATTGTCCGAACTGATTGGCGAGATCAGCGAGGTGGAGTCCTCGGTGGATGAAATCGGCCGCTCTGTCACCGAATTTGTGCGCAGCACGGAAGCGATTACCAACATGACCCGCCAGGTCAAGGATATAGCCGATCAGACCAATCTGCTGGCGCTTAACGCCGCCATCGAAGCGGCGCGGGCGGGTGAGCAGGGGCGGGGTTTCGCGGTGGTGGCCGACGAGGTGCGCAAGCTGGCCGAAAAATCAGCGCAATCCGCCACTCAGATCGATCAGGTGACCCTGACCCTGAGCCAGCAGGCTGCGCTGGTGGAACAGGCGATCCTGCGCGGCCATGAATCGCTGGCCGCCAGCCAGGATCACCTCGAACATGTGGCGGTGGCGCTGGGCGAGGCCAACCAGTCCGTCAGCGAAGCCAGCAGCGGGGTGGATTCGATCACGCTGTCGGTGAACGAACAGAGGAGCGCCAGCAACGAGATCGCGCGCAATGTCGAGCGCATCGCGCAAATGGCGGAAGAGAATGGCGAAGCAGTGCAGCAGAATACTGCCGAAATAAATAGCATGGAACTCATGGCAAGCCATTTGCACGAGTCGGTAAACAGATTCAAGTTATGAAGCCGGTCCGCTTCTCCATCATTGCAGCAATGGCGGGCAACCGCGTCATCGGCATCAACAACACCCTGCCGTGGCGCCTCCCGGCCGATCTGGCCCATTTCAAGGCGCTCACGCTGGGGCACCATATCATCATGGGGCGCAAGACCTACGAGTCGCTGGGCAAGCCCTTGCCGGGCCGGATTTCAGTCATCGTCACGCGCGACCGGGATTTTTCCGTGCCCGGTTGCGTGGTGGTGCATACGCTGGCGGATGCCATGGCGGCCTGCGAGGGAGATGCAGAAGCGTTTTTTATCGGCGGCGCCGACCTTTACCGCCAGGCGCTGGAACTGGCGCACCGCATCTATCTGACCGAAGTCAGAACCGAGGTGGCCGGGGATGCCTGGTTTCCTGAATTTGACCGCGCCAGGTGGCGGGAATCGTCACGCAAGCACTGCCAGGCGGACGAGAAGAATGGTTTTGACTATGATTTCGTGACTTATGATCGTGCTGACAAGTAAGGAGTCGAGATGCAAATGATGAAATGGATCCTGCTCATGATGCTGGCCGTTCCTTCCCTGGCCCTGGCTGACGGCAAAACCGCTCTGACGTGGTATGGCCACGCCGCTTTCAGGCTTGTGACGCCCTCCGGCAAGGTGCTGCTGATCGACCCCTGGCTGACCAACCCCGCCAACAAGAACGGCAAGGAAGACCTGGCCAGACTCGACAAGGCGGATCTGATCCTGATCACCCACGGCCATTTTGACCATGCCGGCAACAGCGCAGAAATCGCCAAAAAGACCGGCGCCCGGCTGGTGACGACCTTTGACCTGGGCAAGGCGCTGGCAACTTACGGCGGCTACCCGGAAAAGCAGATGGGCTCCGACACCCAGGGTAATTTYGGCGGGGAATTGAGCCTGCTCGATGGCGAGGTGAAGATCGCTTTCATCCCGGCGATCCACAGCTCCACGGTGGCCGCCCCGGAAGGCAGCTCGGACAAGCATATCCACGATGGCGGCAACCCCGGCGGCTTCCTGATTACGGTGAAAAATGGCCCGGCGATTTACCATACCGGCGACACCGACGTGTTCGGCGACATGGCCCTGGTCAGCCAGTTCCACAAGGTGGACGTGATGCTGGCCTGCATCGGCGGGCACTTCACCATGGGCCCGGAACGCGCTGCCGAAGCGGTGAAGCTGGTCAGGCCCGGCATGGTCGTGCCGATGCACTTTGGCACTTTCCCGGTGCTGGACGGCAAGCCGGATGCCTTTGCCGCGGCCCTGAAGAAACTGGGCACAAAAACCAGGCTGAGGGAAATGAAACCCGGCGAAACGCTGGCGCTGTAAAACAAAACGGGGAGTAATTGCCACTCCCCGTTGCACTTCAGGCTGAATTCAATCTCAGCCTTTCACGCCGTCGCGCACCCGCTCCAGGCGTCCGCGCACTTCACTGGCCAGTTCCTCGATGCCGGGCTTGTCCACCAGCTTCAGCACGGCGGCCGGGTCCATGAATGCCACGGTGATCTTGCCGTCTTCTTCCTCGCGCACGACCACGTTGCAGGGCAGCAGCAGGCCGATGTCCGGGTCAGCTTCGATGGCGCGGTGCGCCAGCGGCGGGTTGCAGGCGCCGAGGATGCGGTAGGGGCGGCCGTCGATGTTCAGTTTGGCTTTCATGGTGGCCTTGACGTCGATGTCGGTGAGCACCCCGAAGCCTTCCTTTTTCAGCTCCTCGGTGACTTTGCTGACGGCTTCGTCGAAAGAGCCTTTTACTTCTGTGCTGAATCCGTACATGTAAATCTCCTGGTAAATTAGAACACGCTGATTTTACAGAATTATTGTGAGAAATGCCGGGTTTTTGCCATGCTGCTGACGAGTTCCCGTTCCTTGACCAGAGCATAGAGCGCCGGAATGACGGCCAGCGTCAGAATCGTCGATGAGATCATGCCGCCCACCATGGGCGCGGCGATGCGGCTCATCACCTCGGAGCCGGTGCCGCTGCTCCACATGATGGGCAGCAGGCCGGCCATGATGGCCACCACGGTCATCATCTTGGGGCGCACCCGTTCCACCGCGCCTTCCATTACGGCGGCATGGAGATCGGCTAATGCAAGCCGGCTGCCTTCGGCTTCTCTCTGTGCCTTGAGCTTGTTGAGCGCGTGATCGAGATAAATCAGCATCACCACCCCGGTCTCCGCCGCCACCCCGGCCAGCGCGATAAAGCCGACAGCCACCGCCACGGAAAGGTTGTAGCCCAGCAGCCACATCAGCCACACGCCGCCGACCAGCGCGAAGGGCACGGACAGCATCACGATCAGGGTTTCGGTCAGGCGCCTGAAGTTGAGGTAGAGCAGGGTGAAAATGATGGCCAGCGTGACCGGGATGACGATTTTCATCTTTTCCTTGGCGCGCTGCATGTATTCGAACTGGCCGCTCCAGGCCGCGTAATAGCCGGGCGGGAACTTCACCCTGTCGCGCACCGCCTGCTGCGCCTCGCGCACATAGCTGCCGATGTCGCGGCCGCGGATATCGACGTAGATGTAGGCCGAAAGCAGGGCGTTCTCGGTGCGGATGGAGGGGGCGCCGTTCACGATCTTCACGGTGGCGAGCTGGCCGATGGGGATCATGGCGGGCTGGCCGCCCATCTCCGCAGTCACCGGCACCAGGATCTGCGTGGCGATCTGCTGCGGCGTGCTGCGCAGCTCGCGCGGATAGCGCACGCTGACGCCAAAGCGCTCCCGGCCTTCGACGGTGGTGGTGACGGTTTCGCCGCCCAGGGCAGTGGCGATGATTTCCTGCAGGTCGCCCACCGCCAGGCCGTAGCGGGCCAGCTGGCTGCGCTCCGGCTCGATGTCGAGATACAGACCCCCTGTCAGGCGCTCGGCGTAGGCGCTGGTGGTGCCTGGAATGGTCTTGACCACGCCCTCGATTTCCTTGGCCAGTTTTTCCATTTCGCCCAGGTTCTTGCCGAACACCTTGATCCCGACCGGGGTGCGGATGCCGGTCGAGAGCATGTCGATACGCGCCTTGATGGGCATGGTCCAGGAATTGGAAATGCCGGGCATCTGCAGGGCCGAATCCAGTTCCGCGATCAGCTTGTCGATGCTCATGCCGGTCCGCCATTCGCTTTCCGGCTTGAGGTTGACGACGGTTTCGAACATCTCCAGCGGGGCCGGGTCGGTGGCAGTGCTGGCGCGCCCGGCCTTGCCGTAGACTGAGGCGACTTCGGGGAAGTTCTTGATGATCCTGTTCTGGGTCTGCAATATTTCGGCGGCCTTGGTTACTGACATGGCGGGCAGGCCGGTGGGCATGTAGAACAGGGTGCCCTCGTTGAGCGTGGGCATGAATTCGCTGCCGAGCTTCGCGGCCGGGTAGAAGCTGATGCCCAGCGCTGCCACTGCCAGCGCGATGGTCAGCTTTTTCCACTGCATCACCCAGGCGATGACAGGGCGATAGAGCCAGATCAGCAGGCGGTTCACCGGGTTGTTCGCCTCCGGCAGGATCCTGCCGCGGATGAACAGCATCATCAGCACCGGCACCAGGGTCACCGACAGCAGGGCCGCGCCGGCCATGGCAAAAGTCTTGGTCCAGGCGAGCGGCGCGAACAGGCGGCCTTCCTGCGCTTCCAGCGTGAACACCGGCAGGAAGGAGACGGTGATGATGAGAAGCGAGAAGAACAGCGCCGGGCCGACTTCCTTGCAGGCGGCAATGATGGCATGGGCGCGTGCATTAAGCGATGGTACAGCCCTCTCCCCCGGCCCCTCTCCCGCTGGCGGGAGAGGGTAGGAAGAGCCCCTCCCCCCCCAGCGGGGGAGGGGTTGGGGAGAGGGGGCTTCCAGCCGCTCCAGATGCTTGTGCGCGTTCTCGATCATGACGATGGCCGCGTCCACCATGGCGCCGATGGCGATGGCGATGCCGCCCAGAGACATGATGTTGGAGTTCATGCCGAGCAGGCGCATGGCGATGAAGGCGATCAGCACCCCGACCGGCAGCATGACGATGGCGACCAGCGCGCTGCGCACGTGCAGCAGGAACACCACGCACACCAGGGCGACAATGAGGCTTTCCTCCAGCAGCGTGGTCTTGAGGTTGGCGATGGCACGCTCGATCAGGCCGGAGCGGTCATAAACCGTTTCGATTTTCACGCCTTCTGGCAGGCCGCTGGCCACTTCGGCGATCCTGCTCTTGATGTTGTGTATGACCTCCAGAGCATTCTGCCCGTAGCGCGCCATGGCTATGCCGGAAACCACTTCTCCCTCGCCGTTGAGTTCGGACAGCCCGCGCCGTTCGTCCGGACCCAATTCCACCCTGGCCACATCGCGCAGCAGCACGGGGATGCCGCGTTCGCTCTTGATGACCAGCATCTCGATGTCTTTCTTGCCGCGCAGGTAGCCCTTGCCGCGCACCATGAATTCCGCTTCGGCCATTTCGATGACGCGCCCGCCGACATCGCGGTTGGAGTCGCGGATGACCTTGCTGACCTGGGTGATGTGCACGCCGTAGGCCTGCAACTTGCGCGGATCGACGACCACCTGGTACTGCTGGACGAAGCCGCCGATGCTGGCCACTTCCGCTACGCCCGGCGCCTTGCTGAGCTGGTAGCGCAGATACCAGTCCTGGAGTGTACGCAGTTCGGCCAGGGTCCTGTTCTTGGCCAGCACCGCGTACTGGTACACCCAGCCCACGCCGGTCGCATCCGGGCCGAGCTGGGGAGTGATGCCCTGCGGCAGCCGTCCGGTAAGCGAGGTGAGATATTCCAGCACCCGCGAGCGCGCCCAGTAGATATCGGTGCCGTCCTCGAAAATGACGTAGACAAAGGAAGCGCCGAAGAAGGAAAAGCCTCGCACCACCCTGGATTTGGGCACCGAAAGCATGGCCGTGGTGAGCGGATAGGTGACCTGGTCCTCAACAACCTGCGGCGCCTGGCCAGGGTACTCGGTGTACAGGATGACCTGCACGTCGGACAGGTCGGGCAGCGCGTCCAGCGGCGTCCTGAGCACGGCATGGATGCCGCCGCCGGTGATGGCCGCGCTGGCCAGCAGCACCAGGAAGACATTGCGCGCCGACCACTCGATGATGCGCTTGAGCATGTTATATGTCTCCGGTCGTTCCTTCCCCTTCAAGGGGAAGGTCAGGATGGGGATGGGTTTCGAGTGCGCTCCAGACCACTTCTAAAACAGAATCCAGTTCGTTCAGCACCTGATTGTTCCAGAAACGCATGACCTGAAACCCGGCCTGTGCCAGAAGCTCGTCACGAGACCGGTCGCTTTTTGAATCCAGATGCTGGGAACCATCTAACTCGATGACGATTTTTCTTTCAAGACAAACAAAATCCAGGATGAAATCACCAAATGGATGCTGACGCCTGAATTTGTGGCCATTGATTTGGCGGCCACGCAGCCTTTTCCATAACAATTGTTCTGCGTCAGTCATGTTGTGACGAAGCGCTCGCTGCAATTTGTTCCTCAATACGAAGGAGTTTGTTTGGCCTTTCACGATTCCCCATCCCCACCCTGGCCCTCCCCTTGAAGGGGAGGGGATTGGTGTTTTCATTGTTTTTCAGCAGACTCAGGTTTGGACTGCTTGCTTGCCAGGCTGCTGAAGGCGGCCTTGAGATTGCTTTCCGAATCGATCAGGAAGTTGGCGGAGACCACGACTTTCTCGCCTTCTCCCAGCCCTTCCAGCACCTCGACATAATCACTGCCCTGGCTGCCGAGCCGGACGCCGCGAGGTTCGAAACGGCCTTCCGCCAGTTCCACCAGCACGCTCTGGCGCTGGCCGCCGTAGATGACGGCGGAAGCGGGGATGGTCAGCACCTTGCCGCTGCCCGGCACGTTCAGCTCGATGTCGGCATACATGGCGGGTTTGAGCAGCATGCCGGGATTGGCCATTTCCAGGCGGACCGGCACGGTGCGCGTCTGGGCATTGAGGGTGGGATAGACATAGGTCAGCTTTGCCTCGAATTCCCTGCCGGGATAGGCGTTGAAGCGCGCCTTTGCCGCCTGCCCAGGCCTGACCAGGGCCATGTCCTGCTCGAACACGTCCGCCAGAACCCAGACGGAAGACAGGTCCGCAATCTGGTAAAGGACATCGCCCGGCATGAAGCGCATGCCCTGCACGGCCTTCTTCTCCATGACGATGCCGCTGGCGGGGGAGCGGTAGGTGAGGGTGTGTCTGGCTTCCGGGTTTCTGCTCAGGGCCTGCAGCTGTTCTGCGGAGATGCCCCAGTTCTTCATGCGCGCCAGGCTGGCATCGGCCAGCTGCTGCATGCCGGCCAGCGCTTCCGGGCTGGCATTGGCCAGGGCCTGCTGGCCTTCTCGGGCAATGGAATATTCCTTCTGCGCGGAAACCAGTTCCGGGCTGTACACCTCGAGCAGGGGCTGCCCGCGTCCCACCACGGCGCCCGTGGTGTTGACGTGCAGGCGTTCGATCCAGCCTTCGAATTTGGGCGCGATGGTGTAGGTCAGCCGTTCATCGGCTTCGACCCGGCCGGCGGCATGAACAGTGCGCGCCAGTTCGCGCAGAGCGGCGGCTTCGGTGCGAACACCCAGTTTCTGGATTTTTTCGGGGCTGATCACCACCTGTCTGGCCGCGTCCGGGTTGCTGTTTTCTTCATCTTCATAGACCGGGATGTAGTCCATGCCCATTTCATCTTTCTTGGGGACGGGCGAGGTGTCGGGCTGCCCCATGGGGTTGCGGTAGTAGAGAATTTTGCGTTCTTTCTTGACGGTTTCCGGGGCGCTCCGAGCCGGAGTGCCTTGTTTCGCGCCCAGCCAGTAGCCGGCGCCCAGGGCCATGCTGGCCGTGAGTGCCAGCATGGCGATTGCCATTGTGATTTTCATAAATCTTCTCCCAGCAGGCGTTCAATTTCGGCCAGGCGTTTTTGCGCTTCGCCCTGGGCCTTGAGTGCATCCAGCCTGGCCTTGAGCATCTGGCGCTGGGCATCGAGCAGGGTGGAAAAATCCACCTTGCCGTTTTCATACCCGGCCAGCGCTGCCTTGAAGCTCAGTTCTGCCTGTGGCAGCTGGCTGTTTTGCGCCAGATACTCGACCCGGCGCGCTGCATCCAGTTCGGAAATATTTTCCGCCAGTTCAGCAAGAAGCTGGTTCCGGGTGGCTTCCCTGCGCGCTTCGGCTGCAGCCAGCATGGATTGCGCCTCGCGCTCCTGGGCGCGGCGGCTCTCCTGCTGCAGGGGGAGGTTGAATTCGACCATCAGGCCCCACTCGTTGACAGCGCCGCCGGTTTGCAGCGGTGAAACGCCGAGGTTGAAATCAGGGTAGCGATTGCGGTAAACAAGTTCGCGGTTTTTCTCTGCGGCAGTGACGCGCGCAGCTTCGGCGGACAGCTGCGGATTGCGGGCGCGCAGATTGTCCCGCAGCGCGTTCTGGTCCAGCTTCTCTGTGTCGGGCACTCGGCGCAGCGCGGCCGGGTCAGCCAGAGGCGC
>PQAG01000208.1 GCA_003104895.1 Nitrosomonadales bacterium
GGCCATTCCACGCTGCCGAGCCAGATGAAGGCGAGCGAAATGCCGAGGATGAAGCCGGCATCGCCGATGCGGTTGGTGATGATGGCGCGCAGCGCATTGCCGGTGGCGGTGGGGCGTTCGTAGGCGTAGCCGATCAGCATCCAGGAACTGACGCCGGCCAGTTCCCAGCCGGCGAAGGTCAGCGCCACGTTGCCGGCCAGGACGATCAGTAGCATGCCCGCGCTGAACAGGCACATGCCGAGGAAGAAGCGGTGGAATCCGGTTTCGCGGTGCAGGTAGTTGCGCGAGAACATCAGCGTCAGGGTGGCGATGAAGGCGGCCAGCGTGGCGATGGGCAGCGACAGCGCGTCGAGGGTGAAACTGAAGGGCAGGGCGATGGCGCCGCTGGCGAACCAGGTGCCGCTTCGCACCTGTCCCGGCACGCCCCCGGAAAGGGCGAGGGCATCCAGGCCGAGCAGCAGCAACAGCGAGGTGCCTGTGCAATAAATGGCGATGCGTGCAGTGGGCTTTTCGGCCAGGTCGCCCTTGTCCTGCCCGGCGAGAATGCGCAACGCGATTCCCGCCGCGCCCAGCAGGGGCAGCAGGGGGATCAGCCAGGCCAGTTGCGGCGCCAGTTCGGGCAGGCAGTTCATGCGCCGGCCTCCAGTTCGACCGGCTGCTGCAGCAGCGCGGGCGGCAGCGGGTCGCGCCGGCCCGCGAACCAGTCCAGGGAGCGCGCCACGGTGGGCGGCGTGGCCGCATTGCCGTGCCAGGGCAGCCAGCCCCGGGCCGGATCGAACAGCTGGATGTCCGCGCTGTCCGGGTCCTTGGCGGCGACCACCATCCATTCCTTGCCGACCAGTTCCTGCAATGCCGGCTGGCGCTGGTAGATGGCGGTGATCAGCTCGATCCTGGCTTCCACCACCACCAGCAGGCGCATCGGTTCGTGGATTTCGATCATCTGGCGCGGCAGGCCGGTGCGCAGGTCGGAAGATGCCCCCTCCATGACGCCGAACAGCCCGGCGATGTTGTGCATGATCTTGCTGCTGCAGCCGTAGTATTCGTTGTCCACCATGGAAAAATAATATTCGAGCGAAATCCCGGCGCCGACCGGGCCGTTGATCAGCAGGTGGCGTTCCAGGATCAGTCCTTCCGGGTCGATGGTCGTGTCGTATGAAATCAGGAAGGCGCGGCGGTCGAAGAATGCGCCCCGGCTCATGGAGCGCCGCCCGATGAAGGCGCAGGCGTTGGTGGCGTGCCCCAGCTCCGGGCGCGGCTGCGAAAAGTCGTGGCGGCGGTTCTGGATGTGGCGCCAGGCTTTAAGCAGAGGGGGATTGTCTGGTGCGGAGGCGAAGCGGCGGCAGCGTTCCTGGGCGTGCAGGCGGGAAGCCTGCGCCACTTCCTGGCGGAGCTTGGCATAGGCGGCCTGCAGCGCCTCGGGGACGAGATCCTCGTCATACCAGGTCACGATGTCGTCGCAGGTGTTGTGTTCCGCTGAAACGAACCAGGTCGTGTCGGGAATCACAATACCTCTTTCGGCCAGCAGGGCGCGGATTTCCGGGCGGTTGACCATGGCGGCGAAGGCCCGTGCGTTGGGGCCGCTGTGGCGGCCCGAGCAGGCGCCGCAATCGTAGGCGGCCATGTGCGGGTTGTTCTGGCTGTTGGAACCGTGGCCGGCGATGACCACCAGCGGCGCAAAACCGGAAGCCAGGCCCATGCCGCGCAGGAAGCCGTGCATGCGCTCGGCCTGCTCGCTGTCGGTAAAGCCCAGGCGCGGCGTTTCCGGCGTGGCAGCGGGGCTGCCGGCGGGCGCGGTCAGGGCAACACGGGTGGGAACGGGCCGGTCGAATGCGGTGGCGAATTTTTTCGCCCATCGCCCCATGCGCGCCGGCGCAAGCAGCTTGCCGCCCAGCACGGCAAGCGTGGCCGGGGCGGCCGCCGCCGCAATCAGTGACGGCAGGATCAGGCCGCGGCGCGTGCCCTGGTGCAGCTGCCGGGCCCAGCGCATGCGCAGGTCGTGGCGCCGGTCATGCGCCGCGCGCTGCTGCTCCTGTCCGGCCTGTTCTATTTCGCGGACTTCATGGGCGGGGATGATGACCACCGGGATCACCGGGCACAGCGGACCCGCTTCCCTGTCATCCAGCCCGCGCCAGTTCATGAAGATGCCGTAGTGGGCCGCCGCGCCCAGGGTTTCCAGGCGCGGGTTGACTTCTTCCACATGGCGGCGCAGGCCTTCCTCGCGGTCGTCCAGGCAGAAAACCAGCTGGGCCTCGGGCAGGGGGTCGCGCGTTTTCCAAGGCCCGCGTTCATGATTGGCCTTGAGCGCGGTAAAAATGGTTTCGCGGTAGTTGCGTTCGTAGGCCAGCAGCCAGACGTGGCCGCGCTGGCCGGAATCCAGCAGTTTGAGGGAGCCGAGCAGGGCATCCGCGCCGGCGCGTCCCATGGCAGTGATGTCGCGTCCCGCCAGGCCGAGATGCTGGGCGAGGCAGAATAGCGGCCAAGCCGAGCCGGAAACGCTGACGCCGCCGCGCCGGTCGCCGGCGGGGGTCTTCTGCCAGCTCCACAGCAGCTGCGCCATGGTCTGCCAGCCCTCGTCGTGGATGTTTTCCTTGCGGTTGGGGGCTTCGCGCGTGAGCTGTTCGGCGAAGCTGATGAGGTATTCCGGCAGGCGGCCCTCGAACAGGGCGTGGCGCACCATCAGTTCGGCCGGCAGGCGGCGGAAGTACCAGCGCAGGCCGGAGAGGGTGGCCTCGATGCGCCAGTGGCGGCGGCACAGGCGCTGGGCGAACAGGCGCTCCATCACAAGACGCACGGCGAGGTAGTCCATCATGTCCACCGGGGTGGTCATGGCGCCGTAGCCGGGGTGGTTGTGGCGCCACAGGGTCATGCCGGACCAGCCGGGAATTTCCAGCGCCAGCCGTTCCAGATACCCTTCCCAGCGATCCTCCGGCAGGCTGAACAGGCGCAGTTCCTGGATGATGGTGTCGAGCGGGTCGGCGGGCAGGCGATCGGCCAGCATGCGCCAGTCGGAAAGGTCGTTGAGCACCCAGGATAGATCGCGCTCCGCGCTTTCGCGGCAGGCGGCGTAGAAGCCTTTCGCGCGCGCCGGATTGTGCCAGGCGGCCATGCCCTGGTCGAGGTGGGCAGCCAGATAGCGGATCAGCAGCGGCCTGATCTCGTCCAGCAGGTCCTCGCCGGTGAGGGCCAGCAGCAGGCCGCGCAAGGTCCATTCGCTCCCCATCTTGTCGAGCAGGGCATCGAGCAGATGGGCGGCGTCCTTGCGGATCAGCCGCTCCACGAGGGGGCCCTCGCCGGCGTGGCCGGTTTCCGCCTCGATGCGCGCGGCCAGCGCCTGGATGTGATCGGGTGAAGGGTCGAGCAGTTCTTCCGGGTGGCGCAGCTCGTGCTCCAGTCCCAGGGTGGTCAGACAGGCGGACCACAGTTCCGCCAGGGCGGATTTTTCATCTGTTCCGGCGCTCAGGCGGTTTCTGGCTTCCGGCTCGACCGATGGCTGGAAACGCTCCAGGGCATGCAGCTCCTCCACCTGCCATTTGAGCTGGCTGCGCGACAGGCGCTTGAAGGAATGCAGCAGGCCGGGAATCAGCACGTCGCGGCGGCGCAGCGGGCCGGCGGCGGTTTGCGCCACCACGGCGCCGGCATCGGCTGCGGGCAGGCTGTCGAGCGCGGCAACCAGGTCGCCGCGCGTGATGCGGCCCTCGGCAAACCAGGCGCGGTAGCGTTCTTCCGGCAGGTAGCCATGGGCGCCTGTGAGCTTCTGCGAGGCGGCGAGCGCCTGGTCGAAGGGCAGGTGCTGGAATCCGTGCAGCGTGTTGTGGTGGACGAAATCCCGGATCGGCGCCTGCGCGGGCAGGATGTGTTCGAAGTGATGAATCAGCTCGCGCAGGCGGGAGCGGATATCCTGGCTGTGATTGTCTGTGCTCATGTCAGCCAACTACCCTGCTCAATTGCCTGACCGAGGCTGAAATCAGCCCCAGCGCCGCGCCGGGAAAAATGCCCAGCAGCAGAATGCCGCTTGCCAGCACGCTCACGGCGGCGAATTCGGCGCGGCTGAGATCGGGAATCTGGCGCATTTCCTCGCGCACCGGTCCGGTAAACAGGCGCCCCACGGTCCTGAAAGCATAGGCGGCGCTGATCAGCACGCTCAGGGACAGGATGATGATCCAGCCGCTCCAGCGCGCGAAACCGCCGGTCAGCACATGAATTTCGGCGATGAAGCCCGCCGTGCCGGGGAAGCCGACTGCCGCGACCAGCGCCAGCACGGTGAAAAAGGCGAAGCGCGGCATGACCTGCACCAGGGAGCTGAATTCGGCGATGTCGCGGGTATGGGTGCGCTCATACAGCAGGCCGATGAGCAGGAACAGCGAGCCGGCCACCAGGCCGTGCGCCACCATCTGCATCACCGCGCCGCTGAGGCCGGCCACGTTGAGCGTGGCGATGCCGAGCAATACCACGCCCATGTGCGACATGGAGGAATAGGCCACCATTTTCTTCAAATCGCGCTGGTGCCAGGCCAGCACTCCGCCGTAGATCATGCTGATCATGCCTAAAGCGGCGAGCCAGCCCTGCAGCGCCTGCACCGCCAGCGGCAGCATTTCGGCGGCGCGGATCAGGCCGTAGCTGCCCATCTTGGCGAGTATCCCTGAGAGCAGGATGGGCACCGGGCTGGGCGCTTCCACATAGGCCAGGGGCAGCCAGCCGTGGAGCGGGAAAATCGGCACCTTGACGCCGAAGCCGATCAGGAGGCCGAGGAAAATCAGGATTTGCGCTTCCTGCGACAGGCTCTGCGCTCCCCGGGCGATGGAGGCGATGTCGAAGCTGTGGCCGGGGTTGGCATCGTAAAGCAGCAGCAGGGCGACCAGCATGAATACCGAACCGCCCATGGTGTAAAGCACGAAATTGAGCGCGGCGCGGTGCTTGCTGGCGCTGCCCCAGCGGTCGATGAGGAAAAACAGCGGGATCAGGGTCAGCTCCCAGAATACGTAGAAAAGCGACCAGTCGCGCGCCATGAAGACGCCCAGCATGGCCGATTCCAGCAGCAGGATCAGGGCGTAATAGCCCTTGACGCGCCTGGTGATGCAGTTGGAGGCCAGGATCGTGACCACCGTGAGCAGGGTGCCGAGCAGCACCATGGGGAAGGAAAAGCCATCCACGCCGAGGGAAAACGCGCTGCCCAGGCGCGGGTTCCAGACGTGGGTTTCAAACAGTTGGATGCCCGGGAGCGCGGGGTCGAAACGGCCCAGCAGTCCCCATGCCAGAGCCATGGCCGCGCCCGCCGCCAGCAGGGCGGTCAGGCGGATCAGGCGCGGATTGCCGCCCGGCAGCAGGGCAATGATGGACGCGCCCGCCAATGGGAGCAGGAGCAGAATTCTCAGCATGTCGGGCTTATGCTGGACGCCGCAACTGGCAGAACGCGCCCTCGTGCGTTCCCAGGCAGTTGTAGATCGCCTCGAATGCCTGCTCCTCGTTGGCAAAGATGTTGTTTGCGGTGATCAGGTCGAACAGGCCGGTGTGGCGCATGACGTCGAGAACCTGTTTCTTCAGGCCGCTGAACACCATAGTCATGCCGATGCTGTTGAGGCGCTCTACCAGATGGTGGATGACTTCCTCGCCGGAGGCGTCGAGCTGGTTGATGCCGTCTCCCACCACCACGAGGTATTTCGCGTTCGGTTTGTTGGCGGCCGCTTCCAGAATGGCATCCTCGAAGAACGGCACGTTGGCGAAATACAGAGAGCCGTCGAAGCGCAGCACGATGATGTTTTCGTCGGTGGGCAGATCCTTGTGCACGCTGATGTCGCGCAGGGTGCCATCCTTGTAGCGGCCGAGAATCGCTACGCGCGGCGACATGGTGCGGTAGAGGTAAAGGATGATGGCCAGACCCGCGCCGGCCATGATGCCGTTGTCGAGATGCGGCGCGAAAGCCAGGGTGGCGATGAAGGTCACCACGGCGGCCACGCCGTCATGCTTGTGCGCATGCCAGGCGTGCTTGATCGCCTTGAAATTGACCAGGCCGATCACCGCCATCATGATCACTGCCGCCAGCACCGCCTGCGGCAGGTGATACAGCAGCGGGGTCAGGAACAGCAGGGTGACCAGCACGATGATGCCAGCAAACACGCTGGACATGCCGGTTTTCGCCCCGGCATTGAGGTTGACCGCTGAGCGCGAGAACGAGCCGGACACCGGGAAAGCCTGGCTGAAGCTGCCGACGATGTTGGAGATGCCCTGGCCCAGCAGTTCCTGGTTGGGGTCGATGCGCTCCTTGGTCTTCGCGGCGATGGCCTTGGCGATGGAAATGGCCTCCATGAATCCCACCAGGGAGATCACCAGTGCGCTCGAGAGCAGCGTCATGACGGTATCCCAGCTCAGTGCGGGAAGGCCGAGCTTGGGCAGGCCGGAGGGGATGCTGCCGACCACTTCGCCGCCGCCGACCAGCTTCAGTTCGCCCTTGCTCACTTTCTTGATGCGCCAGCGGTACCCGTCGGATTTTTCGCCCTGGGGCACCTGGCCGGCCAGGTGCAGTTTTGCGGGCTGACCGGCTGTGCCCGGAACCTGTTCAAAAATGAATTTTCGCAGGGTGCGGCTGCTCTTGCGGTTTTCATTTTCGGCGTCGTGCTGCTCGAGTTTGAGCAGTTCGATTTCATATTTGAGCGCGGCGGTATGCTGTGTGCCTTCGCCGTGGTCTTTCTGGATCCGCTTCAATTCGGCGGACTTGGCGGAGATGTTATTGCCGATTTCCGCCATCCGGGCTTCGGTGCTGGAGAACTCGTTGGCCAGGGTTTTTACCTCGGCGTCCACGATGTCGTCGATGCGGCCCTTGCTGTTGTGCTCGAAGCCGATCGCCCAGCTGGCAACGGTGGTGACGGCAACGGCAATCAGCACGCCCGGCATCTTGGGCGCGTATTTCTTCAGCCCCCACATGATGGCAAAGGCGGCCACGCCCATCACCAGGGTGGGAATATGGGTGTCGCCGACCTGTTGCAGCACGCCCCAGATGTCATTGATGAAGTGCTCGCTGCGGCCCATGGAAACGCCGAACAGCTTGTTGAGCTGGGACAGGCCGATGATGATGGCGGCGGCATTGGTGAAGCCGACAATCACCGGGTGGGAGAGGAAGTTGACCACCACGCCGAGCTTGAAAATGCCCAGCGCCAGCTGGATCAGCCCCACCAGCAGTGCCAGCAGGATGGCCAGTGCGACGAACTGCTCGGAGCCGGCGGCGGCCAGCGGAGCCAGGGCGGAAGCGGTCAGCAGCGAGGCCACGGCCACCGGGCCGGTGGCGAGCTGGGCCGAGGAGCCCCACATGGCTGCAACGATGCCGGGCAGAAAGGCGGCGTACAGGCCGTAGTAGGCGGGCAGCCCGGCGAGCTGGGCATAGGCCATGGACTGGGGGATCAGCACCAGCGCCACGGTGATGCCGGCGATCAGATCGGCCTTGATGTTGGCGGTGCGCAGGGGAAGCCAGCGCAGAAATGGCAGGATTCTGGTGAGTGACATGGTCCGGGTCGATTGTTGTGCTGTTTCGCTGGGCATTTTTATTCCTGACTCGTTTTACGTGGGGCGGCTGTTACCAGCGGACATTCCAGTCTTTTCCAGGGGTCGCTGTTCCTGTCCAGGGCCAGCGACTCCCAGCCTTCCAGGGAGTCGATCACCACGGCGGTGACACACTCGTGCGTGTTGGCATAATTCACAATGTCGCGCCGCCGCAATGCCGGCTTCCGGGTCAGGCTGTAATACAGTCCTTCCTTGCGCAAGGCTTCAAGCAGCTCCTGCAAAGGCAGGGGCAATGTCTCGCCCTTGACGATGGCCAGGATTTCCAGGCCGGCGTCCATTCTTTTGCACAGGCTGAGTGCGGATGAAAGCAGGCGCTGGTCAATGCTGTCCTCGCGCACGGCAAGCAGCACTTTTCTTTCCGGTTCTGGCCGGGCCGGTTCTTTTCGGGACATCACCGTTCCTCCCTTGGATGGCGCCACACTTAGCGTTTTTCGTGCCAGCATTGAGAATCGATTCTTATCATTCTGAAAAACAAGGAGAAACTCGAGAATCGCCAGATATGGTTCTGGCTGCTGTCAATGTTGCAAATTGTAATTGGCGAGTGCGTTATGTTTATAAAACGCTATTTGGATGGCTTTTTATCAGGTGTTGCCAATCTTTATCGATTCGTTGCAAATTGCAATTGTTTTGCTGTATTCTCCATGCCGATGAATTCCCTGCGCCAGAAAATCACCTTCGGCTACTATGCGATCGGCACCCTGATGGTCGGCATTTCGCTGTTTGCCTTCGTGGAACTGCGTTTGATCGAGGAGAAGATTCTTGCCGGCGGTCTGATTTCGGAGTTCTTCGACGCCACGCTGGAGGTCCGCCGCTTCGAGAAGAATTTTTTTCTTTACCGGCAGGCTGCGGACATGGCCGAAAACCGGCGCTACATTTTGCGGGCGCAGGCGCTGCTGCGTGAGAACCGTGAGGCCTTTGGCGCATTTGCCAGCACTTCGCGGATTGCCGGGCTGCATGACCGGCTGGACCGCTATGCCGCCCTGATGGACGAATACGAGTTTGTGGGCGGAAGGGATGAGCCTCGCAAGGAAGGGCTGGAAGCCAGTATCCGCAAACTTGGCCAGGAAATCGTCGCCGTGGCCGAGGAAATCGCCCGGGCCAAACGCTCCACTCTGCAAACTTCGGTCGCCCGGTACCGGCTGGCTTTGCTTGCGTCGATCGCGCTGCTGGTGCTGGCTGTGATCGCCATTGGCCAGATATTGTCGCGGCGCGTGGCCCAGCCGCTGAAGAACATGGAAGAAAGCATGGAAGCGGTGGCCAATGGCAAGCTGATGCGGCTCGACATGCCCGCCAACGACCGCGAGATCGCCTCCCTGGTCAATGCCTTCAACCATGTGCTGCGTGAGCTTGAACTGCGCCACCTGCTGCGGTCCGAGAAGCTGGCTTCGCTTGGCACCATGCTCTCCGGCGTGGCGCATGAGCTCAACAACCCCTTGTCCAATATTTCCTCTTCCTGCCAGATACTGATGGAGGAGGGAGAGCAGGCCGATCCGGCATTCAGGAATGAGTTGCTGGGCCAGATCGACGAGCAGACCATCCGGGCGCGCAATATCGTCCGCTCCCTGCTCGACTTTGCGCGCGACCGGGAGTTCAGGGCCGAGTCCCTGAATCTGGCGCAGCTGATTGATGAAACCCTGCGTTTTCTCAAGGGGCAGATGCCGGCCCAGATTACCCTGTCCGTCGAGGTGCCGGCGGGCCTTGTGCTGCAGGGCGACAAGCAGCGTCTGCAGCAGGTTTTCCTCAATCTGGTCAAGAATGCGCTGGAGGCGCTGGAAGGAGCGGGCGAGGTGCGCATCAGCGCCGTGCTGCGCGAGGATGCCGCTGTTTCCCCGCCGCTCGGCAGCGGCGCCCATTTTCATGTCCTCGGGCGCTGTGAAAGCCGTGGCGCGGTAGTCGATATTGAAATCCGGGATAACGGCAGCGGCATTCCCGCTGAAATTCTGCCGCGCATTTTCGATCCCTTTTTTACCACCAAGGATGTGGGCAAGGGTTCGGGCCTGGGGCTTTTTGTCGTTTTTGAAATCATCGAGGAGCATGGCGGATGTATCGCGGTGGAGAGCGAGCCCGGCAGGGGTACGGCTTTCCTGATCCGTCTGCCGCTATATCAAAACAGCGCCGAGGGCGCTCCCTCGTCCCCCTCTCCCGTCTCGCCAGAGCGAGCAGCTTTGCTGCCGCTCTCGGCGGGGATGCCCCATGCGGGTACCGGGAGAGGGAAGGGGTGAGGGAAAACGGGAGCAAAAAGGGATTGCATGGCTAACAACGGAAGACTGCTGATCGCGGACGACGAAAAGGTCGCCCTCAAGAATCTGGAGCACGTCATGAAGAAGGAGGGCTACGAGGTCGCCGCCACCCAGAGCGGCGCCAATGCCCTGGCTTACCTCGAGAAGCAGTCCTTCGACGTGGTGCTCACCGATCTCCGGATGGAGAAGGTGGATGGCATGCAGATACTGAGAAAGTGCCGCGAATCCTGCCCCGATACCGAAGTGGTGCTGATCACCGGCTTTGCCACCCTGGAATCGGCGGTGGAAGCGATGAAGCATGGCGCTTTCTACTATATCGCCAAACCCTTCCGGCTCGACGAGGTGCGCCAGGTAGTGGCCGAGGCGCTGGAAAAGGTGCGCCTCAAGCGCGAGAACCGCAGCCTGCGCGAGGAGGTGGAAAGTTTCCAGGGCAAGGTCAGGATACTCACGCAGGATGCCTCCATCCAGCGTCTGCTGGAAATGGCGCGTCAGATCGCACCCACCGGCTGCAATATCCTGATCACCGGCGAATCCGGCACCGGCAAGGAACTGTTCGCGCGCTATCTCCATGCGCATAGCGAACGCAGCGAGGGGCCGTTTCTGGCCGTCAATTGCGGAGCCTTCAACGAGGAATTGCTCGCGAATGAGCTGTTCGGCCACGTCAAGGGCGCCTTCACCGGTGCCGGCGGCGACAAGAAAGGCCTGCTTGAAGCGGCTTCTGGCGGAACCCTGTTTCTCGATGAAATCACCGAGATGTCGCCCTCAATGCAGGTGAAGCTGCTGCGCGTGATCCAGGAGAAGGAAGTTCTGCCGCTGGGGGGCACCCAGCCGGTCAAGGTGGATGTGCGCTTCATTGCCGCCACCAACCGCGATGTGCAGGACATGGTGAGGCAGGGCGGTTTCCGCCAGGACCTGTATTTCCGCCTCAACGTGGTCAACCTGCACATTCCGCCTCTGTCGCAGCGCAAGGAAGACGTGCCGCTGCTGGGTTACCACTTCCTGCGCAAATACGCGGCGCTGATGAAAAAGGATGTGACCGAGATTGCGCCCGAGGCCATGGATCTGCTCAAGGTTTACGATTTTCCCGGCAATATCCGGGAACTGGAAAACATCATCGAGCGCGGCGTGGCCATCGCCAGCGGCCCGGTGATCGAGGCTGTCCATCTGCCCGACGACCTGCGCGAACTGTCCATCCGCACTTTCCGCAAGAAGGACGGGCGCATTCCCTCGCTGGAGGAGCAGGAAAAGGACTACATCCGCTGGGTGCTGCAGGAATCCGGCGGAAACCAGACCCTGGCGGCGCAGATCCTGGGCATCGACCGTGTTTCGCTGTGGCGCAAGCTCAAGCGTTATGAGCTGGAGATGCAGTGAGCGCTCAGAACTCGTTCTGCAGTTTCTTGTATCCCCTCACCAGTTCCTGATTGGCGCGGGCCACCGATTCGGAAAAATCCGCTGCCTGCGGCGTCACTTGCCGGATGGTCTGCAGCTCTTCGCTGGAGTGAATGTTGGTGGTTGAGGGAACGTAGAAGCCGGGCGGAATCGCGCAGCCCTCCACCACCGAGTTGTGGCGCACCACCGAATGGTCGCCCATGGTGCAGTTGAACAGCACCGAATTGAAGCCGATGAAGACATGGTCGCCGACTTCGCACGGGCCATGGACAATCGAGCGGTGGGCGATCGAGGTGTTCCGCCCGATTCTTACCAGCCCGCCAGCCTTGGAGTGGATGACCACGCCGTCCTGGATGTTCGAGTTGGCGCCGATCACGATCGGCTCCATTCCCCCCTCTTCGTTCACCTCGTCGGCGCGGATGACGGCGTAAGGGCCGACAAACACGTTTTCCTCGATGATTACCTTGCCGCAGACGATTGCGGTCTTGTCCACATAGGCGGATTCGTGGATGACCGGCAGGTCGCCGTTGGGGTTTTTGCGGATCATAAAAATCTCTGGTGTGAAGTCAAAAAGTGATATTATGATGCAAAATACAACACCAGTATTAAATTATGCAATCCGATGCAACAATGAAAAGTCCGCAAAGCTGCAATCTCTGGTTTAACAGGCTTTTCCCATTTTTGCGCTGGTGGCCCATGGT
>PQAG01000209.1 GCA_003104895.1 Nitrosomonadales bacterium
GTCACCATCCACGTGCTGCAGGGCGAGCGCGACGTGGCTTCCGGCAACAAGAGCCTGGGCCAGTTCAACCTCTCCGACATTCCCCCTGCACCGCGCGGCATGCCGCAGATCGAGGTCACCTTCGACATCGACGCCAACGGCATCCTGCACGTTTCCGCCAAGGACAAGGCCACCGGCAAGGAAAACAAGATCAAGATCCAGGCAAGCTCCGGCCTTTCCGACGAGGAAATCCGCCGCATGGAGCAGGATGCAGTGGCCCACGCGGAAGACGACCGCAAGACCGTGGAACTGGTCAATACCCGCAACCAGTGCGATTCCATGATTCATTCGGTGAAGAAATCCCTGGGCGAGTACGGCGACAAGATCAGCGCCGACGAAAAATCGGCCATCGAGGCCGCCCTGAAGGATGCGGAAGAAGCGCTCAAGAGCAACGACAAGGACACCATCGAAGCCAAGACCAAGGCCCTCGCCGAAGCATCGCACAAGCTGGCCGAGAAGATGTACGCCGAGCAGCAGCCCGGCCAGGCCGCAGGCGGCGAGCACAAGGCCGAAGACGACAACGTTGTGGATGCCGAGTTCGAAGAAGTCAAGGACGAAAAAAAGTGAGGAGTTAGGGGTTTTGAGTGAGGAGTTAGGGGTGAGGAGTGAGGAGTAAAGGCACTTTCGTGCACATTGCTTCCTGCGTCTCTGCTCCTCACTCCTCACTCCTCACCCCTCACCATACATGAGCAAACGCGACTATTACGAAATCCTCGGCGTCAACCGCGATGCTTCGGATGATGAACTCAAGAAAGCCTACCGCAAGCTGGCGATGAAGCACCATCCGGACCGCAACCCGGACAACCCCAAGGCGGAAGAGCACTTCAAGGAAGCCAAGGAAGCCTACGAGATTCTCTCGGACAGCGGCAAGCGCGCGGCCTACGACCAGTATGGCCATGCCGGGGTCGACCCGCAGGCCGGCATGGGTGGCGCTGGCGGCGCGGGCATGGGCGGTTTTGCCGATGCCTTCGGCGACATCTTCGGCGACATCTTCGGTGGTGGCGGCGGACGCGGCGGACGCTCCAATGTCTACCGCGGCGCGGACCTGCGCTACAACCTGGAAATCTCGCTGGAAGAAGCGGCCCGGGGCGCGGAAACCAAGATCCGCATCCCCACGATGGAAAAGTGCGACACCTGCAACGGCTCCGGCGCCAAGCCAGGCACCCAGCCGACGACCTGCACCACCTGCGGCGGCCACGGCCAGGTGCGCATGCAGCAGGGCTTCTTCTCCATCCAGCAGACCTGCCCGCGCTGCCACGGCAGCGGCAAGATGGTGCAAAGCCCCTGCGGCGCTTGCCAGGGCTCCGGCCGCGTCAAGCGGCACAAGACCCTGGTCGTCAAGATCCCTTCAGGCGTGGACGAGGGCGACCGTATCCGCCTCTCCGGCGAGGGCGAGGATGGGGTCAACGGCGGCCCGCCGGGCGACCTGTACGTCGTCATCCAGATCAAGCCGCACGGCGTGTTCCAGCGCGACCACGACGACCTGCACTGCGAAATGCCGATCAGCTTCACCGTTGCCGCATTGGGCGGGGAAATCGACATCCCCACCCTGGACGGCCACGCCAAGATCAAGATTCCCGCCGAAACCCAGAGCGGCAAGGTCTTCCGCCTGCGCGGCAAGGGCATCAAGGGCGTGCGCAGCCAGCACCACGGCGACCTGATGTGCCACGTCATCGTGGAAACGCCGGTCAGCCTGACCGAACGGCAAAAAGATTTGCTGCGCGAACTGGAAGCCCTCAACCAGGCCGACGGCGACCGCCACAACCCGCGCGCCAAGTCGTGGATGGACAAGGTCAAGGAGTTCTTTGGACCCTAACCCGAGCGCCATCAACCAACCCGACAAGCCGGCCACACTTGGCCGGCTTGCTTATTCGCCCCTCTCACCCGCCCTCGATGTGACGCAAAACGTCACTTCCTGACATGACGCAAACATCATTTCGCGTACATGACACACCTGAAAGCATAAATTCTTTGTGCTTTAACTGGAATTCCGGCAGACACGTAAGCGCAACAACAGAAAAATCATAACTGGCACGCATCATGCTTTAACGTCATCAAACACTTTTGTGTTTTGTCTGATTCAATCACTGTCGAGGAGAAACACCATGAAAAGCGTACAACAAGGTTTTACCCTGATCGAACTGATGATCGTCGTGGCAATTATCGGCATTCTGGCTGCTGTAGCTCTGCCTGCCTATCAGGACTACACCATCAAGGCAAAAGTTTCTGAAGGAATTCTTGCACTAAGCTCTTGCCGCACTTCGGTGGCAGAAGTTTATCAAACGGCTAGTGCAGGGACTGCGCCTGGTGCGAATGGATGGGGATGCGAAAACGCTGTTGCAACAAAATACGTTACTAGTATAGCAACTGACGCCAATGGTGTTGCAACTGTAACCATGCAGGGAACGGGCGAAGCCACCGTAGATGGCAAAACCATCACACTGACCCCAACCGCTGCCGATGGAACAACCGCTCTTACAATTGCCGCCATTCCAACCAAAGTGGGTTCCTTTAAGTGCGCAGCAGGTACAATCGCTACTAAATATTTGCCCGGTTCCTGCAAATAATTCTTAGCTCAACTAGTAAGCAAAAAGGGGCGCTACGGCGCCCCTTTTTGCTTGTCTTGTAAACGCCCTCCGATCAGCCCCTCGGGTGATGCTCGACATGAAGTTTCTTCAAACGCTCCCGTGCGACATGGGTATAGATCTGTGTGGTGGAAATATCCGAGTGCCCCAGCAGCATCTGCACTACCCTCAGGTCGGCGCCGTGGTTGAGCAGGTGGGTGGCGAAGGCATGGCGCAGGGTATGCGGCGAGAGGGCGCTGGCCAGGCCCGCCTGTGCGGCATAGCGCTTGATGAGATGCCAGAATGCCTGGCGTGTCATGGCACCGCCGCGCTGGGTCACGAACACGACAGAGGCAGGCTTGCCCGCCAGCAAGTCTGGGCGTGCTTCGGCCAGATAGCGCTGCAGCCAGTCCACCGCTTCGGCGCCCAGCGGCACCAGGCGTTCCTTGGAGCCCTTCCCCATCACCCGCACCACGCCCATTTCCAGGCTTAAGCCTTGCAGCGGCAACGCCACCAGTTCCGACACGCGCAGCCCGGTGGCGTAAAGCGTCTCCAGCATGGCGCGGTCGCGCAGGCCGAGTGTTTGAGCAACGTCCGGCGCATTCAGCAGGGCCTCCACGTCCGCCTCGCTCAGGGATTTGGGCAATGCGCGGGGCAATTTTGGCATTTCGATCTGCAGCGTGGGATCGGTCCGGATTTTTCCCTGGCGCAGCTGGTAGCGGTAAAAGCGCCGCAGGCTGGACAGCAGGCGGCTGCTCGTTGTCGCCTTCATGCGCGCAGCGAACTGGTGCGAAAGGTAGGCAAGCAGTTCGGCTTGGCCCGCGTCGAGCAGATTCAGCCGGCGCTCGCGCCCAAGCCAGCCGGCAAACTGGCCGAGATCGCGCCGGTAGCTTTCCAGCGTGTTGCGCGCCAGGCCCTCTTCGAGCCACAGCGCATCGCAAAATTCATCCAGCAGTTCTGAATTGAGCATGCTCATGTTCCAGCAGCCAGCGCTTGATCTGCAGCGGGCTGCCATCGGCGTTATTCATGAAGCCACCCAGGCCCGCTTTGGCCAGCACGCGGTGGCAGGGAAT